>NC_023062.1:0-351255 GCF_000508245.1 Mycoplasma ovis str. Michigan | reverse complement strand
AATTTGTTTCAAATCATTAAAGGAAGTAGACCTCCCAGATCCAATTATTATTGAGATAAGTTGTACTACTGCAGAGCAGGGGGAGTCCCCTTTTTGCAAGTAAAAGATATTTCTAAATCTAAATGTAAGTTTTTAGTTTCTACTTTGGAACAATTAACTGAAGAAGGGTTGAAGAAATGCAGAGGAATTCTTCTTGGGGGGGGCACCTCATTTTTTGTCATCACGGAATTGCCAAAACAATTAAAAATATAGCTATAAATGAAATAAGGTTATATTTGGAGGGAGATTTATGGGCACTTAAGCCAAATGCAAATGTCGGGCTAACTTTCCTTTTTCATTCTTTGAAGGAGAATGTTGAACTTCTATTAAGCAAGTCTACCACCTCCACCTCAAAGGAAACCATCCGAAAAAATGAACTATTGTTTCCCGCCCCCAAGACTTAATCGACAAATTCAACCAAATTTGCAATCCAATATTTGAATTACAGAAAAATAATGAACAAATAATTACAAAGTGTTTGAGTTTGAAAAAATGCTGAATAGAGACGTTAGATTAGGGTTTTTTGTGAAATTAAAAACTTACTTTCTATCAAAATTGTTTCAAAACTACTTACTTTTTAAATAAAATCATAGGAATAAACAAAATCTGGAAATAATATAATTCCAAAGGCGAATATTCAATTTGTAAATTTTTACTCCTTGTTAGGAGAAGAGATAGAAGTGTAAAAAAACATATTTATCCAATAATTTATGTATTAACGTATGAAATTTTTTAAAAATCTTTGAAAATATCTAGTTTATTTCTTCAAGAAAGATAAATATAGTTGGGATTCGTATGTTAAGATGATCAGATTTTTCTTTACACAAATTCCATTTACAGTTTCCTATTGATCTTCTGTATTAGGTTACGGTTTTGGAAGTTCATGAAGCCCAAACTTTTTATTGTTTCTGTCAGGTGCTAATTTCACAATGTTTATGATTGGGTTACTAAATTGATGAATAATCAAGAATTTTCAGGATTGTCACTCAGAAAGTTATAAGAAAGATAATCTTCTTAGATTTGACATATGTTCATGCATATGTATCCTCCCTTGTTATTTGATTACAAGACCTTTATTCTTTAAAAAATATAAGAAAGTTCACAAAATAACCAATTAAGGATAGCAACAGAACATTTAATCCCGCAAAAAGTCGCTTTAATTTTTTAGTTCCTAATTAAAGTTAGACTTAACCGAAACTAAGAATAGTTAAAGGTTTAGGAATCCTCTCTTAAAATTGTTTCTATAAATTGGAAATAACAAAGTATATTCTTTATGCTAAGTAATGTTCTAAAGATACCTTTAGCTGTTGTTTTAGGTGGTGTTGCCACTACTTCTTCGTCATTTGCACTTTCCGAACAGTTTGCGAGTAAGTATCCATTAGTTGTTCAACAACTAGATCAATTTAAAAAATCTTACGGATTCGATTCTTGTTATCAATTTTTGAATGAGGACAATAAGATTTCCTTGTTGTTCGTTTGTTTGAAAAAGATGGGGTCAAATAATGGCGATAAAACTCACTCGACCAAACATTATTTTTACAATGGTGGAACTTGAGAAGAAGCTATTAGCTTAAGAAAGAATCCTTATGCAGATAATTCTATTTTGGTAAAAACTAAATCTGGATGATTTTGAAATAAAGAAAGGGGAATTAAGAATTACAAAGAACAAGAGTCTGATTTAGGGAAATTTGGATTAAATAAGGAGTGTCGATTTGAAAGTGTGCAAGTAAAAGGTCATGAATTGAACAACAGAATTTTCAAATGTTCTGTAGGAGGAATAGATATTAAGTGAAAATTGTCAGAATTTAAATAATTAATTTTTTAGTAATTATTAATAGGAATTCGAAGGGTTAGTTTTTTAATATCAATCTATTTTTCCTTCATAACTTAACTTTTTGTTTTGAATTTATAGACATGCTTAAATATTTTTCACTTAAATTACTAAGTTATTTCTTAATTAAGATAGATAGAACTTTCAGATAAAGCTTTAAGAATATTTACCTATACTTATTTAATTAAGAAATTTTGTGTTCTAGTCTTACTTTTATAGTTTCATAAGACTTAAAAATTAAAGTAAGCTCCCCTCCATCTAATGATGGATCAAAATAAATTTTTGTGTTTTGGTCTCTTATATCAGAATTATTCAGTTGATGAATAATAATAATATCCTTCTCAGAGAAGTGGAATATAACTTCTCTAGATTTAGAATAAATTTCCCCGTTGGTTCATTGGCATTTCAATTTAACCTCTAAGCCGGAGCCCAATCACTCACATTCATTGGCCGTTCATTCCTCTTCTTCCAGAAAATCTTCTTCACCTTTTATGAAATAATTCTTAGATAAAGAATTATTTTTCGATAACTCATCTATAGGAGGATAGGAGCTTTCAATATCGGGATTTTTCTCAACAATAATTGGAGGATTTTGTGTTATGTCAAAATTATTTTCTCTTTCTTTTTGTTCTCTGGTTTTTGAATTTGGATCTTTTGATAATGTTCTTTGATCCTCATTTTTTAATTTTTGATCAGAATCTTGCTTATTGTCTAAAGAATTAACTCTCAATTGAGTAGGATTCTTCTCCCCTCGGCTTAAAGTATGTTTTTCTGGACTTTCTTCTTGATTTGAGAAACTTACCTCATTAGCCTTTAAAGTCAAGGGAGTCAAAACATTTTCACTCTTTGGTTTCTCTATAAATGATTGTTTTGAAAGATGATTTATATAATTTTTGGTTGAAGAATTTGTCAAACCATAAGCAACTCCAGCTCCTCCAACTAAAGCGCACAGTGCTAAGGAGGACTTAGATAACAAATTAAAAGAGAGCATATAAAAATTATTTAAGCTTTTCTAATTTTTGAAAGGATTTTCCCCAGTTCCTTATTGAAGACCTAATTAGATTTGGTAAACAATTATTTCCTGAGTTAATCCTGTCTATTACAGACTATTTCTTTTTTTGATTAAAAATTCTTAATTGCTCAGACAATTCTAATATTTCAGAAGAATTTTTAATCTTAAAGTCATCTCCCGCTCCGCCAGATAGCAAAGTACTTAACTTAAATTTTTCCATGCCAACTAAATCAAACCTTGTATTTTTTAGTAATCTATTTAAAGCCTTACTAACTTTACAGCCAGTTAGTAGATAGTGAAAAAATTGTTCTCTATCTAAAGTCAAGGAACAATCTTCAGGATAAAAATAACCTATTTCTCTGCTAGAACTTAATAAATTTTCAATATTTTCTATGTGTTGAGTAATTATGTCTTTAGAAATACTCCAATCTCTTTCCTCTTGAAAAGGAAAAGAAGAAGGAGATCATTGCGAAGCCAAAGACTTATTTTCTTCATCACTTTCCAAGTGAAGAATTATAGGTAAGCAAATTTGAGAACCCTCTGGTGATAACTTAGGTATTGCTGAAATAGATAATTTCAAACTATAATTTCGAAAGTCTTGATTGAGCTTTAACTAAATCTAACAAGTTTTTAGTGGGCTTAGCACCTTTACTTATGAATTCTTTGTATAAATTCATATCCAATTCAAAATTACCTTTTTTAGGTTCATAAAAACCTAATGTCTTAAGTTCAGCAGAGTCTCTAGCTCTTCTAGAGTCTATTGCAATTATTCTGAAAAAAGGATTATGCTTTTTTCCTTTTTTTTTGAGTCTTAATCTAACCATATCTCTAGGAATTTTATTTTTTGGCTTCTAAGTCAGGAAGTTTAGGTATTTTAAAGGGAGAGAAGGAAAAAAGATCCGGAGAATCTTTTTCTAGTTTGGAAATTCATTCTGAGGAATAATTATGTTTTTCTGTATTTCCTAAATTCTCCAAAGGTCAACCATCATAAATCTTTAAATCGGGCTCTTTTCGACTTGTAAACAGAGGTAAAATTTCTAACTTTCTATTTAGGAGAGAATACAAGTTTTTAGTTCCTGAGATTGTAGGATACAACTTATTTTTATTTTTTATTTCTTCAGGATGCATTAACTTGTAACTAAGTTTTGAATATTGATCACTAAAAACTTGACTTATATATTTTTCTATCAATCTTTGATAATCAAATTCAATAAGTGTGGATAAAGATTGTTTAAGTTTTGATTTTCAAGTATGAAAATAACCAGTTTCTAAAGATAAAGGATTTTTTTCAGGAACATCTACATATTTTCCCATAGCCTTTAACTCCTCTAACAAGTAGTGAATTAATTCCCAATTAGTGGGTAAGAGAAATTTAAGCTCTTCTTTTGAACACGCCAATTGTTCTCAGTTCTCATAGTGATCGCTCAAAGAGGGGTAAGGACAAAGAAGTGCCAAACTTCCCCCTTTAGGTACATCTGCAAAATATAAGCTTCTATTTTTATAAAAGAAAGCGTACATCTTTGGAGTTACTAGAATACCTTCAGAAAGTATATCCTTAACTTTTCCTATAATCAGAATTTCAAAATTAATAACCCTTTTAAAGGCTATTGTGGGAAAGTTATTGAAGTAAATTGAAGAAGATTAAAAAATTTCAAGTACCTTAATAGAGTAACTTTTTTGTCTAGTTTCAACTTCTACTGTATAGGTTCCGCCAGCAGGCTTGCCCAATATGGCTCTGGCTATAGGAGATTCATTAGAAATCTTAAATTGAGAAGGATTAGCATCCAAACTACCTAATATTTCAAAAGTATATTCCTCATTTGTCAGTGAGTGAAACACTCTAACTTTTGAACCTATCTTAACTACTTTTTGTTCCTTGCCAGCCTCCTTACCTTCTTTATTGCCTTTATCAATAATTTCGTAGTTTTTTAATATGTATTCCAATTCAGAAATTTTTTTCTCCAATTGTTCTTGTCTCATCTTTGCGCTGTCATAGTCAGCGTTTTCCGATAAGTCTCCTAAACTTCTAGCATACTTAAGTTCTTCTAAAACTTGCGGTCTTTCTACATCTATTAACTTAGCAAGCTGAGATTTAATCTCAGCTAACTTTTCTTCAGTTATATAGTTTGTTGACATTCCAAATGTACTCCTCTTATTAATGATATATTAGAGATATCAGCAGTATTCTTGAATAACTCAGATGAGTTTTTTTAATTTAGGATTAGCTTTTAAGTGTGGCTTAACTTTTGGAAGTTGCCTGTCTATACCGGCTTTTATAAATTTAGTCGGAGAAAATTCAGCGTTAACAACTGGATTGGATGAGGTAAGTGCGCATATCCCGATTTTGAATTGCAAACAACATGGCAAGCATTATAGAGTATATTTGACATCTAAAGAAATAAATGAATGAAATGCAAAAGATTCTAATTACATTTCTTTAAAAGTTTTAGATTCGAACAATAAAGACAATATTGTTTGAAGACCTAATGTAAAAGAAGGAGAAAAGTGAACTAATTGAGCACTTATGTTACAAGGGGGAGAGAAGAGTTTCATTGAAAGTTCCCAGAGAAAATATGAAGTTTTTGTCAGAAGATCATATTTCTATAAATTGCGACCAAAGAAAAATAAAACTTAAAGAAGCGGGAGACTCATCAATGGAGACTATTATTTCTGCAGTTAAAGATCAAGAAGATTATCGCCTTGGTGAAGAAACATTTTCACAAAATGTTTTTAGCTTCAATCTAACTGAATGCAAAGATTTAGAAAAGGGAAGGGAGTGTAATATCTCTTTTGATTCGGAAAATAAGCTAAAGTGAGTCCAAGGTTTTAATCCTAAAATCTACTTTCCCTTAAAAAATAAAGCAAATTAATTTTTTGTAATTTCTTTATCAATTAGATGTTTTTTCTATTTTTTTGAAAATTTTCCTAAATTTCAGTTACTTTATATCACGAAAACAAAAATATGGAACATTCAAATATTCTGAACTATTAAATTCTCAAAGTCTTGTCTTTCTTCTTATATTTCATAGGAATTAATCTAATTATTTTTTCTTCCAACATTCTACTCACTTAAATGCAGCATTTAAAAGTTTCACTAAAAAATTAATTCATTAGATAAATTTTTTTGATCTATTTATTTAAGTAGTTAGTTTTTATTAGCTTTTTAATTAAATAATTCAATAATTAGGTCTTTTCTAGAATCTTGCTCTTCAAAAAGGTTCTTTTAGAAATTGGAGCCATGACAGGATTCGCTGGGGGGGGCATTGGTGGTTTATTTGGCCTTAAGGGAGGAGATATTAAAATCGACACCTCGATTGATCACTTTCACTTTAAAGACAGTGTTGATGTACTAAATCTAGATGAAAAAATCAAACAACAATTAAATCCCAGGGAGGGTAGGGTTAATGAATTAAATAAAACTTCTCTCGGTTCTTGACGAGACAAGAGCGAAGGAGTCGGAGAAGATCTTCTTTTTATTAGTGGATGAGATGGTGCGGGACCACACCAAATAGTAAAAAGTGACTCTCATTCTCAAAGCTGAAGAGAGCTTTTTGGGGGAAGAAAAGTTAGCGAAAGTTTAAGGTGATTTGGACCAAGGAAATTAAGTTTAGAGGTTGAGAAATTAAATCAAACTCAAGATGTGATTAAACAAGAAACTTATTGAGATATATTACAAAAATCAGGAGAATATATTGGAAAGAAAGATTTGGAGGGAATTGATAAGTATTGAAAAGAAAGAAATCCAGACTTAGAAGAAGACATTTTATGTTTATATAGAGGGAGGGAATGGTGAATAGATAAATTTGGTGTTGTCAAAGATACGGGATTGGTTGAACTTGAATTTCAATTAACAAATTTAAAGAAGCTTTTGGAGTCCAACGAGGAAGCATTGATTACTAAAGGATGACAATTTGGACAAATTGTCAACAATAAAAAAATTAAACAATCAAGACTTTTGGGTGACGTTGAACAAGTCTTCTTTAATTACTTAAGAAAAATATTTTGAGGGAATCGAAGTGAGTCTAAAAGTTTAAGGGAGAAAAATATAGGACTAGTCATTAAAGCTTTATTGAACGGAGAACAAGCAGGATTTGATTGCTCCGAAAACAACGAAGTAAGTTTAAAAGAATTTTTTAGCGAATGCCAAAAATTCAAAGGGAATGCGAATCTTAAATCTGTGCTTAAAAGCACCCATTACAGAAATGGATACTTCAGGATTCCTGAAAAAGAAATTAAAACATTTTGAACTTGAAATGATATGAGAAAGGTTACAGATAAGGCAAAAGCAATTAAAAGGGATGATTTAAAAAAGAGTCCTTTAATAGATGAAGAATGTGAAGAATCAAATCTCTTTTCTTTTTTGGGAGATTCCTCATTGGAGTTGAGAAGGAATATTTGTAGCCAGATAGTTATTCCTTGGTTTGGAGATGTAGTAGGAGATAAGCGTTTATGTTTAATTGAAATTCCAGAATTCCAATACTACTTAAGACTCAACACCTACTTAAATGTTTTGGATTTACCCACTTGGCACAGTAATAACACTTTTTGAACCAAATGTTCTAATTACGGTGCCTAAATATAGAAGTAAAATAATAAAAATTTGTAAATTAAATGCTCTGGAAGAAGATTCTTTTAGAGTTAGCTACTGTTAGTGGATTGGGGGGGGCATTGGTGGTTAATTTGGAATTAATAATCAGGGTGTCTTAGTTGATTCAGAAGAAGACATTTCTTATTTAAGGGAAGAAGAGGGCTTAAAGATAAGACAGGAAGTTAAGAGTAATGTAAGTGAAGGATGAGGAAAAATATTTGAGTTAAATCACACAGTTCTAGGATCTTGAAAATGACAAAGTGAGGGTGTTGGTGAAGATTTACTTTTTATTAGATTAGGGGATGAGATTGGGCGGGACCACATAAAAGAATATCTAGTGAAAGACATTCTCAGGCAGAAAGAGATCTTTGAGGAGGCAGGAATATTAGTGTTGGAAATACTTGATTTGGACCTAGACAATTGTCTAGAGCAATTGCAGATATGGAAAAAGTTAATAAGGAGAAATTAAATAAGAAGGAATTACAAAGCTACTGGCCAAAGATACAAAAAGTCGGCTCAATATATAACTCAAGAAGATATTGATGGAATTCAAAGATTTTGACAAAACAGGAGTAGAGAACTAGAAGAAGATATTTTTGGCTTATATCATGGTTGAAACTGATGAGCCGAGAAATTCGGAAAAAAGAAAGGTAAAGATCAAGTAGATCTTGAATTTGATTTCTCTAAGATAACACAAATGTTGAGTAAAAGTGAAAAAGAATTGAGGGAACAAAAATGAACTTTTGGACAAATATTTCAGAATCCTAAATTAGCTAAAGTTAGAGTGTTTGGGGATGTTGAGGAAACTGCCTTTAATTACTTCAAACATGTTGCATGACCAGAAACTGGAGAGGTCAAAAAATTAAAAGAGAAGAAGATAGCTATCGCTATACTGGCTTTAATGCTAGGGGAGGAAATAGGTTTTGATTGTGCAGGCGGAAAAGCAGATTATAAAAGTAAATTCTTCGGAGAATGTGAATCTAATGAAGGTGATTCAGTTAAAGTAAAGAGAGTCTTAAAAAGTACTTAAAAGAATTATGGAAGTTATTATTCTCCGAAAAAAGACGCTGGACATGGTTGAAAACAACAAAATAAATTGAATGCAAGTGAAGCTAGAGAACTTGTAAAAATGGATGATATAAAGAACACTTCTTTACTAGATGAAAAATGTGAAGATGCTGCTCAATGGTGAGAAATATTATCTGCCGGAGAAAAAGAAATTAGGAGAGAAATTTGTGACCAAATAATAAGACCTTGATTTGGAGACTGAGTTGAAGATAAAAGACTGTGTCTATTTGAAATTAAGGACTTTAATAATTATTTAATACTTAATACTTATTTACAAGTTCTGGAAATTCCTGTGTGAAATAAAAAGAATACTTTTTGGACTAAATGTTCTAACTATGGAATTTAGGAATTTAAGTTAAATAAAACCCTACTTAAAAAAATCAGTAATTTTTTTTGTTTAAATCCCAAAATTGGAGCACTTAGTTCAGAAAGTGTTTTTATGATGTCAAGTAGGAATTGTTACGACTTTTACGTAGTTAATTAATCTCAAGAGATAATCATTTTCCAGAGATTTAAATAAACATAACCTTTTATCTGGAACAGAATCCCCGAATCATGGATTCAATAACCTTTCGCAAGCTTCTTGACGAATTTGTTTATTGGCGTCCAAAAACAAAATCCAACCTGATTCTTCGCACTTTTCAAAAATTAAAGTTGAATCTTCAATCTTGTCAAAATTTATTAACTTCTTTTCGTCTGCGGTCAAAGAGGGGTGTTCTTTTCAAGGAGCTTTCTTCCCCTTCAAAGGAACTCTATAACCACTACTATAATTTGTAGCTTTTAAAACGGACACAACTTCAAATTTTCCTAACTTTTCTTTTGCACCTTTTTCGCATTCTTCAAAATATTTTTTCTTTATCTCATTATCATCATCTCGATTACAATTAAAGCCCATTTCTTCACCATGGATGAGTTTCTCAATAACTTTGGCAACATTTCTTTCCTTTAATTTTTTTGTATTTTCGTCATTCGGCCAAGCAATTTTTCTCAAGTAATTAAAAACAGTTCCCTCAAGATCTCCAAAATATCTAATTCCATCTAAAAGGGAATTGCTGACTAATTCACCATATTTTCAACCTTGAGTCCTTAGATCATCTTCACTAGCTTCCAAAAACTTACTTAAATTAGTAAGCCTAAATTCCAAATCAACTTTTCCACCCTGCTTAACGCCAAACTGCTTAGCTCAATAATCTCTACCTTTTCAAAGCCCAAATATATCTTCCTCAAGCTCTTTACTTCTATCGGATCAAAACCGAGTCAATTCCTCTCAATCTTTTTGTTTCAAGTAATTTTTTGATTCTTGAATCATAGTTCAATATGATTTACCTTTTGTAATTTCCTTTGATTTCTCCAAATCTTTTCACATTTTGGTTAAATCCCTAGGTCCAAATCAACCTCCATCATAATTACTAAAAGTAATCAGTCTACCTCCCCATAATTCACGTTTTTTCTGAGAATGAGTTTCGCTATTTATTTCTATCGGCTTTCCCGCTTTCTCTCAACCATTAATAAAAAGAAAGTTTGCTCCTACCCCTTCACTCTGTCATCTCCAATAATTCAGAACATTGTAATTTAAGTGAGAAATTAGACTGTTTCTCTTTTTTAGATCTGTATTAACTTTTTGATTTTGAACTAAAGTTGATGAATTTTCACTTAAGAAAGTCGTTTCATCGACATCATTAAATTCAATACTTTTTTGTGAAGAACTCGCTAACCCTCCAGCAACCCCTCCGACTAGACCAGCTAGAGTTCCCAACTCCAATAACAACTTTTTCAACAGCATTGAACATTAAATCTTTAAGTGAGTAAATTCGCTAAAAATCAAACAAAGGCCCAATTATTTTATTATTTTCAAATTTTGAATCAAATTTCCCCATAAAATTGTATTTTTAAGCAAATTACTGAATTTTCTTTATTTATCTTCAAATTTTTATTCCTCGACTTCAAAAAACAACTACACCCAAATTAAAAGAATAGCATGGTTTTCTTTTTTTTGAAATGTTTTATACCTGTTAGTGACCATTATTCCTTTTTTGACAAAAAAACTTAGTTTATATTTATGAAAAAAAAAATTTGTTATTTTTAAAACAATGGTTTAAAATCTCTAAAAACTTGTTTTATTAAGATGTGTAGTTCAGGAGATATCACAAGAGAACAAAGAATTAAAGAGGCTAAACATTGGTTGCCAATTATTAATAAATCGATAGAAACAGGTGATTTTCCTAATAGAGAAGGTGTTTTGGATGTTTTTGAACAATTAAAGTTCAACGGAAACACAAATCTGCATATTTATTTGTTGGCCTCTAGAGGGGGAATAGATTCTTATCTAGACCATTTGTATGCTTTTCTTGATGTTGTTAAGAAACATGGAATTAAGCCTTTTGTACATATATTTAGTGACGGGAAAGATGTACCTAAAAAACAATTCTTAAAAGATCTTCCCGAAATAGAAGCAAAAATCAAAGAAACTGGGGGAATTCTATCTTCTATTTCAGGCAGATTTTATGCAATGGATGAAGGGGAAATGTGAGACAGAATTGATAAAGTGTGAAAGGCATTTTTGAAGAGAAAAGGGACTCCTATATTTAAGAGTGCTTTAGAGTACGTTAAATCACAATATGAAAATACTTCAGATGAGTGGATAGTTCCTGCTATTTCTGAAGAATATTCAGCTGGACCAGGTTTGAGAGAAAAAGATATAATCGTGAATTTAAATTACTTGAAGTATGGTACTAGACAATTGTCACATGTTCTTGTTGGTTCCGCTGACTTGTACGATCATAACCCTCCAGAAATCCCAGAGGATTTAGGATTGTTTCTTATGGTGGATGACTCAAGGATGTTTGATTTGGGAAGTTTCTTTGAGGACGATTTGGCTTAGTTACTAGCCCAGAGAGTTAATTATTTTTTAACTTATTTCAATATTTCAACAAGTTAAAAATAGCAAATTTACTTTTTAAAAGTATTGAAGCAAGCGAAAGCAGTAATTGATTGGCATTAAAGTAAAAATCTTTTAAAAGTTTTTACCTCAAAAACAACTTTACAATAAAAACTATTACGAAAGCTTCAAAAAGTTGTAATTTTTAATCTCAAAGATTTGCTCAATTTACTCCTATCTATAAGGTTTATAACTAAATAATTTCTACTAGCATAAAGAGAAGAGAGAATAAACCAAATCTGAACTTAAAAAAATAACTTTAAAAATCTAAAGATGAATTCTTTGATTTAAATTTGCATTCTTTTTGCAACTCAAATTGAATGTGTATGCTCCTTCACTCTTAACTTCACAATCATTTTCTGGGTGAAGAGGAAAACTTGACAAACCTCTCAACCAGATAGGAGGATATTTCAAAATTTCAGAAGTATGGTCTAAGAAGTGCATCGTAATGGTGCTAGGAAATTTTGACTCTTTTATTAAATGACTTACTTGTTTAAATCTATCGTTCCTTTTTCTACTGTAGTGAAATAATAGAGGTTTAATTACTTCATTTGTATCATCTTTCAAGCATACATATAAAGAAGTACTTTGGGAGTGATGAAAGAAAGCTGAACAACCTTTATAACTATTTTTAGAAATTACTTCTGCTATTGAGCTATCCATTTCGGCCATTACTTGTGCGGGTAAAGCAGGTGGTAAAGTTTCTCTTCCAAAATTCACCAAAACTAAAGAGGTGAGGGAGACAATTCCTAGCCCAGAAAATCCACCAAGAGTATGTAAGGCGTAAGACATTAAAGTGGCGCCGAGACTTTAAAGTTAGTTTCTCTTAATTCTAAAAAAAAGTAGCTTAACTAAATTTGAATTCCTGATTGAACTGTTTTTGCGTTGCACTTTAATGAAAGAGAAGAATTATCACTATCTTTTGTAACCTGACAATCTTTCTCTGGAATTAATGGGATTTTTTGAATAGTTCTTAATCAATATGGGAAATAAGTCAAACTTTTAGTTTGACCTCCCTCTAACTTTATATAAAGTAGAATAACCTGTTTTCACATTAAAAATTTGACTTACTCTCGGGAACTTGTTGAAATTGTTTGCTCTATTGAAGAAATAAAAATGTGGCCAGTAAGAATCGTTATTTGTTGTAGTTTTTAAACATGCATACAATTGAGTTCCCTTTCCTCCACTAGTTACTAAAGTGGCACAACCTTTATATTCGCCAATCTTAACTAACTCCTTTATGACTTCAGTAGCAGTGATAGTTGTTTGTTTAACTTAGTGGGGGGGGGCAACAGAAAATGCTGGAACTAATTCCTTATTTCGATTTGCAAAAACAAAGGAAGAAACAAAAGCTGCACTTAAGCCAAAAAACCGTTAACGGTTTTATTTGATAGAGACAATTTAAGTCCTAAAAACTACCATAAGAAATTTTCTAGATTTTAAAGTTTTTATGCCTGCATTTTATTCTCTGTTCGCAATTGTAAATTACTGAAGGCTTTATTCAAAATTAACTCTTTTTAGGGACTGAAGTTTGAAATACTGCTCTTCCCTGTTCCTGATCTCACTCTAATCCCAGAAAATCTAGATAATCTTTATAGTGCTGAATCTCTACAGTTTCTCCATCTTCCTTTCCAAAAGAATTTAATACGAAGCTTTTTAATTTTTTAGACCAATAAATTGGTCTTTCTAGTTTTATATCTATAAGACCATCTTTAGTTATATCCTTAGTTAGTGGTTTTATGGCAGGAATAACATGGGAAGGCTCTTTGCCTAACTCAATAAGTTTCCATTTTCCAACATAGACAAACTTTTTATATTTCACTTGATCCTGTTGTCTTTGTCCCAATCTCCCCAATAAAGAGGGAGATTCATCAGTTTTGTTTCCCGAAACATAATATGTTCTTCAGTTATCATTCAAGAACTTATCTTCTAAGAATTTGTAAAAATATTGAAGATCATAACCACCTCCCCAAGTTTTTCCTTGGCCTCAAGATTTCCAAACAGTTAATTCTTGTTTGGGCTTATATAAAACAAATATTTTTGCTTTGCTATCTCTTTTATAGAGATCTACATAAGATTTCAATCTTTTTTGTCCCCTTCATTCTTCATTATGTCTTTCTTCTCAACCAGAAAAATAATAGATTAGATTATTTTCCTAATGTGTTTCTAATCTATCAAGTATTGAGGTCGCGAATAAAACACTATCTTTATATTCTTTTGACTTTAGTTCTGGAGATGTGACTGCAGTAAAGTTTTCTTCACCTCCAAATACTGCCATATTTCTGTAACTATCTCACTTAAGTCCTAAGAAATCTAGATATTGTTGATAGTTTTTCAGTTCAATAACGCCTTCTTTTTGTTCTCCCTCCAAAGGAACTTCTGAGAAACTCTTGAGCTTCTTAGACCAATAAATTGGTTTAACTAACTGGATTTCTTCTAATTTATTATCTGAAGTTAAGTTAGGAGTTTTCTTGATTGCAGGAATGGAATTTGCCATCCTTTCATCTAACTTAATTACTCTCCATTGTCCTACATATGCAGAATCTTTTGCTTTTTCTTTATCAATAAAGTTTGTTTTAACCGTTTCATAATTTGCATCAAAATAAGCTTTTAAGTGTGTGTTTGCAAAGTTATCTCCTTGGAACTTATAGAAGTATTGTAAGTCTAATCCACTCCCTCAAGCACCCCCTTTTTCCTCATCATTTCCAGACAGTTAATTCCTGTCTGGATTTAGCTAAGGAAAATATTTTAGCCTTACTATCCCATTGATATAAATCAACATAAGATTTATTTTGAGATTGATCTTTTGAGTTTTCTCATTTTCAAAAATAATAAATAGGATTATCTCCTTGAGATTCGTTTAACCTGTCAGTAGATCAATAAATAGAACATTGTCTTGTTGTTTGTCCTCTTTTAAGTTCTCTTGGGAATCATCTTGGTCGTTTTTGGAGGCGCTTATTCCCTGTATTCGAGGCTCTTCAGAATATTGTTTTGGTTGTGCAGCAACTAAGGTATTTGGTTGTCTTTCTACTCCAGTTTGGTCTAAGTTATTGTTTTCAACATTATCTTTGGGGGGGGCAACGAAAAGAGGACTTAGTGCTTTAGTTTGGTTTGATACAACAAAGGAAGTAAGTGAGATAGCACCTATACTAAAAAATCCTGTAAAAGCTTTTGCTAAAAAGGACAATTTAAAGACTTAAAAACTTAGTTAGGATTTAATTTTTAGATTTTAAAGCTCTTACGACAATCTAAAAAATTATCAATTGAATTAAATAGATTTTTTCTAAGAAACATGAAATTCAATTTCCTATTTATTTAAAAGTTTTGCTTTTTACTCTAGGAATTTAGGCTCTTTATGCCATATCAGCATTAAATTCCGTAATTAGAACATTTAGTTCAAAAAGTATTTCTTTTGTTTCATAAAGGAATCTCAAGAACTTGTAAATAAGTATTAAGTCTGAAATAATTTTTAAATTCCTTCGTTTCAATTAGACATAATCTCTTATCGTCAATTCAGTCTCCGAACCATGGTCTTATTATTTGATCGCAAATTTCTCTTCTAATTTCTGTTTCTCCGTAAATCCAAAATTGTCACATTGGAACAGCTTCTTCGCACTTTTCATCTAGTAAGGAAGTACTATTTATATCATTCATTTTTATCAATTGTTGAGTTACAGGTTTCTCCCTTAAAGGTCTTTGTAGATGTCACAAACCACCATGTTTCTTAAGAGGGACTCAATATTCATTTTTGTATTTCCAAGTACTTTTTAAGACTCTCTTCACTTTAACTGAACTGTCTACTTTCGCCAAACATTCATCAAAGAATTGACTCTTATGATTTTGTTCTCCTTTGTCACAATCAAACCCTATTTCTTCTGCAGACATTAAAGCAAGTATGGCAATAGCAATTTTCTTCTCTTTTAATTTTTTAACTGTTTCAGCTTCTGGTCAAGCAATATGTTTTAGGTAATTAAATGCAGTTGCTTCAACGTCTCCGAGTAGTCTTACCTTAGCTAATCTAGGATTTTGAAATATTCTTCCATAAGTTCACTTTTGATCTCTTAATTCTTTTTCAGTTTTACTCAACATTTGCTTAAGCTTAGAAAAATCAAATTCAAGATCTACTTGATCTTTATCTTTCTTTTTCCCGAATTTCTCAGCCCATCAATTTCAACCATGATATAAACCAAAAATATCTTCTTCTAGCTCCCTGTCTCTATTTGCTCAATATCTTTGAATTCCATCAAGATCTTCTTGACTTAAATATTGAGCTGATTTTTGTATTATGGGCCAATAACTTTTAAATTTTTCTTTATCAACTTTTTCCATATCTTCAAGTGTCTTAAATACCCTTCTTGGTCCAAACCACTCTTGCCCAATACTAATCTTTCTTCCTCCTCAAAGATCTTTGTCTGCCTGAGAGTGCTTGTCACTAGATATTCTCTTGTGTGGTCCAGCTCCATCTCATCCTCTGATAAAGAGTAAATCTTCACCAACACCCTCACTTTGCCATCTTCAAGATCCTAGCACTGTGTGATCTAACTCGGCTATCTTTCCTCATCCATCACTTAAATTATTCCTCGCTTCCTTTTGTAGCTTTAAAGTTTCTTCTCTTTTTAAATATGAAGTCTCTTCCTCTGACTCAACTAAAACACCTTGATTATTAATTCCAAATCAACCACCAATGCCCCCACCATCGAATCCTGTTATGGCTCCAATTTCTAAAAGAATCTTCTTCCAAATCATTTTTTGATTTACTTATTTTTTTAAATAAATTAAACCTTTAATAATAAATCTATTACAGGAGTTAAATATTTTTAAAAATCAATGGTTCTTTTAGACAATCATGTAAAAAGCTGTTATTAAAGCTTTTAACTTTAACAGGATTGGCTGAAAAAAGGAGGGGGGAGAAAAGGATTTAACTTAAAAGGCCTACCAGTTGGTTTCTATTAAATCTAGAAAAAACTTAATTAAATTTGAATCCCTGTTTGAACTTTTTTACTATTGCAGGTTAGAGAGTAAGAGGAATTTTCCTTGGAAATTTGACAATCTGCCTCTGGATTTAATGAATTTTTTGAAATATTTCTTAATCAGAATGGGAAATAAGTCAAGCTTTCATTCTTACCTTCCGCTAACTGTATATCTATAGAATAGCTATTTTTGGAATTAGTAATTTGACTTACTTGTGGGAACTTACCGGATAAAGCTTTCTTATTGAAAAAATAGAAATGTGGAACATAAGAATCATTATTTGTAGTTTTCAAACACACATATAACTGACTTCCCTTTCCTTCTCTAGTCGCAAGAGAGGAACAACCTTTGTATTCACCATCCTTCATTAGTTCTTGTATAGATTCAGTAACTGGACTGGATACTTGCTTAATTACATCGGGGGGGGCAACAGCAAATACTGGAACTACTTCCCTGTTGTGATTTGCCAGCGCAAAAGAGGAAACGGCGATTGTACTCAAGCCAAAAAACCCAGTCACGGTTTTAGTTAGTAGAGACAATTTAAGGACTAAAAACTATCAACAAAAAGCTTTTTAGATTTTAGAATCTTGGATTCCCACGATTTATTCTGTGTTTTTAGTTCTAAGCTGATAAAAGTTTTTTCAAAATTAACTCTTTTTAAGGGCCGAACCTTTAAAAACTACCTGTTTTTGGTTATCTTCTCACTTAAATCCCAAGAAATCTAAATATTCTTTATATTTCTTAATTTCTATGGTATCATCTCTCTTGGTCGCTCCAAAAGTTTTTAAAGTATTAGACCAGTAAATTGGTCTCACTAGTTCTATACTTTCTAAGTTTTCTGAGGTAATATCCTGAGGAGATTGGTTTATAGCAGGAATTACACTGGTAGTTCCTTCACCTAACTTAATCACTTTTCATTTTCCTGTATAAACATATCTCTCTATTTTTCTATTAACTCCTCTTCCTCACATTAAAGAACCTGATTTATTTGTTTCATTTCCTGAAGCAAAATATTCTTTTAAATTTGTATTCAAAAAATTATCCTCTGAAAACTTATAAAAATAATTTAGGTCATAGTCACCTACTTTAAACCCTCCTTTACCTCATCATTTCCAAATAGTTAATTCTTGTTTTTCTTTAGATAAAGTGAATATTTTGGTTTTATTATCTCATTTGTATAAATCCACATAGGATTTATTGGATTGATCTTTTGAGTTTTCTGATTCCCAAAAATAATAAATAGGACTATCTCCTTGAGATTCATTGAACCTGTCAAACAATAGATCAATAAATAAAACATTATCTTGTTTTTTGGACTCTTTTAAGTCCTCCTTAGATGCGTTTTGTGAAGCGCTTCTTCCCTGTATTGGAGCTCCCTCAGAATACTTTCTTAATTGCGAAGAAACTAAGGTATTTTGTTGCCCTCCTCCTAATTTAGTTTGCCTAATAAGTTATTTCTTTCAAGCCTATCTCTGGGGGGGGCATCAGAAAGAAGGTTCAATGCTCTATTTTGGTTTGTTGCAACAAAAGAAGTAAGAGAAATAGCTCCTATACTAAAGAATCCGGTAAAAGCTTTTATTAAAAGAGACAACTTAAAGATTCAAAAATGTAATTAAAATTTAATTTTTAAATTTTAAAGTTCTTAAGTCTTTTTGGGAAAGTAAAAATATGAATTAAACAAATTTTTTATATTCCATAGTTAGAGCATTTAGTCCAAAAAGTATTCCTTTTGTTTCATAAAGGAATTTCAAGGACTTGTAAATATATATTGAGTCTGAAATAATTTTTAAATTCCTTTGCTTCAAATAAACATAATCTTTTATCGTCAACTCTATCTCCAAATCATGGTCTTAATATTTGATCACAAATTTCTCTCCTAATTTCGGTGGCTCCGTAACTCCAAAATTGTCATAATGCTGCCGCATCTTCACATTTTTCATCCAATAAAGAGGTGTCCTTGATATTATCCATTTGGATTAATTTTTTCAATGCCTGTGGATCTTTTAAAGTTTTTTGCAGATGTCACGCTCCACCATGATTCTTCATAGGAACTTTATATTCATTTTTATGTTTTAAAGTGCTTTTTAATACTCTCTTGACTTGAACTTCGCCGTTTGTTACTTTCGCAGAACATTCCCCAAAGAATTGACTCTTATGATCTTCCTCACCTTTTTCACAGTCAAAACCTATTTCCTCTCCAAGCATTAAGGCAAGCACAGCAATAGCTATCTTCTTTTCTTGCAATTTTTTGACCTCTTCAGCTTCCGGTCAAGCAACATGTTTTAAATAATTAAATGCAGTTGCTTCTACATCTCCAAGTAGTCTAACCTGAGCTAATTTAGGATTTTGAAATATTTGTCCAAAAGTTCATTTTTTATCCCTTAATTCTTGTTCAGTTTTACTTAACATTTGCTTAAGCTTAGAAAAATCGAATTCAAGATCTACCCTGTCTTGACCTTTCTTTATCCCAAATTTGTCAGCTCATCATTTTCGACCATGATATAGTCCAAAAATATCTTCTTCTAGATCTCTGCTTCTGTTTTTCCAATATCTTTGTATTCCATCAAGATCTTCTTGATTCAGATATTGTGCTGATTTTTGTATTATTGGCCAATAACTTTTAAATTTTTCTTTATCAACTTTCTCCATATCTTCAAGAGCTTTAAATACCCTTCTAGGTCCAAACCACTCTTGACCAATACTAATCTTTCTTCCTCCTCAAAGATCTTTGTCTGCCTGAGAGTGCTGGTCACTAGATATCCTCTTGTGTGGACCAGCCCCATTTCATCCTCTGATAAAGAGTAAATCCTCCCCAACTCCTTCACTTCGCCATCTTCAAGAACCTAAAATAGTGTGATCTAATTCAGATATCTTTCCTCATCCATCACTTAAATTATTCCTCGATTCCTTTTGTAACCTTAAAGTTTCTTCTTCTTTTTTTAAATATGAAGTCTCTTCCTCTGAATCAACCGAAACGCCTTGTCCATTAACTCCGAATCAACCTCCGATGCCCCCCCAATCCACTAACAGTAGCCAACTCTAGAAGCAACTTCTTCCAGAGCATCTAATTTACAAATTTTTTAGTATTTTATTTCTATTTTTAAAAAACTTAATAACGGTGTTAATAGAAAATAAAAGTCCTTAAATATCAGCGATCTCTAAATAATGTTTTTAAAAATTATTTCCTTGAATCGATCTAGAAAAGTATTATCGAAAAGTTAAAAACTTAAAACTTAATTTCCTGAGTAGAGTGTTTTTACTAGGCAGTTCTTTCTAACAATTCAGGTATTAATCCAGTTCCTGCAGGTATCAAGTTTCCAACAATTATGTTTTCTTTCAAGGATACTAATTCATCTACTTGAGCTTTTACAGAGGCATCAATCAAAATCTTCTTGGTATCTTGGAAGGAAGCCGCAGCCAAGAATGAGTTAGATTTAGCAGGAACTTCTTCAAGTCCAAGAAGTATTGGGAAAGCTATTGGAGGATTCTTTTTGTCCAACAACAACTTAGTTGTTTCCCTATAGTAATCATTAAAGTCTACCACTTCCCCAATACTTCACTTAGAGTCTCCTTCAAAGTTAATTCTCCACTTAGAGGTTAATTGGTTAACAATTAACTCTATGTATTTGTCTGCAATATCTATACCTTGTAGTCAGTAAACTTCTAGTATTTGTTCCACCATATAATCCCTCACTCTATCTAGTCCAGCAACTTCAAGTAGTTTCTTCAGATCCACATTTCCATCAGTTAATCTATCTCCGAATGAAACTACATCTCCTTCCTTAACCAGAAGAGGAACATCCAACTCTACTTCATACACTCTGGTTGAGTAGTTATTTTGAACCTTAATAACCTTTAATTCTTCCTTATTTTCAATTGAAGTAACAGTTCCGCTAATTTCACTTAAAGCAACTCCTTCTCACTTGCTCAAAGAAACTATGTCAAACAATTGCTTTAGTCTTTCAAATCCTTGAGCAATATTTTGTTCCCCAGCAACCCCACCCAAGTGGAACGTTCTCATGGTCAATTGAGTAGCAGGTTCACCAACAGACTGTGCAGCAATTATTCCAATTGCTGTACCAATCTCTATAGGTTTTTTAGTTGTTAGGTGGTAACCAAAACATTTTTGACATACTCCTTGTTTTTGAAGGCAATGGAACACGCTTCTAATTTCCAAAGATGTAATTCCTGAATCTACTATCTTCTGAGCAATCTCAGCAGTAATAAATTCTCCTGCTGGGCAAAGAACAGAACCATCCTTAGGAGAAATTACATCTTTAAATGCAACTCTATATCTAATTCTCTCCTCAAAAGACTTAACTTCTTTATTGGATTTTCCAGCAAGTATTGCCTTAACAATCAATCCTTTATGAGCCTTACAGTTTAATGACTTAACAATAACTTCTTGAGAGGTATCTACCAATTTTCTAGTCATATAACCAGACTTAGCAGTTTTAACTGCAGTGTCTGCCATACTTTTTCTAGAACCATAAGAAGAGTTGAAGTATTCAATCATGTTTAATCCTTCTACGAAGGAATGCTTAATAGGAACTTCTATTACGTCCTTAATGATCTTGGAATCAGTCACTTGACCATAGTTATATGATCTGTTCATTAACCCTCTCATACCTGAAAGTTGAACGAAGTTAGATAGGCTTCCTCTAGCTCCAGATCTTTCCATGATAGCCATAGGATTATCTTTGTACATATCTCCTCTAAATCACTCCTTAACTTTTTCAGAAACTTGATCCTTCACATTAGATCAAAGAGTGATTACTCTCTTGTATCTTTCATCTTCTGTAATCATTCCTAATTCACAGTATTCCTTTTGAGCTCTAACTTTTTCTTCAGTTTGTTCTATCAATTCAGATTTGTAGGAATCTGTAAATCTAGGAATATCAAAAGGAGAGATGGTAATACAGGATTTTGTTGAAAACTCAAATCCTAGACTCTTTATATTGTCTAATACAACAGAAGTTCTTTCTATAGGGTATTGTTCATACACTTCCTCAATAACTGTTTGAATTACATGTTTGCTAAATGGATTCTTTTCTGGCTTGCTTTGAATTATCTCTCTGTAATTTTCAGTAGTGTCTAGAATATCTTCTTCTGAAAGGAAGTTTTTGTAAGAATCATTGATATATCTATAGTCTTCAGGAAGAATAGAGTTGAAAATTATCTTCCCCGCAGTAGTAATCAACAAACCTTCTTTAGGTCACTTCTTGTGAGGGAATACAGATGTTGGGATAGCAATAAATGCATTTAAGTCAATATCTCCTGAATCATATAGATATTTAGTTTCTTCTATAGAAGAGACCAACCTTCCTTCACCCTTAAATCCTTTTCTGCTGTTAGTTAGATAGTAGAGACCCAAAATCATGTCTTGAGAAGGGACCAATATTGCTTGACCATTCTTAGGAGCTAATACATGTCAATGAGAAAGCAATATTTGTCTTGCTTCCTTAACTGCTTCATCAGACAAAGGAAGGTGAACAGCCATTTGGTCACCGTCAAAGTCAGCATTGAAGGCAGTAGTTACAAGAGGGTGTAGGCAAATAGCTTTACCCTCTACAATTACAGGTTCAAAAGCTTGAATTCCCAAGCTGTGAAGAGTCGGAGCTCTGTTTAGCAATACAGGTCTTTCTTGAATAACTTTGTGAACTACTGGTCACAAGATATCTTCTTGGTTATCTATTATTTGTTCAGCTAATTTAATGTTTTGAGCAATTTGAGTTCTCAAACCAGTAGATTCATCTATATAACTTCTAATTAACTCTCTGATGATGAAAGGTTTGAAGAGTTTTAGAACTATTAGAATAGGTAACCCAACTTGATGTAGTTTCAATTCTGGTCCCACAACAACAACAGATCTACCAGAATAGTCAACTCTCTTACCCAATAAGTTTTGTCTGAAAAGTCCTTGTTTACCTTTTAGGTGATCTGTTAGAGACTTCAGTAAGTGTTTATCTTTAGAAACTAATGGTTTCTTTCTACTTGCATTATCAATTAGAGAGTCTACAGCTTCTTGCAACATTCTTTTTTCATTATTTGCAATAATGGAAGTAACATTTAGACTCAAGATTTTCTTCAGTCTTTCGTTTCTGATAATGATTCTTCTATAGAAGATATTCAAGTCACTGGTTGTAAATCTACCAGCTTCAAGTTGAACTATAGGTCTTAAGTTAGGGGGTAGAACTAATAGATTTTTTAGAATCATTCATTCAGGCTTATTTCCTGAAGACTTGAATCATCTTACTACCTCTAATCTAACTAGAAGTCTCTTAGTTTTTACATCTGAATGATTAAGTCCATCCTTTTTCAATTGCTTTTGAATTGAATGTTCTAGGGAATCTAAGTCAACTTTCTTTAACAATTCATAAATAGCTTCTGCTCCAGTACCTATTTTTATTCCACTGTATTTGTATATGTATTCAAAGACATCAAATAATGAGAAAGGAAGGTTAGATGAAGATAAAGCTTTATAGTAAGACTTACCTTGTTGATAAGCGAGAGATTCCTTGCCTTCAGAATCTTTCTTCTCTATATCTTCACAAATTAATCTAAGAAGTTTTCTTAACTTAACTAGAGACTTTAGAGGGCTAGACTGATCAGATACATTAACAATTTCTAATTTCTTAAATAATTCTTTATGGTCAAAACCAATGTCATTTACTTCAGTAACTATATAGTTAACAAAGTAAACAACTTCTTCAACGCTTTTGTACTTAATATCCAGAACCAAAGAAACCTTTGATGGTAAAGGTAATTCTTTGATCATCCAAATGTGAGCAATAGGGCAAGCAAGAGATATATGTCCCATTCATTCTCTTCTAACTAAAGATTCTGTAATGCATACCCCACACTTTTCACAATATTTACCTCTGTATCTAACTCTTTTGTATTTACCGCAGAAACACTCATAGTCTCTCACAGGACCAAAGATAGCTTCGCAGAATAAACCACCTTTTTCTGGTTTAAATGTCTTATAGTTAATAGTTTCCGCAGATTTTACCTCTCCTCTAGATAATGAAAGTAAATATTCAGGTGAAGTAATACTTACTTGAATTCCATTAATAGTTAAGTCTTCATCTTCTTGAGTAGCTAAACTAAAGTTTTCTCATCTCTTACTTCTTTCTATTTCTTCCTTTTTAGCTTGATTGCTTCAAGTTAAGAACTGAATCTTTTCATTTAACTTAGTTCTTTTTGCTAGATAGTTATCAAAGCTAATTAATTGCTTATTAGGGCCATATTGAATATTTACTCTTAATCCAAGGGCTTGCAATTTCTTGACTAATAACTTGAATGATTCAGAGATTCCAGGTGCGGGCAACACTTGTCCCTTAATAACTGAGTAGTAAATAAGATTTCTAGCTTGGATGTCATCAGACTTGATAGTCAGTAACTCTCTAAGGTTGTAAGCAGCTCCATAAGCCTCCATAGCTCAAACCTCCATTTCACCAAATCTTTGACCACCATTTTGACACTTACCACCTAATGGTTGTTGAGTAATCTTGGAGTAAGGTCCTACTGATCTAGCATATATCTTGTCATCAACCATGTGATCCAACTTCAACATATAGATGACTCCAACTGAAATTGGATCTTTAAATTTCTCTCCAGTTCTACCATCAAACAATGTGAATCTTCCGTTATTTGCAGAATGATCAATTCCAGCCTCCTTCATTATTTCTATTAAGTCAGCATTTTTGCATCCAGCAAAAATAGGAGTTAATACCTTAATTTCTAGTTCGTCATATCTAAATCCTGATCTAGACAAGATGATTGAAAAATCTAATTGAGTTAATTTTTCCTTTGCATCTGTTAGATTCTTAATTTCCTTTTCTTTTAAGTAACTATCTAATGTTTTTTCTAGGGAATAAAGAGAAGACTTAGATTTAGAGAATAAAGTGACTAATTGATCCAAATTATTTTCAAAATGAGCCTTTAATAACTTATTGAATACCAATTTTCTAGCTGAAAAGGCAAGGTAACTTTCCAATATTTGCCCAATATTCATTCTTGATGGAACACCAAGAGGATTCAAAAGAATATCAACAGGAGTACCATCTTCCAAATAAGGCATATCCTCTACCGGAACTACTTTTGAAACAATTCCCTTGTTACCGTGTCTACCTACCATCTTGTCTCCAATTTGGATATTTCTCTTTGAAGTTACGTAAACCTTAATAGTTTCCAAAACATCATCCCCTAACCTATCGCCCTTAACAACAGAGTATCTAAGAATCTTTGTAACTATTCCCTCAGAGCCAGCAGGCAATCTCAAAGAGCTATCCTTAACACTCTTTGCCTTTTCAGCAAAGATTGCTTGCAATAGTTTTTCTTCTGCACTGACTTCTCCAGAAGCTTTAGGAGAAGTTTTACCTACTAAAATATCACCTTCTTTAACTGCGGCTCCGACTAGGACAATTCCATCTTCATCCAAATATTTTTTGTCTTCAGGAGAACAACCTGGAATAAATCTAGTAATTTCTTCATCACCTATTTTTGTTCTCATGCAATCAATGGTGTATTCCTGAATGTGTAGAGATGTGTATACATTTTCTTGAACTAATCTGGAAGAAAGAATAATAGCATCTTCATAGTTGTAACCGTATCAGGTTGTGAAGGCAACTAAGATATTTTGACCTAGAGCCAACTCTCCATTGTGAATTGCATGTCCATCTACCAAAATATCTCCCTTCTTAACTTTTCTGTTATCCCTAGGAACTATTAATTGATTTCTACATGTATTTTGATTAGTTTTTCCAAATTTTTGTAGAATGTAAGTCTTTTCCTTAATTTCAGTTCCCGTGTATTTAACTACTAATTTTGAGCTATCTAAATAAGTAATTTCTCCATCTTCTTCTGCAAAAATAACAATTCCAGAATCCTTAGCTATTCTGCTTTCAGCTCCTGTTGCGACAATAGGAGATCTAGGTGAAAGTAAAGGAACAGCTTGTCTTTGCATGTTCGCTCCCTTTAATACTCTGTTTGCATCGTCATGTTCCAAAAACGGAATTAAAGAAGCTGAAATTGATGTGATTTGAGAACAATCTACATCAATAAAATGAACTTCCTCTGGAGAGACAGACTCTACTTCTTCATTTCTTCTTACAGTTACTAGTCCAATTAATTCTGATGATTCATTTCTAGGTGTAGTAGCTTCTGCAATATAAAAGTTTCTTTCTTGAATTGAATTCAGTCAAATTAATTCATTGGTAACCTTTCCGCCCTTAACTTTGTAGTAAGGAGTATTTAAGAAACCATATTGGTCAACTCTTGCGAGAGATGCCAAGGCCATAATCAATCCAATATTCATACCTTCAGGAGTTTCAATTGGACAAATTCTTCCATAATAGGAATAGTGAACGTCCCTAATGTTCAAATTAGGGTCTTCTCTCTTAATTCCACCGGGACCCATAGCAGAAATCTTTCTCTTGTTAGTAATCTCGGAAAGAGTATTTTGTTGATCTAGGAATTGAACTAATTGGTGAGAATTGAAAAACTCCTTAATTACTATTTGGAATGGCTTAGTATTAACAATTGAACTAAGGGAAAAGTAATCATCTAACTCGCCATCCTTAAGAGAGAAATAGTTTAGCTTTGCTTCAAGACTATTCATCTTATCTACAGAAAACTTTTGTATTCTTGCCAAAGCTAATACAATTCTGTTTTCAAGCAATTCATCTATTAATTTCAGTCTTTTATTACCTAGATTTTCAATGTCATCATAGTCTCCAACTTTATTCTTAAGTTGAACTATGTAAGAAAGTATTGCTATTACATCTGACTGAGTGAATGGGGTAGAGTCAGGAAGATAAGGTGTTCCAATTACAGGAACTTTAGTTGAACCAATTCCCATAGAATAAACTCAAACTTTTTCATAGTACATTTCTTCAAATATTTTGTATCTTCCTTGAGCATCTTCAAAAACTCTAACCGGTTTGAAACTTTCTCTAATCTTTAACTTTCCTGCAACAGCCGCTTCCTTGAAAGCTGTAAGATTATCAAAGTCCATAAATGTATCTTTCTTAAATCAAACTTTTCCATCATTTCCATACACATCTTCAGCTAAATATCTACTCTTCATTCTTTCTCAAACCGAAAGCTTGTGATTTAGTTTGTATCTTCCGGCAGGAAGGATGTTGTAATAATACTTGTCAAATAGATAAGACCAAAGTAACTCTTGATAAGAAGTTACTTCTCTTCTTGCTACTTCAGGACTAATAGATAGAGAGCTAGTAACAGCTCTAGCAGCTAACTCTATATATATCTTTTCTAGAAGATCTTTTTTCTTAGATTTATTAGTTGTTTTTTCTAGCTCGTAATATTCAACACAAAGTGAATAAAGAGTGTGTTTAATCCAACCCCTAGAGGTTTCTCGCAATTTTTGAGTATTTTTAGCAGTTGACAATTCATTAATAATGGAGACAAAAATAGGTTCAGCTTTTAGTTCTTCTGTATTAAATACTTCTTGATTAAGAGAAGATAGAACCTCTGGATGATCAACAAAAATGTCTTGAATCATTTCTTGGGTAAAACCAAAAGCCTTCATAAATGTAGTCACTGGTAAAGAAATAGCATTGTTACCAGAAGTGTTTCTTGCCAATAACTTAATTGATGGTTTCCCAGATTTATCGTTTGGAAGGTGGAATAAAATTAGGGCACCTTTTACTGGAAGTAATTCACAAACAATTCCTTCTTGTGTTCTTTTTCTGGAATTAGATAATCTAATTTGTGCTTTGTTCAGAACATATAAACCTGGCGATCTAACAATTTGGCTGATTACAAACTTTTCAGTACCGTTGATAATGAAATTACATGAAGAAGAGAATATAGGAATGTGTCCGAAGAAAATTTCAGAAACTTTTCCTTCATCTGATTCTGAACGGAAATTTGATATAAGTCGTAGCTTTAAATAGAGAGCAACTTGATAACTTTCAGACTTATCTACAGCTTGTTCTTCAGTTATTTGTGGTTGTTTAGAAACAATACCCTCTAGGAGTACCTTTATATTTCCGGAAGAAGAAACAATTGGAAAGTATCTAGAGACTAATTCCTCTAAACCTTTGGATAAGAATTCTCGATAAGCTCCTATCTGAATTCCCCTCAAATTAGGAGGAGTAAACTCCCCTGAGGAGAATTTGGAAAAGTCTATCCTCGCTACAAGGGAATTAACATTCTTGAATGTGTAGTTCAAAAAGCTAGAGATTTACTAATTGAATATTCTTGGCCTTGTAAAATGCAACTAAATTGCCTGAACTTGAATATCCACAAAGATGTAGGAAAGCTTTAGAGCAATCTTCAAGAGACTCATCTTTTGATCCTACCAATGCAATCTTATAAACTCCTCTGTTTAATGCACTACATTTAAGTTCAAAATCCCCCTCAGCTTCTTGATAATTACTTTTTCTATAGAAAACTACAAATGGAAAAGGTAGTTTTAAAGAAGATAGTTGATTTAACTCTTCTTCTAAAAGTTCATCAGAGAATAAAAAGCAAGAAACAACCGAACTAAACTTATTAATTTCTAAAAACAATTGATCTCCCAAACTTTTCAATCTATCTGATTTATTTTCTCTATAGAAATGCTTAAAAATCTTTTCATAGTTGCCTTGCTTTTCCGCGGCCTTAATAACTTCAGACATAGTTGAAACGGCTATTAGTGGGAAAAGTCCTTGAGCTGTTTCCCCAGAAAGCATAGTACAGTCAGCAGTTAATTCTGCGGCTCTATAAACATCTGATACTTCCGCTCTAGTAGGAACTACATTTCTTTCCAAAGAGTCCAACATTTGAGTAGCAACTATTGCAGGCTTCTTTTCTCTTGCAGTCTTTCTCAAAATTTCTTTAGTTCAATAAGGCACAAGATAATAAGGACTTTCTAGTGCAAGATCTCCTCTCGCTATCATAATTCCATGAGATTCAGAAATAACTGAATCTATGTTTTTTAAACATTGAGTGGTTTCTATTTTTGAAATAATCAGAGGAAGATTCTTTCCCGAACTATTTTCTTTGATTAATTTTTTAACTTCCAAAATATCTTCTAATTTATTAACAAAAGAAAGAGCAATAAATTGGAAACCTTGTTCTAAAGAGAATAAAATGTCCCCTCTATCTCTTTCACTAACAAATGGAAGTGAATAATCTGCATTTGGCAGATTAACTCTTTTATTTCCCTTCAAGAAATGATCATTTTCCGCCATTGCAACAACAACGCCTGAATCAACATCAACAGATTGAATCAGAAAAGATAACTTTCCATCATCAACTAATATTTTTGATCCAACGGAACAATCCAATGCCATATTGTATTTAGCTGTAGAGTCTGTAACTGAAAAACAATTTTGATCTCCAGCTTTCTTATCTTTGCAGTAGATTTTTACGATATCTCCCCTTTTATAAAGTTGTCCCTTTGATTTATCTTGCATGTCTCATACTCTGATTTCTGGTCCTTTAGTGTCTGCTAGCTCAGCAATTGGAAACAAAAATTTGAACTTATATGGAGAATTGCCTTGATCATCTATTCTGTTAAAAATTCGGTAAAATTCAGCCTTGGCCTCTCTTCAAAGTTGTAATCTAAATAATCTTTCTTCATTATTAGAATGTGAAAAGTTAAATCTAATGCAACTTAATCCCTTAAAAAATAGTTCAGTGAATAAATTAAGTACTTCTAAATAATCAGGATTGGACCTATCTCTCTGAGAATTAGTGTGTAACTTTAAAGTAATTGATGGACCAATTGTGGCAACTATCTTAGTACAGCCTAACTTAAAGTTAGACATAACTACGAAAACTTGCACTTAAATTCAACCAAAGAAGTTCTGTCGCCTTTACTCTTGTCTATCAATTCTGATAGATTAGTTCTGTAAAAGCTATCTCCATCAAACCCTATAGCCACATTAAATTCTCTTTTTTCAAAAGAATTGAATGCCTCTACTCCAAAAGATGATGCCACATACATTTCCCAAGTAGTAGGAGTTGCGCCTCTTTGAACATGACCTAAAGAACATCCCCTAACTGTAAAACCAAGATCTTCTTCCAATTTCTTAGTCAATTCAGACATTGAAGGGAGTTTAATCACTCCCAAAATTTTTTCAACTACAACAATAACTAATCCCTTATTTCCTTTAAAACTTTTGATCTCTTTAATCTTGTCTCTTAATTGTTCATAACTAGGAACATTTTGTTGAGTAATTACTAATTCAACTAATGGGGAAGAAAAAGAAGCCATTACTCCTAAATCTGAACAATCTCTTCCCATAACCTCAACAATAGTTAGCTGTGAGTGCGAATTGGCAGTGTATCAAATCTTTTTTATTGCTTGTCCAATTTCTTCCAAAGCGGAGAAAAAACCAATAGTGTATTTAGTCGAACTTACATCGTTGTCAATAGTCGCCGGAAGAAGAATAACTGGTAATCCTGATTGAGAAATTAATTTTGCCCCCTCATAAGAACCATTTCCGCCCAATACAACTAATGCTTCAACACCCTTATCTTTAAGAGCCTTGATTCCGCATTCTCTTAGCTCTGCGGAAGATCTAAATTGTGAGGATCTACTAGAACCTATTACAGTCCCAGCATTGTAAGTTTTTTCCCTAAGACATCCAAGATTTAAATTGGCATATCTTTTTTCAATAAGTCCTTGATATCCATCTTGGACATAAATAACCTCAAAATTTTTTGATGTTGCTAATTTACTAAATGAATAAAGAGAGCTATTCATTCCTGGAGAATCACCTCCAGAAGTGAGAATAGCTACCTTCCTCACCAAGTAGCTAAGTTAACAAAAGAAAATACTAATACCTATTTATTTTGAAGATTTGGCGCATCTGTATTACCCCCTCCTTCTGGTAATATTCTTTCTTCTCTTGAAGTTTCTATTTTGTCTGGACTTAACTCCTCAACATTAATTTCTCCGGTGTCAGAATTTATCAGATATCTTTTAGGTTGGAAAAGTTCAGAATTGTTGAAATCCAAACTGAACAAACTATATAGTCCATAGAAACTTGAATTAGAAGAAGTTAATTCTATTTCTATTTCAGCCAATCTATTGTATTTAGCTGTTCTTTCAGATCTGGAGAAAGAGCCGGTTTTAATTTGCCCAGCAGAAGTACCAACTGCTATATCTGCTATGGTAGTATCTTCAGTTTCTCCTGATCTGTGAGATACTATACAAGATCAACCTGCATTTTTAGCTAATTGCATAGTTTTTAATGTTTCAGTTAAAGTTCCAATTTGATTTACCTTAATCAATACAGAATTAGTTAATTTCTTTTCAATACCCATTCTTGTTAATTCTGGATTAGTACAGTAAAGATCATCTCCAACAATTTGAATTTGCTTTCCTATCTTACTTTGCAACAAAGCGAAACCTTCAAAATCTCCTTCTGCTAATGGATCTTCAATAGAAATAATTGGATACTTATTGACTAACTCTACGTAGTAATCCACCATTTGTTCACTAGTCTTAGTTCCCCCTTCCTTAGAAACCAAACCAGCTTTAATAGCTTTCTTAAATTTATATTGCTTGGTTTCATTGTCATATAATTCACTAGCGGCGCAGTCTAATGCTATAGCTACGTGTCCATGGATAACTCCAGGTCTGTAACCAGCCTTTTCAATTGAAATCAATAATGCATTTAAAGCCTCCTCTGTGGAATTAAGATTTGGCGCAAATCCACCTTCATCACCTTTAGCCGTACTTAAACCTTTTTCTTTTAAATACTTAGCTAAAGAATGGAAACACTCTGCAGAAATTCTTATTGCTTCATGCATTGAAGAGGCGCCAACAGGAATTATCATGAATTCTTGGAAATCCAAAGTGTTGTCAGAGTGAGCTCCACCATTAATTACATTTACCATTGGCAAAGGCAGAGTAAATCTATTAACTCCAACACTACCAGATAACTCAGCAACATATTGATAGTAAGGAATTCCCTTTGCTTTAGCTATTGCCTTAGAAATAGAAAGCGAAACAGCCAAAATGCTGTTTGCACCATACTTAGACTTGTTATCAGTTCCATCCAAATCTATCAAGAACTGATCTAATTCAGCTTGATTTTCTGGATTTACATTATTTTCAATCAATGAAGGCCCCAAAACATAATTTATGTAATGAACAGCTTTCTTAACTCCCTTTCCGTTGAATCTAGAAGGATCTTCGTCTCTTAGCTCTAAAGCTTCTCTAACTCCAGTTGAGGCCCCTGAAGGAACTAAAACCTTAGCAGTATAATATTTTTTACCTACTAATTTACCCTTAGAAACTTTTGCAATGCAAGCGACCGTAGGATTGCCTCTAGAATCGATTAATTCATATGCAAAAAGATTTTCTATATTAAAACTCATCTAGGATTTTGCTGAATTTAAGTTATCTTCACTTACGTCAAAGTGACTACCGAAAGCATTCATGATTCTTTCAGTGATCAATTGTTCTAAAACACTTTCTTTTACTGTAGACATTTTTTCTGCATCTGTAAAGTATTCCCTTATGGACTTACCTGTTTGCTTATAGTAATTTTCCAAAACATGCTTAGCTAAATCATCAGTAACTTCTATTTCCCAATCTTTTGCTAGATCATCGTAAATTAATTGCTTGAAGATAATTATTTTTGCATTGTTTTCAATTTGTTCTTCAGAAAAATTAGAATTACCTCTCTTGAATTCTTCTTTTTTTTCAGCCAATTCTGACTCATCAAATTCCACTGTATATGCAGAAGAAACTTCATCCATAGCTGCGTTAAAAAGATTATCTCTCATGATCATTCTTCTTTTTTCTTGTTCTATCTCTTCTTCTGAAATTTTAGGTCTATTCGCTTTCAAAGATTCAACAAAATTTTGAACCAAAGATTCGTTAAAGTAAAGTCTTTCGATTCTAAGAACTTTACCTCACTTAACAGGTTTTTTACTCACTATTCTAGATCTTAATGGAACCCTAACTGGAGCTTCACCCATTTTAAGACTTTATCCCCTTAAAATCTTGTAATACTCCATTTGATAATTTTAAGTATTCGTTATGAATTTTTTGAAGTTCTTTTAAACTCCTGTTTAACTTTTCCTCCACTTTTAAGTAATCAATTTGAGGAATAGTATTTAGTTGAACTAACGAATCATACTCTATTCTATCTCTTTGCAAAGAGACATTTCTAAAGATATTAGAATAACTATCCAATAGTTGAGAGCATTTAATGTAAAATCTTCCCTCCGGAGAAAATTCTTTCACAGAAGATCCTATTTTCCTTAAATACTCTAGATTTATTTTTAACTTAAGATATTCTTGCATTCAGCCCTCTTCGCCTTCTTTTCAACTATTGATATATGGTGCATACTCATAATAAAGCTTTACAAAATATTCTCTAGAAGCTGAATTGAATTTAGCGTTGTATTTAGATCAAAAATATTGATTTTCTCTGAGTAAATCACAACAAATAGTATTGCACTCTTCCCTTAAATCCTCTACTATTGAATTCACATCAGTAGTTATTTTTTCATCCAAATTTGACAATATCATTTTCTTTTCTTCAATTATTCTCTCCATTCTCTCTTTTTCTTGTTCAAATCTCTTAACTAAGACTTCAATAGACTTATTTTTTAAGTTTTTTAGATTAGTGTATCTCTTTTCTGAGTAATTCATATTGAAGCAATATTTGTTTTCTATACTTTCTATTTCTGAGTCAAAAGAACTTATAAGAGGAATTAAAAAATTTGAGTATTTCAACTTAAGTTCTCTTAAGCTGATCTCCAATTTTTCTTTTTCTAAAGTAAGGACTATATCTAATTCTTCTGGATTAAAGAAAGAAGATTCGTCTTTCAAATAATCCTTTGCCTCAGAGAGTCTAGTATAAACCATATTTATCAAATTTAAATAGTTTTCCTTTAAGTATGTAATTAACTTGTCCAATTCAAAACTAAAGAAAGTCTGATACTTGACTACTCTTGTTTTATAGAAATTAACTATGGCTGAAATTTCTTTAAGACTTAAAAGATATTGTCTTTTTAATTCATTACAGTTATTTTCTAAGGCATTTAACTGATAGTTAATTGAATTTGTTGATTGCATTTTCAAAAATTGAGCTTCATACATTCTGGATTCCAGCTTCTTTTGAATAAATAATCTAAAGTTAAGCAATTTATTTGATGGAAGAGAGAAGTTTCTCATAATGTCATAATATTCCTCAACCAAATCCTCTCTAAGCTTCTCTAAATCAGTTAAAAATTCTTCTTTAGATTGCTCGATGATTGTATATAAATCAACATATTTTTGTGTTAAGAAATATATTGATTTCTTATTTTCGGCACCAATAATAGTATTTCTGAGTTCATAATTAACATCCAGTAATCTTAAATAACACTCAAAGGAGTCTTCCTCTATCTTTTTCAAAGATGCAATATTTAATTTCAAGGTAGAAATTGGTAACTCTAAATGACCCTCTTTTCTTCTGTCGTAATAGAAAAGTAATTGTTTTAAAAAATTAATTTGTTCTTCTCCATCCTTAAACTCGACCAAATCTTTTTGATTTATAAAACCAACTTGCTTTTGCAATTCTGCTGTTGGCTTTAAACCAGATTCTTTTAAAGCCTCATTGATACAGGAAATGTTTTCTCTGTATCTATCTTGAAGCTTTTCAGATATTTCTATAATCTTTAGTGCTATAAAGGATTTGGCCTCTGATCTTACAAGATAATAGGAAAATAGCTTAAATAGAGCAAAGATCCTTTGACTTTGTCTAGGAGCTTCAGCAGTAATTCCCAGATCATTAGTTATCTTTGCCTTACAAATTTCCGCCGGGGTATTGAGTTGTTGGTTTGGTGCTGAAAATAAAGGTTCAGTTCTATCCTTAGATCGAGAAGTTATTATGGACATTAATTAGGGGGTTGAGAATTAGAATCTGAATTTTCTAATATCTCAACAATACTTGCATCAACTAAAGAAAATCTTGATATTCTCTTTTTTTTAAATCTAGGTTCCAGTTCTTCAAATTTCACATAATTTCCTGATTTTGCCCCATTTAAATTCTTCTTATGAACAAAATGGGAAGACTTTTTAAATTTCTGATCTTTCTGCTTTATGGTTATGAAACCGTTGCCACTTGCATCAATGTCTAAATATCCGAATCCAAATCTACCACTAGGCCTATAGTCTAAATAGTCAATATATCATTTACCATATTGATTTTCACCTATAACATATCTTTGTTTCAGCGAATTTAAAGATTTAGAAAATAATTCTTCTGGAAGAAATTCTTTAGGGTGATGGAATCTAATATATCTAAAAAACTTAGACTTTAAAACATTTAATGGAACAGGCTTGGGGTCTACAGCTAATAATTTAATAATTATGTCCTCTATTTCTTTATCAGATAAGTTTGTTTTAGTATTACTCTCTTGTTCCTTCATTTTCCCCCTCCAACAGTAATCTAAGTCTTAAAAGAAGGAACAAAAATTAGAGAATAACACCCTTTTTTAAATTTAAGAAACCAACAAAGTAATTAAATAAAGGGGGAAAATATCCCCTCCCTCCTCTCTGTGGTAAGGATTTAAATTGTTAGACTAAAAATTTACTAAGACTTTGGGGGTTCTTGTTCTGAAGAAGGTTCAACTTCAACTTCCTTAACTCCTTCTTGATGGGCTCCTGAATCACCGCCTGCTTGATTCGCTCCCTTTTCAGCCTCTTTTCTGTAAATGTCTTGCATCATCTTTTGGCTCATATTTTTAACCACATCCATTTTAGCTCTTAGTTCCTCAATATTTTTATCTTTAATTAATGTCTTAAACTCCTCAATCATCTTTTTTGCTTCTGACTTTTGTTCTTCGGACACTAATTCAGGTTTGTCATCAACTTGCTTTTGAAGCATAGACACCCAAGATTCAGCTTCATTTAATACTTCAATTTCTTCCTTAACCTTCTTATCTTTTTCTAAATTTTCTTCAGCTTCCTTAATAATTTTGTTGATTTCATCTTCTGTTAAACCAGAAGATTGATTGATAGTTATATTATTACTCTTTCCTGTTCCCTTATCTTCAGCCTTTACAGTCAAAATGCCATTAGCATCGATGGAGAAGGAAACCTCAATTTGAGGTACTCCCTTAGGAGCTTGTTGAATGCCGTGTAATGTGAAAGTACCAAGAGACTTATTTTGTTTAGCTAAAGGTCTCTCCCCTTGAACTACATGAATATCGACACTAGGTTGATTGTCTGTAGCTGTAGAGAATATTTGCTTCTTTTCAATAGGCACAGTACTATTTCTTGGAATCAAAGGAGTAGCCACTCCTCCAAGAGTTTCAATGCTCAAAGTCAAAGGGGTTACGTCTAGAAGAAGAATATCTTTTATATCACCAGCCAAAATTCCAGCCTGAACAGAAGCGCCCAAAGCGACTACTTCATCCGGATTTATAGATAAATTAGGTTTTTTTCCAGTTAACTTTTCAACTAATGCTTGAACAGCTGGCATTCTAGTAGAGCCGCCAACCAAAAGAACTTCATCTATTTGCTTTAATTCAATCTTCGATTCTTTAATTGCATCTAGAACAGGTCTTTCAGTTCTATCTAATAAGTCTTTTGTAAGAAGCTCAAATTGAGATCTTGAAAGAGTTAAATCAACATTTAAAGGTTCTCCGTTAACCATTGTTAAGAAGGGCAACATTATTTGAGTTTGTTGAACTGAAGATAATTCAATCTTTGCCTTTTCTGAAGCTTCCTTCAACCTTTGCATTACCAAATTATCTTTAGAAAGATCTACGCCATGTTCCTTTCTAATAGTTTCAATTAACCAATTAATGATTCTCTTATCTCAATCATCACCTCCTAAATTGTTATCACCTGAAGTCGCTAATACTTGGAAAGTTCCATCAGAAACATCAAGCATAGATACATCAAAAGTTCCTCCACCTAAGTCATACACTAGTATCTTTTGCTCCTTATCTTTTTTATCTAAACCATAGGCCAAAGCGGCGGCTGTTGGCTCATTAACAATTCTTACTACATCTAATTTGGCAATCTTTCCTGCATTCTTAGTTGATTGTCTTTGTGAATCATTGAAATAAGCAGGAACAGTAATAACTGCTTTGCTAATTGAGGTTCCTACTCTTTTTTCGGCATAGTCTTTTATGTATGAAAGAATATAAGCAGAAATTTCTTCTGGGCTATATTCCTTTCCTTGAGCAGTTACTTTTTGATTTGTTCCGATCAATCTTTTGATGGAGATAATGGTATTTTTGTTTGTAACCATTTGTCTCTTAGCGCTTTCTCCAACAATAATTTGTTCTCCCTTAAACGAAACCACAGAAGGAACTGTTCTCTTTCCTTCTGGATTTTCCAATACTTTTGGCTGACCTGATTCAATTACTGCAACACAAGAGTTAGTAGTTCCAAGGTCAATTCCTAAGATAATTTCCTTCTTAGTAGCCATTTTGCAAGAGTCTAAGAATATTTTAGCATATTAAGCTTTAGATTGCTAAGTTTTTAAATAGTTCATTTTTTAAAAAATGAAAATTTCTTCAAAAGTTGTTCTATAAAGATACTTTCATGCACAAATTTCAAGTAATTTAATTATTTCTAGTAGATAGGGTTATAGATAGTGATAAAGAGATATCAACTTCCTGAATTAAAGCAATTATTCTCTGAGGATGCTAAATATAAGAGATGAAGTCTCTTGGAACGAGAAGTTCTTTATGCTCTCCAGAATAATGGCATTCTCAATCTTGATTCGTCAAAAATCAAAGAGTTAGAAAAAATTTGATCTTCCTTGGAGATACATGAAACAGAAATAGAAGAGGAGGAGAAAAAAACAAAACATGATTTTGTTGCCTTTCTGAACGTATTGGAGAGAAAATTATCTAATTCTTCTATTTCTAAGTATTTGCATTACGGATTAACTAGCTCAGATATTATTGATAGCGCTACTTCTCTAGTTATTAGAGGAGTTAACAAAAAGTTAATCAAGTGAATAGAGGAATTACAGGAAACTCTTTATGAAGTTTCTAGAAGATACTTAAATACTCCTCAAGTAGGCAGAACACATGGGAGGCACGCAGAACCTATTTCTTTTGGTCATAAATTTGCTATTTGTTATCAAGAATTAGAAAATGCTTTAGAACAACTTTACTTATCTAGAAAATACATAGAAGTAATCACTATTAAAGGAGCCACTGGCTCTTTTGCGCACATAGGCAATGAAATACAAGAAGATTTAGCAAATAGATTAGGTCTATTTACCATCTGAGGCACTACTCAAGCATTACCGAGAAATAGACACTCGGCTTATTTGTTTGCATTATCTCAGATCGGAAGAATAATTAACTCTTTAGCAGTTAACTTAAGAACTTTAGCCAGAGAAGAAATATCTGAAATTTATTTAGAGTCAGAAAAATCACAAGTGGGTTCTTCTGCCATGCCACATAAAGTAAATCCCGTAATTCTAGAAAATATTTCTGGACTTTCTAGGTGGTTAACGGGATTATCTGATGTAGCTAATCAAAATATAGAACTATGAGATGAAAGAGATATTTCTCATTCATCAAATGAAAGAGTAAGTTTAATGGACACACCAATTCTTTTGGGAAATATAGTTTTAAAAATGAATGATTTCCTAAAAAAACTGAAAGTTAATGATCTAAAGATAAAGGAAAATTTGAATTTATCTAAAGGATTGATACATTCTCAAATAGTTTCTTTATCTTCGTTAGAAGATCCAAGTATCAGCTCTAGAAAAGAAGCTAGGGAAGTTGTATCCCAAATAACTAAAGATATTGTTGGCGGGAAGTTTGATTCTCTGAAATCAGCTCTCTCCAATTTTCAAAATGGAAAAATCTCATCAGTATTATCTAAAGTTGAGAACCTAGATTATTATCTCCAATATTTTCCTAGGCTACATAAGCAAATATTTACAAAAGAAATCAATAAAACTCCAAACTCGTTTAATAAGTATGAAATTGATAATGCCATATATTATCTTTCCCAAAGGCTTAATTGATATTACGAATTAAAAGTATTAGATAATGAAAAAATAATTGTTATTTCATTATCAGATGAGAACTCAACATTTAACAGTAAGTTAATTTCACTGTTAAATTTTTCTCTCTCTATTGTTGACATACCGTGCAATAATGCAGATTGTTTTCTAAGCTTTGAAAGTTCTAATTGATATCAAAGGATATTGGAATTATCTAAAGACTATTCCAAAGTCTTGGTTATAAAAGAGAAAGTTTCAGGAACAAAGCCACTTAAGACTCTGTACAGTCAATTAATAAAAATAAAGAATATTAGGGAAATTAAGGGAGTGGCTTTGTTTTATGGACTAAAAAGTTCTAGGGAAAAATCAATTTTTAGCTCAGAATACTATAAGCCAGCTTCTTTTACATCGGATTTTTCTGGCAGTATAAATGAGAAGGGAATGAGAGAATTTAATTTCAAAAATTGAACTCCAGACAAAGAATCTGAGTTAGTAAATTGATTTGGGATTTTGTTACCTGATTAATTAAAAAAGATAAGTTAAATAAAGGGGATTTAGTTGTTAATTTCTCAAAAAATTAGATTTAATTTAAGATGAAAAGCCATTAATAGTCAACAAATAGTATCCTTCTAAATATTTTTTAAGAAAGCTAGTCAAATTTTTTTATGCTTAATCAGCTCTTAAATAAATTGGTTTCTATTTTGTCTGGGGGGGGCAAAGATTCTCTCTTACTTTTTAATCAACAAAATATGGTTGGAAAAGGTATTGGTGCAGGAGTTGCAATACTAGCTGGCCTAGGAGCCGCTTTAGCTCAGGGATATATTGGAGGAAAGGCTGTGGAATCTTTAGCGAGAAACCCTGAAGTTGAAGCCCTAATCTTTAAGCAGTTTATAGTGGGAGCTGCAGTTTGTGAATCTGTAGCAATTTATGGTTTAATTGTTGCAATATTGATTATGTTTGCTGTAAATGGTTAATAATTGATTTTTATTTCTTTCATTCAAAAATCTTTTAAAAATACTTAAAAAAAGTAATTAATTGGCAGGTCTTTTTAAGTTATTTGGACTTGTTGCTTTTTGTAAATGACTATCAAAAAAGAGTAGATGAAATAATTTTGAAAATCCAACCAATAAACAAGAAACTAAAAAATACCTCAAAATTGAACATGGACTGAATAAATGACTAACAATATGAAAAAAGATATTAAGGTGATTCAAGATTTTGAAGTTTTTTCAGCTAGGGCTTTGTATAGTATCTCTAATAACTTTGCCTGTTGGATGCTTAGTAAGTAGTGCCTCTCATTGAAGTTTTGGTATTTTTGGTGTTTATACTTTTTTCACTTATTTCATTTATTATCTCTATTGCTCCCAATCAAGAGAACTATTAAAGTATAAGACTAAATCAAATGAAGGTTTACATTTACAAAAATGTAAATCCACAGTCAGGCTCTCCTTATTTTTTAGCCTCCTTCCTTTTGTATTTCTTTTTGGATATAAACCTTTTGACTACGTAAATTATTCACTTTCAGAGTTAGTAGATACAGAAACATTAAAAAATATGAACCCTCATCTATTTGAAAAGAAATTAACTAATCTCAATAAAAAACCAGAAGAATTACAAGGTCTTTCTGTTGATTTAGAAGAATTTCAGCAACCAACAGATTTAATTTAGTTACCCATTGTAGTTGCTTTTAATGCATTACTTAACTGAAAATATCATTTAAGTAAGAGGATAGGATTGGGCTTGGTAATTAAATATCCAATTTATTAGTGTTCCTTCTAGCTAAACTCATAGGTTTAGCTGGAACTGTTATTTCTTCAGGAACAGCTTCAGCATTTTTGATTCCTTATTTTCAAAATACAGAAGCAGGTGTTTTTTCAAATGTCATATTCAAAGAAGATCTTTCAAAAAATAAGTTTGATTTTCAAAAATTAGATCAGGAAGCTAAGGAAAATATCGAAGTATTAAAGTCAAAAATCTCAAAGTTTAGTTTGGCAAAAACAATAACTAATATTTGAAAACAAGTCGCTTACTACAATATTGACAAAATATTTGAGAAGTTATCTCAGGCAGAAAATCAACTTACTAATTTATATAAAGAAATTGTTTCTCAAATAAAAAAATTAAATGAAAAATATGAGGAAATTTCTACATCTACACAAGAAAAATTACAAACTGAAAAAGAACAGAAACTTCAATCTGCTTTAAAGGATGCCTACTCTAAATTGAGTGATGCACTTACAACTTGGGAAGATTCTATGATAGAAATTAATTGTGCAATAAAACAAAATTGCAAGAAGACCATAATTGGTGGTATTACAAAATTAATTAACTCTATATTTCCAGTTTTACCTATAACTAGTTCTGTAGCTTCGGGGGGGGCAGAGTCAACTAATGGTTCTGGAGGAGGCGGAGCAGAAAAAGCTAAAAAAGAATTGGAGGAAGTAAGTAAAGAATTAACTCAATTGATTTCTGAAATGGAAACAAAGAACAATGAATATAAGGTTAAACATGCTTTGGCTAGAGTACAAGAAAAATTATTATTTTCCAAACTTCTCTTCTTGGAGGGATGAATAAAGTTTCTTAATTCTCAAAAAAATAATTTAGAGTCAGATATTAAATCCAAAGGAGAAAAAACAAAAAAATTAATAACAGAAATTAATAGTTCTCAAAAGAAACTTATTTCTAATCATCAAACATATACAAAACTTAAACAACAAGAAGTTAATTTGAATAGCTGAAAAACAAAACTTGAAGAAAGCCTGTTAAAAAATAACAGTGATTTAGATAGAGAGGACAAGCAGGAATTATAGGATTATTAACTAATATATAGTCGGAATGCGGGGGGGGCAAAAGGGAATTTTTGGAGAACTTGTTTCTTATATCTACAACAACTTTTTATTATTTCAGAGTCAGGACATGTATAAAGGTATTGGTGCAGGAGTTGCAATACTAGCTGGTCTAGGAGCCGCTATAGCACAAGGTTACATAGGAGGGAAGGCTGTTGAGTCTTTAGCTAGAAACCCTGAAGTTGAAGCCCTAATCTTTAAGCAGTTTATAGTGGGAGCTGCAGTTTGTGAATCTGTAGCTATTTATGGTTTAATTGTTGCCATATTAATCATGTTTGCCATAAAATAGATTTTTTAATAGTTAGTTTTTAAATCTTTCTAAAACATACTTGATTACCTTTTGCCTCAAATAGAATATTTTCTGGCTTATATATTTCTAAATTTGTTGTTGAATTTTTAGTTTCCCAATTATCTAGTAGATTTACACATTCGTCTTCTCTGTTAAATAAACAAGGAATAATAACTATTTTCTTTTTGAGTTCGAGATAACTAGGAACAAAATATTGAAGAACTCACTTAATATACATAGAAAATCTTTCATTAATTGTTTTTAAATCAACATTTGTATCTTTTAATTCAATGATTTTTATAAAAATATTGTCTCTATTTTCTTGCTTAATTAATATATCTATTTTTTCCAAACCAGTTCCACAAGATACTGAGTTTCCTATTCAGAATGAATTAGATGGTTCAGGTAAAAATATTTCTTTTAAAGGAGAATTATCGAAATTTTGCATGATATAAGCTTGCAAATGACTCTCGCAATAATTGCTCCTTCAAAACCTATAGATAAATCTTGAACGAATATCACAACTTTCTTGTCTCCCTATATATATCTTTCCTTTGATCAGTTAGGACAATTTCTTCTTTTTCTAAATCAAAAGAGAAATTATCCCCGACCAAAGAACTATCATTGTTAATTGCAATGAATTTTTTTATAAGTTCTCTTTCTGCAAATTCTGTTATTGCCACACAACAACGATTCCCTTTTATTTTTCTATAAATTAAGTTTCAGTACATTTGTCAAGGCTTTTCTTTGCAATCAAGATCATCTAGTATTTCTTGTTCGACTATCCCTTTGGCAAAAACCTTTCAAGGTTTTATTAATAATCTATAAGGTATTTCTTTTTTTAATTCTTGAAGTAAGAAATTATGGTTATCAATTTCATCAAAAAAAGCTCTAGACTGAGCTTCAAAAACTCCAAAAAACTTACCCTTCTGATTTCAAGCTTCTTGTAAATAAAAAACTATCTTATCCCCCTCTCTAACTCTAGAAATATCAGACAGCATCTTTACTAATACTTTTTCCTTTGTTCAATTGTGATTTACATTACATTTTTTGAGGAAGGGAGACATCTCTCCTTCTTTTCCAATTCCAACAAATAAATGCTCTAGATATATCTTTAGAGTTTGTTTATTGGCAACAAAAATATGTAACATTTTTGAATTGTCTATTCATATTCTTAATTACTCGTAGTAAGCAAAAAGTATTAAATAAAAGGTAATTGTTTATGTTTCTTACTTCCAAATTAATTGGAATTGCAACTGGGATTCTTTCTTCCGGAACAATTACTTCTGTTTTATATCCATATTTTCAAAATTCAAATTGGGCAAATCATATTTATGAGAAAGATTCTTCATTTGAAGAATACAATTTCAAAGTTTTGTATGAGCAGGCCGACCAAAAATTAAAAATTTTGAATGAAAAGTTTAAAAAGTTTTTATCTGCAGAAGCTAGTGCCAAATTCTTAAAAACTCTGGAGTTTCAAAAAATAAAAGCACTTTTTCAAAGTATTTCGCAATCAGAAGAAAAATTAAAAAAATTGTTTGACACCATTTCTGAATTTTTCAAAACACTTATGGAGAAGAATAAGAAGTTCCAAGAAGCAAGTGTCCAGAAATTAGAAGCAGAAAAACAAAAAGAATTGCAAAAAAAGATCCAAGAAAGTTATGTAAAACTGCAAGAAGCTCTGCAAAGCTGGGAGAAACATTTAACAACTATTAACTGTTTAATTGCACAAAAAGAGGAAGCTTCAGGGAATTGTCAACTCGACGAATCAAGTGCCCCCCCCGGAGAAGGTTTAAAAGGGGCTAACAAAGCCAAAGAAGAGTTGAAAAAGATACAGGAATCTCTTTTGAAAATGATTAAAGAGGTAAAAGACTCAAATGGAGATTACAACTTGAGATCAATGTTTGCAGCATTTACACTGGCAATGGCGACAGACGAATACAATCACCAAGAACAATTGTTAAAAACTCTTACTCAAGAAATAGAAAAATTAAATGAATCCGTTTCTGAAAAAAGTAAAGAAGCCAATAAAGTTTCTGAAGAAATTAATGGATTGAATAAGAAATTAAAAAATTCTTATTCTTATTTTTCTTCATTAAAAAATCAGGAAAGTATTTTCCATAAATGAAAAGAAAAATTTAATGAAGAGATATTAAAAAATAAAAGTGATAAATCAAGAGAAATTCAATTAAGTTCTTAATTTTCCATAATCAAGAAGCTAAAAATAAACCAAGTAAATATTTAGCTAATGGGTTGGCAATATTTTTTATACAAATTATTTAATTTCGGGGGGGGCAATGGTTTGGTTTTTTCAGATAGTAATAACACTACCAGAGGAATTGGGGCTGGAGTGGATATTCTGGCAGGATTAGGTGCGGCTATAGCTCAAGGTTATATAGGGGGGGAAGGCAGTAGAATCTTTAGCTAGAAATCCTGAAGTTGAGGCTTTAATTTTCAGGCAATTTATTGTGGGAGCAGCAGTTTGCGAATCAGTAGCAATTTATGGTTTGATAGTAGCGATACTTATTATGTTTGCTATGAGCAAGCAATAAAAAAATACAGTTAAGCATTCAATAAAATCAATTTTTTTGATGATTGGCCTTTTAGGAATTAAATTTTGCAAAAAACATAGTGAAGCAACTCTTTCAAGTTCCACAAATAATTTAGAGGAATAATGAGTTTTTCATTAATTTCTAAGTTTGCCACAGGAATAGCAATTGTTGGAGGTGTTGTTGCTACTCCTTTTTTATTAACTAATAGATCAGCTAATTCGGAACAATTAGATAAGAGTTTTAGGGATTGTACAGGACTTTTAGATGGTATTGATAGACCAAGAAATAATGAGCAAATATATTTGTGTCCTGCTGGAATAGAAAATAAATTAGAAATGTTTTATTCTGAAAATGGAAGTGAAGAACGAAAAGATGCAGTAAAGATTAAGGAATTGGAACAACAAATTGATGGCAGATTGCACCAACCCAAGATGAAAGTGAAATTGGAAAATAATGAGATTAAACGAGAATTAAATTGACCTAGCCTGTTATTCAAATATACAGACACCGGAGGTTCTAGTCAAAAAACTTTAATTCCAGAAACAGATTGCCAAATGACTCCAAACGAAGAAAAGTTATTCAAGTGCAATTCCACTTGAGAAGTTATTAAAAAAAGAAAAAATTAACTTTTTAAATTAGTCTGTAGTTAGTTCTTGGGTTTTCTGTCAAAAAGTTTTTGCATAAACAAAAACTCCTGAATTAAACTAGTAAATCTAATTCAAAAAAAATTAATCAATCATACTAAGTAATTTAGAAGCAACTTTCATTTCTATATGTGATGAAGTTCTTGACTCTAATGTTTTTAGCCTTCCCTCTTGCCTTCTGAAATGTTGCTGCGCCCTTGGGATTGATGGGATCATTTCTTTAGATGCAACTAATGTTCTTTTCTGAGAATCAATTCAAACTTGCTTTGCTTGCAAGAGAACAATAGCCTCCGCAAATTCATTTTCTGAATTATAAAAATGCCTATATGGATTTGATTTTTGTCAATCTCCTCACCCTGAATCATTGGAGAAGCCTTGGCTACCCCTAGGAAAATTTTTTATTTTTACTCTTTCTTTTGTCCAATGAATTTGAGATAGAGATTTTTTGAAATCTTGGCAGATTTTTTTCTCACTTAATGTTGTAGCTTCTAAATCGATTCTCCCAATTTCTTTAAGTTCTTTTGTCAATCTCACTCGCAAATCCTTTAAATCGTTTTGAAAACAAAAAAATTTTTCAATGCTTAGTCTTTCGTGTTTGTCTAAAGCATCATCTGAGAAAAAAGAGCCAACATCACTTCCATTTTTTCTTTGACTTTGTAATTGATTTCACTTGTTAACTTTTGCTTTAGCACTTTTGAAATTATCTAAGAGACTTTTCCTACCGCTTGAATCAAAAGGCAAATACTTTCAAGATAACTGTGGATACTCAAAGTTAACCTTTTTCTCTAATTCATCAATTGAACCTTCTTTATCAATTTCTTGGTAGATATTTTGAATAGAGGGTAATTTTATTGGTTCTGGATTTAGAGAACTCAAAGAAAAAGATTGTGAATTGGCGTTGTCTAACTCTAATTTGGTTTGTGGTAATGAAGTAGTAGCTATGACTTTTAATTCACTATCTTTTATTTCTTTATTTTTTATTTCTAGAGATCTTTCAGGCTGATTAAATGTTTTTAAGTTAGTTGTGGATAGAATCTTTTGCCCCCCCCAGCAACTATAGTAGAAAGATCGAGATAATTAAAAATATTGAAATTATTCTCCAGTATTGGTAGTGTTATTCCATTAACTAGAGCAAAACTTGAACCTCCAACAAGCAACTTAATCTTTCTATTCATTTTTTTCTTAAATTTAATGAAATAATTCGAACTTAGAAACGAAAAATAAGACTTATTGCTGGATAGATGAAAATTTAGTATTTTGTGGATTGACTGAAGAAATGTTGAATTATTTTTCTAAACAAACAATTTATTAACTAAATTAAAGAGCAGTTTTCTTTAATTGTTTAACTTTGTCCAATTAAACTTTTAAGCAAATACATACAGTATCTTTGAAAATCCCAAAAATAATTTAGCTTAACAATGAGTATTTCAACAATCTCTAAGGTTTTAGCTGGATTGGCCACTACAGGAGGATTGATATCTACTCCATTTGTTTTATTTAACAGTTCGGCAAATTCAGGACAATTAAGAAAGGATTTTCAGGGTTGTACAGGACTTTTAGATAAACAAGTTGGACAAAGGGGCAATTTTGAGCAAGTATATTTATGCCCTACTGGCAATGAAGATAAATTAGAGATGATTTACTCTGAAGAAACAGGCGGGAGACAAAAAAGTACAAAAAAGATTAAAGAATTAAAGCAAAATTTTGAGACAATCCTCAAACAAAAATTAATACTGAAACTAGAAGATTCGACTGAAAAAACTTTGGATTGGCCTAGCCTAGTATTTAGTTATACTAACGCAAGTAATAATGAAAAAACTGTTCTAAATCCTCACGAAGATTGCAAGATGAATACGCAAGGAGGAGGAGAATTATTTTCCTGCAATTCCACTACTTGAAAAGTTATTAAGAAAAAATAGAAATAACTTTTTTAAATTATTCTTTGATTATTTTTGGTTAATTTTTAGATAATTTCTTAAGTTTTCACTAAAAGAACTTTCAAATAAATAATCGAGAAATATATCTGGAAAATATCCTTTGAAAAACATTTATAGGAATTATTTTCCAATGTTCTCCAATAATTTTTTAGCTACTTTAAATTCAACAAGGAATTTAGCATTTTCTAATTTTTGACGTGTTCATCACTTTTCATAATCTAATAACTGTTTTTCTGTTTTCGGTCCCACTCAAGTTTCGTCCCTTCGCTTAACTTCTTGTCTTTCTTTACTTAAATTTGCAATCAATTTATTTATTTCTTCCAGATCTTTTTGAAAATCTTCTTGCTTATCATAAAACTTTCTAAAAGGATTATCTTTTCAATCACCTCAATCATCTTTATAAGGTTGACCTTTTATAGGACCTTCTTTAGTTAAATTGATTTCCTTAGCAGACCATTTAATTTTCTTTAGATAAGGGGAGAGATCTTCAAAAATGGAAGATCTGGAATTCCTCACTTGTTTAGCTTTTTGAGCATCTTTAACTAGAGATCCTAGATTTTTTGAAAATTTATTTTGTTCTACAGTAAGTTTTCGGTATAGTTTATAAATCTTTTTTAAACTCTTTCTTTTTTCTTGCCCTAGTGAATGCGTTATTCCATTAACATCTTCATTTCTTGGCATTAACTTTCTCATTTGTCTTTGAACATCTTGGACATTACTAATATGAGTTTTTATGTCCTCTTTTTTACCTTTAGCAAGGAATTTTTGAAGAATAGAAAGATAACTTTCTGAAACTTCATCTTTAATATTTTCTAATTGACCTAAAGTCTTTATTTCGCTGTGTACTTTTTGAATGCTTTCGTTAGCTGCTCCTTCCTTCTTAAAAGTAGATACATCTAATTCTTTATAAGAAGGATCATCTAAATCTAACTTGACTTGAGGAAATTGAGATACATTATTTTCGAGAGAAATGGTATTCTCGCTCGGAATTGTCTCTTTAAATTCAAATTTTGTATTGCCATTTAAAGACGGAGATCTAGTTATTGATCGCCCCGCCCGAGGCAAATTTATTTCTTTGATTGGACTAATTGTTCCAAAACTATTATTTAGAACAAGAAACGTAATGCCAACGGTTCCTGCGACAACCGCTGTTCCTAAAAATAATTTAGAGCCTGTCTTCAATTTAGTAGTAGTACACCAAAAAACCAAATGTCCCTAATCAATTCTAAATTAATATTTTTTTCAAAGATCCTGATTCTTGCTAGCTAACTAGCTATATTTATAAAAGTTGCTAGTTTAAGTTGGTTAGTTCTTTTAGATTAAGTAGTAAACGAATAAAAGATTTTTAATCCGGTTTTAATTAAGAATTTTTAGTTTTATTGACTCTGGAATAGTTCATTCAATTAACTTATTTGCACATGCATTTCAATATCTAATATGGCTTCAGAAATATTTTCGCGGAATACGCTTTCATTTTTGTCAATCTTCTTTAAATCCTCAGAATCTATAGCCTCTGTTTTTGTTTCCAATGTCGTCATTAAATTTTTTCCAGCAAAAAATCTTTTCAGTAAATCTTATGCTTCCTCTAACTTTTGCATTGATTTGTTGTATTTTTCTTCGGAGTCAAAAAAGATTCTAAATGGATTTTTCTCCCAACCCCCTCAACCATAAGAACTTTCCTCTTTATTTTCTGGATTGAAAATTATTTTCTTCTCTTCATCCAGAAATTTAACTCTAAACTTTATATTCCTTTTCTTTCAATCAATTCATCTTAGAGTTTTTTGAACATCTTGTCAACTATATTTACTTTTTACTTTTGAGTAGCTGCCTATATTTATTACTGAATCTGGACTGGTATTCTTTAATTTTTGAAGTAAATTATTTGTAATTTCTTGTAATTTAGCTTATATTAAATAAATCTATTCAAGAGAAACCTTACCATCTTGACCTATAGTAGAAAAAATAGCTTCATCTCGACCTAATGTGCGATTTAGTCCTCCTTTTGCTTTTCAATCCTTAATCTTTGATTGAACTTCTTTGAAATTTTTTAGATATGTGCTTAAATCTTTTCCTTTTATAGTCTCAAAGAAAAATTCTTGTGTGTCCTCGTGAATGGAAGCTATATCAGTTTCTCGACCAATCTCTTTGTAAATGCCCCTTATAAAATCACCAGAAGTTTCAGAATTTAATATTCTGCTACTCTCTTCTAGTTATATTAAGGAAGAATTATCAGAAATATTTAAGGAGGCTCCAGAAGAAATCTTGCTATTTTTGGATAATTTTTCTGCTATCCTTAATCCTTTTGTAGTAGCATTTTTTAATTTCAAGTTAACAGTTTTGGGATTACCATTCTCATTTGCTAATAATTTAGTAGTTACCTTTTCTAAGTTAACACTTGAGCTGTTAGAAGAGTTACCGAAATAATTTATTAGTGCATGGGAAGATACCCCATTTACCCCGAAAAAGGCTAATAAACCACCTACTAACTTTCAGTTTTTTAAAAGTATGAACAGAAGTAACTAAAATGACAGGATATCAGAAAAATTAGTCAAAAAATTTTTATCCCAAGTTAAATGTCTAATTAACTAATAGAATGTCTGCAATGCCAATGAATAAAAAGCGATTAATTTAAATAAGAAAACAAAATCTTTGTTTGGATCGGTAAATTTAAAGAATTAATAACAAACTACAGATAAATACTCTAAATTAATTCTTTTACTTAGAGAAACTTTCAAAGTGTTATTCAAAAAAGATTAACTAAGTTCAAAGAACAATAGTTGTTCATTTAAGGAGTTAAATATTCAGCGCCAAAACTAAATTAAAATCGTGTTATAAAAAGTTTGATTTACACTTAACAGGAGTTATATTTATGGGTGGAACAAAAGATTTTTAGTCAACTTGAACATCAACAAGAGGTTTAAGTGAGGTCTACTTGGTTTCGGCTTCTTAGGAACTAATGGATTAATAATTCCTTCTTTGGGGAGTAGTCTCTTCTCTTCAGGTTTTTCTCTAGATAATTTAGTCTCTGGGGGGGGCATATCTGACTTAATTAGCTTTTCATCTAACAGTGAATCAACTCCAAAAACCAAATTAAATCTACAACAGCCGCAGAAAAAAGAGCCAGATTTAAATATAGCAACTACAGTACCTTCGTCCCAAAAGATCGAATTAATTTTGGAGTCTTCATCAACTCCCATAGATTTAACTAATTTATCTATCGACAAGGGAAAAGGGGAAATGACAAATTCCATCCAAAGAGTTTATTCTGCAATGGAAGTCGAAGGAAAAGTTAAAAAAATTGATAAAGAAACTCAGGATAAATATTCATTTTTCTTAAGTAAAACATTAAGTAGTGATGAAACGAGGCAGAAGGAGCATTTGAAAAATTTTGAAAAAGCGAGAGAGCAGTTAAAAAGTCAGGCCAAGGGGAAAAGATCTACACTAACAGACAATACATTAAGTCAAAAACAAAGGATCGCTATAGAAAAAATGTATCACCTCCATAACAGTCTCAAGGAGGAATCTAAAAAAATAGAATCAAGTTTTCAGAAAGAGGTGCAAAGTGATAGTATCATCACCTCTTCATCTCAAGAACAAGGGATTTCAGTTAAAGATGTTAAAAATGCCTTAAAAATAATACAATGAACAAGTAAATCGTTAAGAACACAAAAAGATATGAGTGATTTGAGATTTTTTAAAGCAGATAGTTGAGGTGCTTGAAAAGATAATCCATTTAAACACTTTTACTCGAATGAAGGGGAATTTAAGAAAGACATCAGTTCCCTGCAAACAAACGCTATGAAAGTCTATAGGATAAAACAATCATTAGAAAGAGAATGAAGGCCTATGATAAACAGATTTCGAGACCAAAAAATGCGAGAGATACTAGAAAAACAATATCAGGCGAGAGAAAGAGAAATGTTTTCTCTAGATGCTTCTAAAGATTCACATATCGTTCAAAAAGTAGCAAATTACCTTTTAGGATCTATGGGTCAACTTTAAATGTTTTGCAATTATTTTTTGATCCCGAAACAGTAAATTTAAATTTTTTAGGATAAGCTCACTTTCAATTAAGGTAAGTTAGTAAATTAACAATTTATAGTTTCACCTTTTTTAAAAGCTGTTTTAATTGGTGGAATAAGGTATTGAATAATAACTACTGTCAAAACTACTAGGGAAAAGGTTTGTTAAATATTTCCAACAATAAAAATAGATTTAATTAAGAATTTATATTTGCTATAGGAACCTTTACTATTTCCCTTAAATAAGGGCTGAAATATAAGGAAAAGGGGTGGATAATTCTGAATTTATTTGTAATGTGTTGTCCTTAGGATTTACTGGTAAATCCAAAGTTGTGTTTCATAACGAGGGAGAGGGCTAAGGGAGATTAGATAATTATTTGATTAATAACTTAGTAGAACACGGAATTGAAAGAGATATTTAATTAAAAGTTTCTAGGAATTATAGGGAAGATATAGGAGTACCTGTAAAATATTTTCAACATGAGCGAGTGGATTGGAGTTCTTGATGCAAGTGGGGTGCCAGTTACTGTCTTGTCTTTTACCGGGGGGGTGTATTGGATGGAAGTTTTTCTAGAGAAATAAAAATTTCTGCAGATTCAAGTAATGGTCAAGAATACTTAAGTTTCTTTAAAGACACTAACGGAGGTTCGCATAATAATCAAAGCCTATTCATAAAAACAAAACTTAGAACAGAACAATTTGGTGGCGTAGGTCCAGATGTATTATGTGATAAAGCTTTGGAAGCCTACAAAGGATTTTTGACTGGTCCTTTGAAGATAATTATTCACAAAGATAAGCCAATTTTCTTGGGAAATGCTAACAAAGAAGTGAATATTTATGCAAATCAAAAGAACGGAGATTCTTCAGTTAACTTTAGAAAGACTGGTTGTGATTATTTACAAGGATTTGCTTGAATTGGTAGCCAAGCTTTAATTGTTGGGGATTGAGAAAGTGGAACAAAGGATTCCGCAAAGACAATTGGTAGAACATTTACAGGGCTAAAGGGTTGAGACAAAGCCCAAGGAGTAAATTTGGGTGAACTAAATGGTTTAATTTTGGACAGAATAGATCGAATTTCTATAACTTCAGAAGGAGTAAAAGATTAAAGGGGACATTTCGTCAAGTGAAATCCAAAATACAAACCAACAGTAAGTATTCATTAACAAGTTCCTTTTAGTTGTTGCTAATTCAATACTTTATTCCTTTGTTAACAATTGGTGTAGGTTGTGTTCTCGTAGCGGGTACCTGTAATAGATTACAAACTGAAACTAGAGTGGATAGAAAAGATTTGGAAAAAACAAATTCTGTAACTAATATATACAATGAAACAGGAACTCAAATCAAATGATTTTTGGGAAGAAATTGCGCTAAAAAAAGATAAATAAATACGAATTAATTAAATTAAGTTAAAAAGGTAGATATTAAAAGTACCTTATTTACTTATTACTAAAAAGAAAAATTATTAAATTTTCACAAAAATAAAAGTTCCCGCGATAACCCTAGAAATACACCACAAAATAACTAACTGGGTTAATAAATTTGGAAAGTTAATAGACATCCGACAAGTCAAGCCTCTTAAAAAGTTCTTTTAATCCGAATAGACTAAAGAAAGAAAATAATTGTTATTTTTCAGGCCATTAAATAACTAGTGTTGTCGCCTAAGTTGTATGTAAAAACCAATTAAAATTGTCTTATAAAAAACTGGTTTTCACTTGGTGCAAGTTATCTTTTTTGAGACAAAAAGAAACTTTTAATTAACGTGCACATCTCAAAAGGACTTAAAAAGGGTTTAATTGGTTTTGGTTTTTTAGGAGCGAATGGCATAATAATTCCAACTGTAGGTAATAATCTTTTTTCTTCAGGATTTTCTTTAGATAGTTTAAATATTGGGGGGGGCATCACTGATTTAATTAGCTTCTCCACTAAGAATGAATTAATTCCACAAACTAAATTAGATTTAAAACAACTTCCTCGAAAAGAAACAAACGTAGATCTTCCTAGTGTCAATTCGACACCGGAAACTAAATTGATTTCACAAGATGAATCAGATTCAATGAATTTGACTGCTTTAACTCCGTTAAATGAAGGTAAAGAGGGCATAATAAATTCAATTAAGGATGTTCATTCGGCTATAGATGTTGAAAGCAAAGTAAAGGATGTTGATGAAGAAGTTCGGAAAAGATATTCATATCTTTTGAGTAGAACATTAGATAAATCTGAAGATAAACAACAGGAACATTTGAAACATTTTAGAGAAGCAAAAGAACAGTTACAAAAAAGATCAAGAAGTAGAAGATCTACAACAGCAGGTAATACATTAAATCAAGATCAAAGAATTTCTTTAGAAAAAATGTATAGGCTGAATAAAGGTCTTAAGGAGTTATCTAAAGAGTTGGCATTAAAGTTTAAGGATAAAGTTCCAAGTTCTGATATATCTGTCGCTTTACCTCAAGAAGATGGGTTGTCATCTAATAATATTGAGAAAGCTTTAAAAATAATAAGTTGAACGGATGAATCCATAAGAACTCAAAAAGATAGAGGAAGTTCATATTTTTTTAAAGAAAATAGTTGAGGAAATTGAGATTCTAATCCGTTTAAGCCCTTTTATACCAATGAAAATGAATTTAAGAAGGACATTAGGTCTTTGCAATCAAATGCCATGAATGTGCATAAACTAAAACAGATACTAGAGAGAGAATGAAGGCCTGCGATCAGAAGATTTAGAGAACCAGAACTTCTGGCGAAATTAGAAAAACAGTATAAAGAAAAAGAGAGGGAAATATCTTCTCTAGATGCTTCTAAAGATTCACATATTGTTCAAAAGGTAGCATCTTATCTTTTGAAAGCTATGGGTCAAGCACAATAATTTTCTCTTCTAATTTCTTTTTAGGTTTTTTGTTTTAAGTTCCTTATCTTTCGACAATCTTTAAATCTATAGGTTGTTCTTCTCGAGCATTTCTTTAGGATTGATATAGGAATTTAGAATAGTGTTTAAATTTTTTAGATCTCCTATTTTTCTTTATTCGAGAATTCCTTTAGACTCTTCGAATAATCAAAACTTTTTAGTGGTGTTTAAGTAAATAAAAAAATCCGAAAAGAATGTGACTTAATTAATTTTGTATACTTTTCTCAAATATTTTGTTTTTATCGTTATCAATTCAATATTTTGACTCCTAGATTAAAGCTTTCTTTAGCAGGAGCATCTTTTTTAGCACTTAACGGGGTTACTCTCTTTACAATAGACAATCAGTTTAATATTTTTGATTCTTTAAGAGATATTTCTTTGTGGGGGGGGCAGTTCTTTACACAATCAGAATCTCTTAATCTAAATAATTCTTCCAATAAATTAACACTAGATTCTAAAACCAAGGAAGATTCAACAGAAATTCAATTAGGTAATTCTACACCTTTTAATGCAAAGTTAGATACGCAAAATGCTGACTTAAACATTCAATCCCTAAAGTCAGAACTTGAAAAATTAACTCCAACAGATAAATCTGCCACAGATAATATTTCAGGAGTTTTTAAAGAAATTCACAAAGAGAGTAAGATAGAGTCTATTGAAGGCAAAATTTCTGCCGAGTATCTTAGCTTAAGAGATAAACACTTATCTGCCGTTTCTGCAGATCAAATTAAACACTTAGAAGAATTTAATAAAACAAAATCTCAGGTAGAGTCATGATCAAAGTCTAGGGATAAATTTGCTTCCGCAACGGCCTTAACTAAATCACAAAGAACGAGTTTGCAAAAAGTTTACGAATTCTATGATGCTTTAAAGATTGAGAGAGACAAACTAAAGGATGAGTTAAAAAAACATAGTGATTTACCAGAAGAAGTGCTAAAAGCTCAAAAATCAGGTGTTCCTTCAGCTGAAACTATTAAAGATTCTCTTAATAAGATGGATTGACAAAAGGACAAGATAAAAGTTCAAAAGAATCATCAATCAACTCATTTTTTCGATTCTAGGGGTTGAGGGAATTGAAATAGCAATCCTTATAAATGGTTCTTCAGAAATGAAAAAGAATGAAGAAATTCTGTTAGCCAATCAAATAAAAATGCTTTAGCAGTACATAAATTAGAACAACAAATTAATAGATATAAGAGTATGACCTTAATTGCTTGAGGCCCTAGAGTTCAACGACACATTCAAGAAGACACGAAGAAACTTAATCAAATAAAAACCAAGATGCATTCACATATTGAATTACAAGTAGCTCATAAATTATTGAAATATATGAATTCTCCTGAACTTTCCTAATAGGTAGGTGCTGTTATTCGATTGTTAGGAAAATAATATTCCAATATTTATCGAGGTATTCGGTTCATATAAGTTATTTAGAAAACTTAAGGTTTTGGAGAAAAATTAAGTTTTATAGAAATAGGTCTTAGTCCACATAACAAGTATTATCTAGCAAAATGTAGAGGTAGCGAAGATTGTGAGTCGGAAATGGGCAAAATTGTTCAAAATTTTCATATAGGAGAAACATAAAATTATGAAGGCTCGGGATAAATTAACTTGTATTGAGTAAAGACTAGAGAGAATGGAACGATGTTGTACTTTCACTAGAAAAGTATTTTTCGAGTGTTAGTTCCATGTCATAAATTTTGAAATAGCAAGGCAAATCTATCTGTAAGGGATTGTTAGAAGTATATTGACATTTTCGAAAAAAGTAAAGATAAGTATGGCAAATTAAATTATGGTTAAAAATTTGATATCTTGTGCAACCGTTGTCGGTTGCATAACTATTGTTCCTTTTAGTTACGGAATTAAATTCGGGAATAACCAAATTGTAGAAAAAATAAATGACGGACGTAAAGAGAGAAAAATTGGTGATTTAGTATTAAGCAAGTCAAGTAAAGGAAGTTCTTTAAGTATTGCAAATTTTGATGAATTGTTGGAGAAGACAAAGGGAGCGAAGAAAACAATGAGCTTTAAAGAAGTTGGTATGAAATTCGGAACAGAAGAACTAACTGAAAATGATTTTTTGGTAAGCCCCGCGCAAGATGGCAAATATTACTTGGCTAAAAACGTTAGAAACGGAGAATATCTTTTAAAAAATGGTCTAATTGTAAGAAGATTTCACGAGCGTGACTTTAATTGAAATGAGTTGGATCATGTTAATTTGGATTGAAAGTCATTAGGTTTGGAAGGAAATGTAAGTTTATCTAAAATTGCCGTGGGATCTTGCACATTTACTTTAATTGATGATTCTAGATTGCAAATTAATTGCAGAGAATTTTTTAGTAAAAGTGTTGGTTCTGGAGAAGCAGTTCAAGGAATTTTGACATTCGGAGTAAAACAATAATCACCAAATTAATACTTTTTAAATCTTTTTTTGTTAAAAAATTGAAATATATCACCTTTCATAGGCAATGATCTCATAGTCCTCAAATTTAGGCAAAAAATAGCTGTCTATAGTAACTGTGAATAGAATATCTTTTCCTCTAATCATTAAATTTGTCACTTTTTCTTCTGTAGTTGGCTGTTTAACGGCCTTGCCAATTAGTTTTAGTGGAACAAAAGAAACTATTGAGGGAAAGTATCCAAATACTTCTCCAAAAGTTAGAAAGGTAAAATCCGTCATTTTAGGGAAATTTAATAAGGGTAGTGGTGCTGATTTTAGTTTGAAAAATTTAGATAATATAGAAAAATTGTTAGATGGAACCAAATCAAAATTAACTTTCAAAGATCTAGGGATGGCGTGAGGTGGACAAGAATTATCTGAAAAAGACATACTCTTTAGTCCTTGTCAAGATGGAAACTTTTACCTCATGAAACATGTAAGCAACTATCAATATAGATTGGAAGGGGCAAAAGATCTTCAAAGAACCACACCAAGATGTGGTTGAGAAAAGTCGAAATACGAAAACCTGCCAAGCGTTAATTTGGGGTGAACAAAACATACAAGGGGTAGCACAACTATATCTCAAATAACTGTGGGCTCATGCTTCATCTCGAGAGATGATAAAAACGACTTAAAGATTTCTTGTTCTCCCTTTTCTGTTGGCAATGAATTTGTTCATGGGAAACTTGGAGAAGGTAATTATCTATATGATTAATTGATTCGATTTTTAGAAATAAGTTCATAAATTTTTTTAACAGTTGAAGGCCACTAAAATTCAAGGAATTACTTGATTTGTAAGTTAAATCAGTTTTTTTATGTCTAGAATAAATATTCTTCCTTATCCAATTATTGCTAAATTTCTGGCTTGTGCTTCAGTTGCGTGTGGGGTGACTGCTTCTCCATTTCTTTTCAGCGACGGAAGAAAAGAACAAATAAAAGAGAAAAGGAAAAAATCTTTAGTTTTAGGAAGATCTAATAACCAAAAGAAAAATGAATTAAGTCTAAGTAATATAGAAAACATAAATAAATTGTTGTCAGGTCAGAAAAATAAATTAAATTTCGGAGAAATTGGAATGAAATTTGGAAATAAAAGTTTGTCTGCCAATGACATACTTTTTAGTCCTTGTCAAGATGGAAACTTTTATTTAATGCAATCAATTGATGTAACGAAAATGAAATACAAACTTGAAAATGGTGAAGTTGTACAAAGAACTCCGAGATGTCAAGAAAAGACAAAATATGAAAATTCAAACCGCGTTAAACTAAATTGGCAATCATCGCAATGGAGTGGAAACACATCTTTATCTAGTATTACTTTAGGATCTTGTTCTCTTTCTACATCGCCAGCAAAACAAGGAGATAAAAATTTTAAGTTACAAATGATTTGTTCTGAATTTTTAAAAGGAGGTAGTCAGGCTAAAGGAGAATATGGTGAAGATAGTTATGAATATGATTCATAAATTGTTCTTGTTTTATAGTTAAGGGTCAGTCACAAAAGTAGAAATTATCTTTAGATTCTCCTTCTAAGGAATGTGGAAAACTTTTTGAAATTTTTGCGACTGGTTTGGAAGATGCAGATTTTCTTAAGGAGAATGTTTACGATATTCAATCATTTGTTTTTGAAAAAAACAACTGGAAACCTAAATTAAAACAACGAGTCTTCCGTAATTACTGGTAATAAAATTTAGGGACAGGCTTATCTATGGTTTTAAAAATCTTAACTGTGTTGACTGTTCCGAGAAGTGCGGTAGCAATTCCTTTTTTAGTATCGGGAAATTCTGTAGAACAGGATAGGGGTAAGTTTCATTTGAGCCGAAAATGAAAAGGGTGTGTCGATTTATTGGAAGGAGAACAAATTATTGATAAAAAGATTTATCTTTGAAAATTAGATAATGACAGCAATAAATTAGAAATGATTTATCACGATTATAAAAATGATTTTGCTGAAAAGATTCAAAGTTTAAGAAAATCATCTCAAGGGACTTATGGTCATTCAAGCAAACTTATATTAAAGTTGGAAAGAAGCGGTAAAGAAGAGACTTTGGATAGACCGACAATGTTATTTAATTACACAGCGGGAAGCGGTTCTGATGAGCAAAATTTACTGTTTCCAGACAAACAGTGCACCCTTTTCAAAAATGGAGAGAATGATTACACTTTTGCATGCGAAAGTACTGCCTGAACAGTAATTAAGAAAAAATTCAGCTTAATTTAGATTTATTTTTTAGAAACTCTAACAATTCAAGAAAAGTCTCAATAAAGTAATCTTTTATTTTTTAAACTATTGAATTATTAACAATAGAATCGCAAATACTACTTTATTTTTTAAACCTATATAAGGACGTCGGAAAATAATCATCTTAAAACAAACCTTTTAAAAAATGATATTTCTATTTATAAATTAACTAAAGAAAAAATAATTATTGTCTTGGTCTTGGCTTAATCACTTTTCAAGTATCATTGCATTCAAACAATGTGGTTCCACTTGAAGTTATTTGACAGTCTTTTTCTGGAATTAAAGTTTTTCCTTTATCTCTCCCGAGATCTGTATATTGAAACAATAAACTTGGTCAATTTAATGTTCGTTCACTGTTATCCTCCAATCTAATTATCAATTCGTGACGCAATTGATGATGAAAATTTTGTCTTAACTCTTTAATCTTTGTTGCATCTTTTCCTCCATTTACTTCTTGAAAGTAAATCATCTCTAATTTATTGTTTTCGTCAAAAGGGCATAAATATATTTGCCCATCATTTTTTCCTGAACTAGATGGTTCAGATAAAAGTGTGGTGCAACCTTGAAAATTTCTTCCCAAATGAAACTTACCTCTGTCCGTTTCTACTTGTATAGAATTTCCTGATACCAAAAGGGAAGTAGCTAAAACCCCTCCTGTAATAGCTAGTCCTGCAACAACTTTCATTATTGCAGATGCGCTACCCATTGTTAAATTAAATTATTTTTTTCAAAAAACTTTAATATTCGGGAGATGCTTATATCCTTTACAAAATTAAGGTTGCTGAAGATTCATAGACGGTAGCTACAACTTAAGTTATTTAAGAATTAAATATACCTATTCCCGAAAATATCTTTTTACTAACTGGTCTCATAATTTGTTGACATAGTCACTCTTCCTATATTACTTCCTCCAAACTCACTATCCTTGCACTTATCTCAAATCACATTTCATTTTCCACCTGTACTAGATTTCTTTAATCCGAAAGAACAACTAGCGACAAAAATTTTATCTGTAGAAGTATTGCTTCCATAAGATCCCTGACCCTTAAAACTATTTAACTGAATGGATTTTACTGAAGGATTTTTTTGGAGGAATCCGCTAACAGGGCATTTATATTGAATTTGATTATCTCCCTCTATTTCATAGGTATATTCATAGGTATAGGTTGTACTATTCTTTTTTCTCAATAATAAATAATTTCCATCTTGATTAGGGCTACACAATATGTCTCTTCTTTTTATTCTGTAACTACCAAATTGCATATTCACCTTCTCGAAGGGGACTGGGCTATTTTCTTTTATTTTTCCATCTTCTTGAACAAAACTTGAGTAATACCAACTAAGTTGTGATCCAAGATTTTTCTGGGATTCTAATATTAATCTAGGATTTAATACTTTTTTTATTTCATTCTCACTAGAGGTATAGCTTGAAATTATAGGTAACCCAACAACAGCCAGTCCAGCCAAAGAAGCTGAACTTTTTTAAACAAAAACTCTAATATCAAGGAACTAAATTAATTATTACTTGTATAATCAAAACTTTTTAATTAAGTAACAAACTAAAAATTATTTCTTTTCTAATCTAGATTGGGGGGGGCAGTAGATAATTTAATTTAAAAACTTTTGGGAAATCGAATAATCAATTAACTTAAATAGAAAGCTATCAAGTAATCTATAAAAATTACTGAGTTCTATCTAAATATTGAAAAAACGTAAGAAAAATCTGAATTATCATTAGGGTCTTTTAGTTGATTACATACAAGTAAATCTCTACCTAACATAGGAGTTTTTAGATTACGCTTTTCACTCAAATTTACATTTCTAAAGTAAGATCAGCCCCCACCATCTTGTTTTGGGATAGTCAAATTCACTTTTGAATTTCCCTCTAAAGTTAACTCCAATTGAGCTTTCTCTTTATCTGACCCTTCTTGATAATTGACACTTAAGACTTTCTTAGGTTGATAAGACTGTTAATCTTTCTTAAATGAATCTACAGAATTTAAGTAATAGAAAACAGTCTTATCTCCTTCCTTGCAAGCGTGCAAAGCGTCGAAAGAATTGTTCATATTCAATGGATTATCTACCAATTGACAACTCTTCTCCTTCAAACTTCTTAATGACATTCTTAAGCGAACATTTGTTTGATTTTCAGACAACTTTTTTTTCACGGACTTAACAACATTCAGTTTTTTTACAAATTCAACAGCTTCTGTCGGAACTACTTGTTCAAACCTTTTTGTTACAACAGGAACGAAAGCGCCAACCCCCACTCCTGCAAGTCCTAATAATGATTTAATAAATAACATGTGTATCTAATGATTATACATTAATGGATGTATAAATCTAAGTAATGTATATAAATTAAATATTTGGTAAATTAATTTCTTTCCAAATATTATTTCTCTTTTTTAAATAACTAAAAGCAAGATTAGTTTTCTAAAGTAGGAGCAATTTTATTTTCTTTTTCGCCACTTATTTACCTCATGCAAAATCAATAAAACTAACTTCATTATCAACTAAGGTCTAAGTCATTTGAACAATATTGTTGTAGTTCTTTGAGACTTATTTTCTCTTGGTTTAATTATTTTTCCATAGAAAATTATGGAAAGTTTGAAGTGATCTAAATACATTTACTTTTCAATTCTTCGAAAGTTAACTCTCTTCGGCGGACCTTTTTGAGGAGGGATTTTACAGAACAATTATTTTGTTTATCTGGCTCTTGATAAAAAGTTAGTGGTCAATCTATTTTTAGTCCTAAGTACTTTTGTTTTCCGGAGCCATTTTGAGTTGTGATTTGCTTTATTTTGGTGGAATAATCAAATATTCCATACTTCAAAGATCCCTTCAATTTACCTTTTTTTAGTTGATCTATTTTTAGACTGGGAGTCGAAGTGGAGCTGTCGACAGTACCGAGGACTTTAGATATATCTAAATGAATCTTTGCTGAAGAGGGAGATAGAAAGCAATTTTTAGTTGAAATTCTTGGATCAAAGAATAAATCTTTTATGAATTCCTTTGGGGAGATATCTCTCAAGCCACAGGCTTTTTGTATTGACTCGAGATATTTTCCTCCCGAGTCTCCATTTTTTCGAACAATATTCGGACCATAATAGGTTGAAGAATCATAGAACATTAAGATGTTCGCCGCATGTTGTAGCTCAATGAATTTAGTAATTAATTCCAACAGGAAGGTTACCTCTTCTATTGGATGTTTTTCTGTACGGTAATTCAAATAATTTAATTGACAAGTCTCTGTTCCTTGCGCAGAAGAGGAGGTTACTTGCCCACTGCTCTTAATTAGTGGAGAATTTTTGGGAATACAGTACTTGTAGTGTTTGTATGACCCTAGTCTAGCAAGCGGAACTTCAACAATTAAAGCTGGATTGTTTGTTCGATAACTTGAACTAATTAATTGGGAAATTTGTTGAATAGTGTATCGATCACCTAATTTTGGGCCAAGACCTGAAACATGAGAATGCCCAGTTTTTGAAATATTCTCTGCTCCATCAATAAATAATCTAACCCTGCTGTATAGTCCATTTACTGAAGAAAAAGTTCAATTTGAAGCTTGAAACGTTGACAGAGTAGCTGAAAGGATTGAAATGCCTACTAACGAAAAAAGCCCAATGAATTTGTTATTTAGTCCAAAAATAGTCTCTTAAAATTTCTAATTATTCTGAATTATCTAGTTAATCCTTGTTTTTAAAAATAATTAAAAATTGTTTGTTATTTATTAAGGAGTATTTTTGATCAGCGGGGGGGGATATTTGTACTATTTTCATTAGGACATGCCCGAAGTTTTCAGTCATTCCCTCAAGCAGACTCAGAGAGATTTAGTGATCTGAAGTCTCCTTTGTGAGATGTTTTTGAAAAAGATTGAAATATTCTTTTTTTTGGGGGGGGATGGTACAGGATTTTCTTCATATTTGTTAATAACAAAGTGATTGTTATAAAATAATTCCAATTATGAGCAAGTTATTCGGAGTTCTTGCCGGAAGCGGAATTCCAGTTACTGTCTTGTCTTTTGCTGGGGGGGGCGTATTGGATGGAAGTTTTTCCAGAGACATAAAAATTTCTTCAGATTCCAGTCATAGTCAAAATTACATTAGTTTTTTCAAGGACTCTAATGGACTTTCTATCGATAATGGTTTATTCATAAAAACCGCACTTAAAACAGAGAAGTTTGGTGGCGTAGGTTCAGAGTTAAAAGGAGCTTTAGGGATTAAGTTAAGTTCTGTAGCAACAGATCAAACCAAAGATGAAAATAAGCCTTGAGTAATGATTGGAAGTGCCAAGAACGGTATGTTCTATATACCAGGTTGGAGAGTAACTGATTGAACGGGTGTTACGAGAAAAGTCTATTCTTCTCCGAAGTACAAAACTTGAAAAGATTGGTTTATGGGTACAACATTTACCAAGAATGAAGATAGCGTTGGTCCGGATGTATGGTGCGATAAGGCTTTTGAATCCTACAAAGGTTTTTTGACTGGTCCTTTGAAAATAGTCATTAAACAAAATAAGCCAATTTTCCTAGGAAACACTAATCAAGGAGCAAAGATTTATGCAGATAAGGCAATTGGAAATTCTCAAGTTAATTTTGGAAAAACTGGTTGTAATTATGCACAAGGTTTTGCTTGACTTGGTAGCCAAGCCGTAATTGTTGGAGATTGGAAGGACAAGGCGACAAACGCTTCAGAAACTGTTGGTAGAACATTTAAGGGATTGTCGAATTGAGGAGATGTTCAAGGAGTTAATTTGGGTGAATTGGATGGTTTAATTTTGGACAGAATAGACCGAATCTCTATAACTTCAGAAGGAGTAAAAGACTCTAGAGGACATTTCATAAAGTGAAATTCAAAATACAACCCAACAATCAAGATTAATTAAAGATTCTTGCGGAATTGTTACCAATTCAATACTTTTTGCCTTTGGTAATAATGGGTGTAGGAGGAGCTTTTGTAGCAGGTACCTTTAATAGATTACAAACTGAAACTAGAATTGATAGATCAGAATTTGAAAAAACAGATTCTGTAACAGATATACATAAGGTAACGTCATCTACAGTTAAATGATTTCTTGGAAGAAACACTAAAGCGAAAGGCAAATAACGAGCTAAAGAAGAAGATAGTTTTATGAAGATAAGTGCTTTATCTTTATTCTTTGCTTCAGGCGGTGCTATTGCAGGAGGTAGTTTTGTACTTCCAGAAATATTGAGATTCGATGACAATGTAATCATGCAAATTTCTGGAGCAGGCATAAGTGATTCTTCAGGAAAAAATTGAATTAAGATAGGGGGAAAAGAGGGAGAGGGAATTTTTGTCCAAATTAAGGGAGCTTACAGCACTAAGGGAAATCAATTTAGTGACAGTACTTTGTTTGGGCCTGCTCGAATCGGTTCCAAAGTAGGAAATGAATCAACTTTAGCTGATGAAGAAAAACCAATTATGATTTGGTCAGGAGAGAAAGGGATTGTGATATTTAGAGGCAAGAGATTTTTTAAAAACAATAGAGATGAAAATACTTTAAACGAAGCTAAAGCAATACTAAGTGAGGCTTGAAATAAAGGGCATAGCACTAAATGAGGAGATGAAAAACCAGATTATTATTGCAAGCAAAGAACTGAAAATTGGAAAAAGCTATTGAACGAAAATGTTGTAGTTTATGCAAAACACACAAACTCTACAGAAGGGTCTTTGGGAGTAATCACTCCAATTGAAAAGAAGCAAACTACTTACAGATGGTCTCAAAAGACATTCAATACTCCCTGCTTGGGGACCGAAATATTTTCCCCAGAAAAAGTAAGTTTATTGACTAAAAATTCTTCAGCAACAACAATAGAGGTTCAAGCCAAAACCAATCAACAAAAATTAGGATATAAATTCGATATCGGAGAAGTTACAGCAGTTTTATACGGAAGAAATAAAGATTTGAGAATAACTGAAAAGGGAATCGAAGATAGTCTTGGAAATAGAATCGATTGAGGGAATTTTCTTCCAAAGATTGAATTAAAGCCCGCTTAATAACAATTTTTTAATTTATAAATTGTTACCTGTCAAATATTTTTTACCTATGATAGTAATGGGAATTGGGGGTGTTTGCGTGTTTGTTTATAACAGAGAAGGTGTTGTTCCGAGTATTGATTTAACAGGAGCTCAGAAAATAGAAAGTACTCAAATTCAAAGAATTAATAATGGTAATTCTTTAGAAAGTAAGGACTTTACTAATAACAGAAGTGTTTGAGATTTGAGTTATGTTAATCAAATCACGGGGCTTTAGTCAGCCCTTAAGGGGGCTGAATTAATTACCCCTTTAAACCAACTGAACTAGAAAAGATCCTTCAGAAGTCTTTAGAAGTCTAGTATACCCACCTTTTCTATTTCTATATTTCTTAGATAGTTCTTCAAACAATTTTTTCACTAATTCTTCCCTAGTAAATTTAGAAGTTCTAAGAACTATAGAATAAGCCTTTCTTTTTGTAACTAAAGTATTCTCTTTAGCTAAAGTTATTAATTTTTCAAAATATCTTTGAGTCGCTCTTGCGCAACTCAATTTTGTAATAATTTGACCATAAGAAATTAAATCTGAACATTGTTGTCTAGTAATCATTTTTCTTCTAGCAGTATCTATTCCTTTTTTCTGAATATAAGACATACTATTTACTTACTAACTTAACTAGGGAGTATCCTTGGTTAAGTTTATTAAATCTTTTATTCTCAAAATCTGGAAAATTAAAGATTTCTATTGATTTAGATTTAAGTCATTGACCTACAGGATAAGTCACTAAAACCAAAAAGATAAGTAATTTAAATAATGAAACTATTAAATTACTTGGTTGTTTTCCTTGTTCTGAAGAATTTCCTAAAAATAATGAGATTACATTATTAACTAAAAAGTACAAAATGGCAATAAAAATTCCTATAGAAGTCAAGTAATTAGTCTTCTTTCCTTCTCTAGATTTTCACAATACTACTCCTAATATTCCAAAAATAATTAAGGAATTTAATTCTGCCAATATATCATTAATAACTCACAGTAATTCTGTTTGACCCAACAATCAATAAATTAATTGAGAGATTGTAGCTATTATCAAAGAGATTCCTATAATTTGCTTCATCAAATGAAGTCAAATAGATAATTTAATCTCTAAGCTATACTTACGATTTCCAGCATTTAAAAATCTATTTCTTATTAAATTAATTTCTTTAAAGTTGTACTTATAGTGCAACTGAATTAATTGATTTTGCCCACACATACAAGTCACATTTAAGCTAGATAAGAAAGTTAAAAAGATAAGAGTTATCAACACATCTTTGAAATTCTTATCTTCTACTAATTTCTTAAATTTCATAAAATCCCCTGTTTTCTTGTCTCCCAATAATGTCACACTTATTACAAAAAAATAAATTAGAGTAATTGTTATGAAAGACAGAGAAACTATCTTTCTAAATGAAGTCTTTTTTTGAGTTTTTTCTTTTAAAGACAGTATTGAATAGAACCCATCATACATAAAGAAGATAGAGGGAAGGCCAGATAACAAAATAGTTCATCCACTTAAACCATTTATTCCAAAATGAGAAGTTTGTGCTTGTTGTTCTTGTTGTCCGCCATTTCCAGAAAAATAGGAATGTATTCCGAACCCTAATGTATAAAGTATTGCCAAAAATATGGAAAAAGACAAACATTTTTGCAATATGACTGCACCTTTAAAAGAAAAAACATTCAGACTAACAACTAAAAAGCTAATTAAAGCAGCACATATACAGGTTTCTCAAACTCATAAAAAATACTGACCATTAATTCACTTAATTAGATAAACTGCAGTAGTTATTACTCCTATTGGGTGTAATAACTTAGTGGTAAATAAAACAACTCAATTTTTAAATCTAGTTCCGCAATATTCTTCCACTCACTCTATAAATCCTCTACTACTATTAGTATTTCTATCTACTAGCCTTGTAAAGGCTCAGCACATAGAAATAATCAAACAAGCAGAAATACAAAAGAGAACTAATATAGGTCAAAAATTGCTATGAGAGAGCTCAATTAGAGTTTTTGATTTGAGGAATATTCCTACTCCCAACATAGAGCAAATGGAAATAATGAATAGCTTCCTGCTATTCAGTTCCTTAGAAATTGAATTAAAAGAAAAGGATTGAATCATCTCTAGTAATGGCCTAGTATAAAGTTTTTAAATTCTTTGGTTTGAGGGGCAGTGAATATTTTTGGAGTTAGACCTTGTTCAACTATTTTTCCATCCTTAAGAAAAATTGTGTAATCAGCAATATGTTTAACCTGTGATAGTGAGTGTGAAACTATTATCACAGTTATCCTATTGGCAATTTTCAAAATTAATTTTTCAATCTTAGAGGCAGAAGACGGATCTAGAGCGCTAGTTGGCTCATCCATTAACAATAATTCTGGCTCCAGAATTAAAGCCCTAGCGAAGCATAACTTTTGCGCCTGACCTACAGATAAAGTACCTATGGGACAACTATCCAGCCTGTCTTTTAATTCTTCTCAAAGATCACATTCAATTAGTATCTTCTTTAGCTTAATTTCCAGTAGCTTGGAATCATAAAGTCCTCTCGCCTTTAAAGCGAAAAGAATATTCTCTCTTATTGTTAGTGGAAATAAAACTGGTAATTGACTAATTAAACCTATTTTTCTCTTCAATACTTCAACTGGAAAGGAGGTGGAAAGTAGTTCTGTTCCTTTATAAACTATTTGTCCCTCTCAACTATATTTGGAGCTATTTTCACTTTCTAATAATCCCTTAGTAATTGAATTGAGCAACAGTGACTTTCCTGCGCCAGAAGGCCCAACAATACCAAAAACCTTATTCTTGGAAAAAGACAAATTAATATCTGTTAACATCGTTTTTTTCTTATTCTTCTCTTCTTCCAGAAAGAGAGAAAAATTTTTTAAATATAGAAATTCTGATTCTTCTTCGGAATTAAATAACTTGTAAGGTGGAGGTTGTTCAACTCTTTTTCTTTTAGTAAATTTCACAAATTACTGCAAAATTCTTGACTGTACTAAGAATTGAACTTTTTTCTTAGTATTTCAATTCCAGTAGTAATTTAAATTAATTCTCAAATAGGTTTTCTTGCAACACTTAATAAGTTTTTTGAATAACCTTATTCAAAAAGTAGTCAAAAGAGAATAAAGAAATAATGAGAAAACAAATATAAAAAAGATAGTTTCATAAACTATTGACTTTATTTCCACTACTCTGTATTTGTAAAAAGTTGCAAATACTTTAGTTGTTAATGTTTGTCCGGGGCCTCAAAGAGTGAATCTATCTGAGGGAGAAGCACCCATAGTAATAAATAACAATCCACTTTCCCCATTTAATTTTGTGGCTAGACCAGATAAATGTTTTTTGATCTTTTCCCTTCCATCTCTAAGTATTAAAAAAATTAAGTTGAAATTCTGTAAACCTAGATAAGACAAGGTTTTACTGTATTTCTGTGAATAAATTTCAAATAGATTAGAAAATCTATTAAACAAAAATGGAAAGCTCAATATAGTAAAGGAAAGAATTCCTGACAATACAGAAACTTTTCCAACTCCTAATTTCAGATAACTAATAAAAAATAAAGAGCTAAACATAGCTCAAAGCATAGGTGGAGCTGTTCCTATACCAGAAATAACAGAAATTAAAAAATTTTTAATTTTTCTATTTTTTATGAAATAAACATTTACAAAAAAAGCCGATAGAAAGCTTATAGGTAGTGATCAAGAAATAGAAAAAAACAATAAAAGGGCGGTGTTCCAAGTTGGAACTACTATTCCCTCTAAACTATATGTTTCATAAGAGCCGATTGCGATGTTATAAAAAATAAAGTAAAGTCCCCTAAATATTATTACTCCAAAGATTGAGAGAAAAAAAGAAAAAACTAAGAAAGAGAAGATTCTTTCTCTTCATTTTCTAAAGATACTTAAAAACTGCTTGTACTTAAATGTTTTCTTGTTGTAAATTTCCTTTTGTAAATATCTAGAAAGATATACAAAGGAATTGGAATACTTAAGTTTTTCAAAAAAATTTTTAAATCTGCAGGATCATTTTTCTAGTCTTTTGCTTAATACATTTTGCTTGTAAATGATTGCTGAAGATTTTCTCTTAAGAAATCAATTAATAAATATTGAAAATAACAATAAAACTGAACCAAACACAAACATAGATTCTTTATTTTTTTTGCCTCCTCCTTCTGAAAAATAAAAAGAAGAAATCAAGCTAGAAATGGTATGGCTACTTGAACTTAAAAAGTGTTTTAGAGATTTAAAGGGATTGTCATACCTATCGCTAGATAGAAATCAACTTAAAGCTACACTTTCCCCTAAAGCTTTTATTAAAGAGGTTGCTCAAGTTAAATAAATTATTTTTTTTGAGCAACGCAAGTAAATTTTTTCTCTATATTTATCATCTAAAGCTAAACTCAGCAAAGCTGAGTTCATGGTTTCTATTTCTCTAGAGTTAAACCAATCTATGTAAGTTAAGCAGGAAGATGGAAATAATATTGAGAAAAAACAAATAATTACTCAAATTAATGAGTGATTAGGGACAAATCAAAATGCTTTTATCAATAAAGGGGATATGGCCTCAAACAGAACAAAAGAAGTTATAAAAGAAGGTAATATTGAAACTAATCTAAGCAGACCAATAAATATTTTTTTGTAAGAATCTTTAAGCTTTACAAGATTTTTGGCTAGTTTTAGAGATAATTTATTAGTGACTCAAACTGAAATTACAACAAGAATTAAGGTGTATATCAAAGGGGCATAAACTGAAACAAAGGGCGCTCCTTTTTCAGTTTTTCAATTTCAAAAAAAATTTTTAGGACCAAATTCAATAACAGAATTAACTGATTTGTGAAAAATAAACCCTAAGAAAAGAGCTAAAGAGCCAAATAAAAATACAAAACAAATGAAGCTGGCAGATTTAAGTATTGTATTTCTCCCCTCCTCAGGGGAGAAAGTTAAGCTGGCCTGCCTAATTAGAACACTTAATTATTAGACCACTAGGTAAATGTGATATCCAAACAGTAGTAAGAATAGAGATGAACTTACTAGCATAGTGTAGAAAGGTCAACCAGAAATATCGAATTTATAAATAAAACTTCAAACTAACAAAAAAGCATAGCTTAATAGTAGTAAGAGCAAATTAACCATTCACTTAGATAGAGGTGAAGAGAACATTCAAAATAATCCTCAATTCAAAGTTTTAAGGTTTTGAGGTGGTTTGAAGTATTGTGAGCTCATGGCAAAATTAGAGGCTGGAATAGCCCTAATTACTCGCTTTGGTTTAGGTGCTAATAATTCAGCTCAAGCTTTTCCGAGTTTGGCATATAGCTTAACTCAATGTTTTCTGAAATAATTATCTCAACCAAACCAAGAAAGTATCATAACATGTCAAACAATTAATGCATAGAAAGCTCAGCTAAATGCTCTCCCAACACCGATACTTACTGTATAGGAAGAGCCAATTAAATCATCGAAATCATAAGCATAACCTCAAATCGTAATCAAACCAAAGGAAATTAATAATAGGCAAGAATTAACTGCTTTTCTATTTGATTGTGCGCTTATAGCATTAAAGAAAGCATTATTAATTCTTCAAATTCCCTTAAAAGGCTTTAAAAATACAGTTGCAACAGCTAGCTGAGCTGTTGAAGCTATATAGCTGAAAATATGTAAATCTGACCAAAGTTTTTTAAGAAACTTAATGCTTCTTCCCAATCAACCTGCAGAAATCGCACTCAGGGATTCTATTTGGTTCCATTCTTTAGTTCTCTTTAAAGCTCATCATTTATTGAATCTTTCGCTCTCATTTCTCATTGATAATCAATAAATGTACATAGGAAATAGTCCTCCTGACAATATCGAAACAACAAAAAAGAAAATATTTCTAAATGAGGGTTTTCTCAAGAATTTTGTTTGGATCGTTGAAGATAATGCAACCTCTCTGAAGGCGCATTTCAAACAATAGTTAATATTGTGAATACTGTCAAATTCATATTTCTGTCTAATTAATTCAGTTAAATATTTTTCAAACCTTTCTCCTTCAACAACATGTTTCGTTAAAGCGCTATCTAAAAACCTATATTGAGGATCTCTACTTTTTTTGAATATTCAATAAAAAGTTATGAATCCTCCTGTAAACAAAAAAGCAATAACAATTGCATAAATATGAAGAAACCTTATGTAAGGATCTTTGTTCTTTTTTTCAATAATTTCTTCATATTTGCTGAATGGCATAGAAGTTAAGGAATAGGAAACTATTTCTTCTGATCAAGGCTCTAATTCTTTTTCCTTATTTCTGGCATAGCCTTGTTCGTTATCTTGAATTTTTTGAAAGTAATTCTTAGCCTCTTCAATTTCCTTTCTTCTAGATTCCAGAGACTTTAACTCTTTTATAGAAGAAGATCCTCTTATCCTTGGATTAACTAATAAAGAGATAAATGGAGCTAATCCAAAAGTACTGAAGAATAAACCAATATTTTTAAGCTGTCTAACTAAAAATCGTGACTTATTGCTGACGATCTTTTTGTCATTTGTTAATGAAAGAAAATTAGCTGAGTTACTTAATCAATCGCTCCTAAGCTCCCATTCTCTTTCACTTAGTTGACTTAATACTTGATTTTTTTGCTCTTCAAAAGCCCTTCTTCTGAACCTAAATACAAGTCTCTTAAGAGTCCTATACATTTACTAATTCTTTGAACAAACTAAGAGACTGGTACTTCCAGCAATAATTCCAACACCTATGGAAAAGAAGATTAAAGTTCCTATTGCATCCAATATAGTAGTTAACGCAGGAGTAGTCATAGAAGCCGGATCTTTAAAGAATTTGTATGCAAAAAAGGGAATAAACACTCCTGTTAATTTAGAAAGAATAATAACTACGAATAAAGATAATGAAGAAATTGCAGAACCAATATAACCCATTGACTTTGGGTTATATGTTTTTTGTTGAGCTTGAAGAAATATAGGAAAATGCTTCCATTGTTCCGAATGAATAGGAAGCAAGGATGAGCTATTTGCTTGTAATTTAACAACTTTATCCGTCGAGATTGGAAAAACAGCAAAATAAGCCAAAAGTCTTAAAAAATTAACTATTGAGACTATTCCTCCCACAATTACAGAAACTTTTAATTCTTTTTTTGTTACAAATCACAAATCTTTAGAGCTTAACTCATTACTCGCAAAAGACTGAATTATTGAAGTTGCAGTCTGACTTCCAGAATTCCCACACATATCCGTTATCAGCGGAATTAAAGGGACTAATATTGCCGAAGAGAGCCCAGTAGTTCACTGTACTCCTAAATGTTCAAACTTATCTATTATTAGTGTAGTTAAGGTTGTTGAAAACAACAACACTATTAATCAGAAAAGTCTAGATTTCACCACTTCTCAAGCAGTGGATTTAATATACGAATGTTGTAGGCTAACAATTCCATAGAATCTATGAACATCTTCCATACTTTCATCAACTATCTCTGGAAGAATGTCTTTGCTAGTAATAACTCCTAATATTTGGTCTTTTTCATTCAATACAGCTGCAGAAGTGAATGGATATTTCTGAAATAGATCAACTGCCTCTCCAATCTGACCGCTCGCGGAGATAGAGATATAGTCTTTATCTACTATTTCACCAACAGATAAAGAATTTTTAGTTGAGAAAAAGAGATTTTGAATATTTACGGAACCAACAACCTCTTGATTCAAATTGACTACAAATAATTCATCACCAATTTCAATCTTGTTTCTCTTTTTTTTGATATAGTTAAGAGCTTGTGGAATCTTAAAGTTTTCAGGTATTGTCAATATTGAAGTATTCATGATACTACCCACTTGAGAGTGGGAGAAACTACTTATTATGTTTAGTTCTTTTCTTTGTTGCGGGGAAGAAAGATAAATTATTTTTTTAGATAAATCGCTATCTACTATAGAAAGAATTTCTGCAATCTTGTCGGGTTGTAATTGAGTGAGAAGTTTAGAAAGTAATGCTGGTCTAATAGTTTTTAAAATGGTTAACCTGTTGTATTCTGAGAAAGAAAAGAAAAAGTCTTCTAATCTTTCTTCACTCAGAGTTATAAAGATAATGTTTATTAACTCAAAGTTAGAAAGTTTTTCTAAAGCTTTAACTAGAGTTGGAACGGAGTAGGCTCTTGAAAGTTCTTTAATCGAAGCGTAATTTTTTAATTCGAAAGCCCTTATTAATTTAGTTGAGAGTCTACTAGAATATTTATCCCTTTCTAGGGATTTATTTTTACGGAATAACACCTATCCAAGGTCGCGTAGACAATAATCCCCTTTTCCCCAAATTCATTTTAAGTAAAAATTGACTTATTCTATGTAGTAACTAAGAACCTGAGAGAGTGATTTTGCCAATAACTTAACATTCTCGCTCTCAAGTTCTTGAAATTTTCCCCCCTCAGAGAATAATATCTTTCCAGTGGTTTCAGAAACTAATAATGCTATCGCATCAGTTTCTGTTGTAATTCCCAAAGCTGCTCTGTGTCTTGAGCCGTATTCATGTGGAATATTTCTATGAGAATAAATTGGAAAATAACAAGATGCAGATTGAATTTCAAGTCCCCTAATAATTACTCCTCCGTCATGCATTGCAGACTCTTTATTCTGAAAAATGTTGTACAAAAAATCTGAAAAAAAATTTGCTTGAACTTTGTATCCAGTATTAATGTAATCCTGTAAATTTTGAAATTTTTCTATAACTATCAAAGCGCCTACTTTTTTCTTTGAAAACTTAAGTAGTGCAGAACTTAAAGAGAAAATAAAGTTTTCAAATTCTGAAACTGAAATATTTCTTTTTCTAAAGAACTTTCAAATATATTTCTTAAATCAAACTTTTTTGATGGAAACATAGCAAAAAATCAGAATAAATGTAAAAAAAGAAATAATAAATGTACCAACTTCTAAGCCCATAAAGATCTATTTTTTAATTCCAAAATAATCTCAATAAATTTTTAGATATTTCACAAAAGACTTAAAGCTGAATAAAAGAGAAATAATGAAAAACACGTTTAATATCTCTTTTCCTCATGAACTTGATACTAAAAATCCTAGTACTACTCCTGCGAATTGAATTGTGGTTTTTCACTTAGCAGTTTTGCTAGCCGCCAATCAAACTCCTATTTTTTTCAATTTATATCTAATGAACTCTATAGAGATTTCCCTATAAATAGACAAAACAGGTATTATTCAGTGAACTAAAGAGGAAGCGCTAAATAAGACTAAAAAAGATGAAACTAATATCTTGTCTGCCAAAGGATCGAAAACTGCTCCAAAATTAGATTCACATTTCCATTTTCTAGCCAAAACTCCATCATAATAGTCAGTTATTATGGAACAAATTAAAAAAATAAAACTGACTATTAAAAAGGCTCCTGCTTGTTTGTGATTAGAATAACTTACGCTAAATAAACCTTTTTGTTTTTCACCTAAAACAACAAATAAAAAATAAAAAAATATTGAAAGAAAACCTAAAAAGAATCTAGACTTTGTTAATAAATTTGGGATTGATTTTTTATCTAAACTAAAAACTCTAAACTCTCTTTTTAACTCTTTTTCTTGTCTGAACTAGAATCCTTATTTTTTTCTGAATCATCAGACTCTCCTTCTTTCTCCTCCTCCTTAATTTTTTTATTAAAAGAATCAAACAAATCCATTACATCAACTCCTCTATCTTTTAAGGTGTCTAAAACACTTTGCATTCTTTCTTCAATCTTCTTCATTTTTTCCTCTCCGGCGGAAAAATGTTCTAAATAAAAAACAATTAACTGTTCAATGGTTTCAATGTCTTCAAGACCTTGAACATTATTATCCTTTAAGAGTTTTAGTTGATCTTTTAACTTTTCATATAGTTCTTTGGAAATTGAAATTTGAAAATTTAACATGTTTTTTTTGGGTGAGCCGTCAGTCATCTTAAGAAAATTAAAAACTTATCAATTTTAATTTAACTTTAAATACCAAAGTAATTTTTAATATCTTGGGATTATATGTAAGTGAAAGTGAAAAATTACTTGCTTAGCTTTCGAACCTTGATTAGAAACAAAGTTAAATCCCTGAATTTTGGGATTTTCTTTTTGCAATTGTTTTGAATATTCCTTGGCAAGAATAACTGCCTCTTTTAGAGCCTCATCAGAACAAGAGCTAAAGTCTTGATAATGTTCCTTAGTTATTACCAAGGAGTGGCCCTCAGTTACAGGATGCTTATCTGGTATTATGAAAACATGTTTTCCCTCTTTAATTAGATTTGATTGTTCAGATAAATTTGAAGATATATCGCAGAATATACACATAATCTATCTATTACTGAATATTTAAATTAAATTTTCATTTCTTTTATTATTTTTATTCACTTCTAACTTAAAAATAGATGAAAACCTTTAAATATAAATACTTAGAAATTTAAAATTTTTTAGGAATTTTTGTATCAAATGAATACTTTTAGAAAAATTTAGTTGTTTTTTATAGAAAATTTTTAATTATTAACTATTCCTACATTAGCACAAATAGCTAAACACGGGAGGCAGAGAAAGAAGAAAAAGTCTAAATCACAAGCTTTACAAGAGAGCTGAAATTCTCTTAGAAATAGATCTATAAAAAGACCTAATCCCTTGAAAAGAGGGGTTTGTATTAAGGTTTCTACTATGACACCAAAGAAACCTAACTCCGCTCTAAGAAAATTTGCTAAGGTTAGAGTTTCCAATAACCATGAGGTTCTTGCATATATCCCTGGCGAGGGGCATAACCTGCAAGAACACCATGTAGTAATTATTAGAGGTGGTAGAGTTAAGGATCTTCCTGGAGTTAAATATCACATAGTGAGAGGAAAGTTGGATGCCGCTCCAGTAGATAAAAGGAAAAAAGAAAGATCTAAATATGGAGTTAAAAAAGAAAAAAAGAACTAGTCGACAATTAGAAAAAAAAGAAAGCTTAAAAAAAGAGAGATTCTTCCAGATATTGCCTACAACTCTCTTGTTGTCGCCAAAGCTATCAATTTGGTAATGTGAGAGGGAAAAAAACAATTAGCTAGAAGAATTATCTATAACGCTTTAGAGAGAGTTAAAGAAAAAACTGAAAAAGATCCTTTAGAAGTTTTTGAACAAGCTATTAAAAATGTTGCTCCTAGCATTGAACTCAAAAATAGAAAAGTTAGAGGGGCTAACTATCAAGTTCCTGTAGAGTCTAGTAAAGAAAGGAGAGAGGTTTTAGCTTTAAGATGGTTAATCAAATATAGTAGAAAAAGAAGTGAGTTGACTATTGTTGAAGCATTAGCGGCTGAAATTATTGATGCTTCAAACAATACTGGACTGGCCATAAAAAGAAAGATAGAAGTTATTAAGACAGCTGAAAGTAATAAGGCTTTTGCATATTATCGCTTTTAGATAATGTCTGATAAGTTACTAAATCTTAGAAACTTTGGGATCATGGCTCACATTGATGCTGGAAAGACAACTACTAGTGAAAGAATACTTTATTACACAGGGAAGATACACAAAATGGGAGAGGTGCATGAGGGTAGTGCAACTATGGACTGAATGGAGCAAGAAAGAGAAAAGGGGATCACTATTACTTCCGCAGCTACTACCACTGAGTGAAAGGGAGTTGTACTTAACTTAATTGACACACCGGGTCATGTAGACTTCACAGTTGAAGTTGAAAGATCTTTGAGAGTTCTTGATGGTGCTGTGGTGGTACTTGATGGTGCAATGGGAGTTGAACCGCAAACTGAAACTGTTTGGAGGCAGGCGAATAAGTATGCGGTGCCGAGAATTATCTTCTGCAACAAGATGGATAAAGTTGGTGCTAGTTTTCAATCTTCTATGAAATCTCTTAAAGAGCGATTGAATATTAAATTCTCTCCAATTCAACTAAATATTGGGAATGAATCTAGTTTTAGAGGGATTATTGACCTAGTAGGGCTTAAAGCTTATACATTTAAAGCTGGGGTGGATGAGGAATTTGAAGAAATTCCAATTCCAGAAGATCAAATAGATGAAGTTAAAAGTTTAAGAGAAATTCTCTTAAATGAAGTATTGGTTTATGATGATGAAATTCTTAATAGGTTCCTGTCTGGTGAAGAGGTTAAAGAGAGTGAAATCAAGATGTGCATTAGAAAAGCAACATTAACTGGTTCTTTCTTTCCAGTTTTATGCGGTTCTTCTTTTAAACATAAGGGAGTTAAGTTTTTACTGGATGCAATAGTTGATTATCTACCCTCTCCTCTTGATATTCCCGTTACAAAAGCCTTTACTAGAGGCGGGGAAGAAATAACTATTGCAAATAAAGATGAATCTGGTTTAGTGGCTGTAGCTTTTAAGATTGCCACAGACCCATTTGTGGGGAGACTTACTTTTATAAGAATTTATGCAGGTAAGTTGAAGAAGGGAGATACTATCTACAACTCTACTAGAGATGTGAAAGAAAGAGTTGGTAAGTTAGTGAAAATGCACTCAAATCACAAGATTGAAATTGATGCAGCTAGCACTGGAGAAATTTGTGCTTTGGTGGGCCCAAAAAGCTTAAAAACCGGTGATACTATCACTGAATCCCCTCAATCAGATTTCTTACTTGAAGCAATGGCATTCACTGAGCCAGTTATCTCTTTGGCTATTGAGCCAAAGACTAAATCAGACCAAGAAAAACTCTCAATAGTATTGAAAAAATTAGCAGATGAAGATCCAACTTTCAAAATCTCTTCAGACTATGAAACTGGTCAAACTATTATTTCGGGGATGGGTGAATTGCACCTAGAAATACTTATAGATAGAATGCAAAGAGAGTTTGGGCTTCAAGTAAATGTAGGGGCTCCACAAGTTGCATACAGAGAAACCTTTACTTTAACGAAAGAAGTTGAGGGGCAATATATTAAACAAACTGGCGGTAGAGGTAACTATGGACATGTATGAATTAAGTATGAACCAAATCAAGAGAAAGGATTTGAATTTGTAGATAAGATAGTCGGGGGAAAAATCCCTAAAGAATACATCAAGTCCATTAGAGAGGGATTAGTAGATGCTATGAAAGCTGGTCAACTAGCTGGTTATCCAATAATAGACATAAAGGCAACTCTTTATGATGGATCCTTTCACGAAGTTGACTCAAATGAAATGGCTTTCAAAATAGCAGCATCTCTTTCTCTCAAGGAAGCGAGTAAAAAATGTGGGTCTATCTTATTAGAGCCAATTATGTCTATTGAAATTAATTCTCCTCCGCAATATTTTGGTTCTGTAATGGGTGATGTTACATCTAAAAGGGGATTAATAACTTCTACAGAATTGTCTTCTTCTGTTAGCACTATTAGCTGTAAAATACCCCTGAAAGAAATGTTTGGATATGCAACTACTTTAAGATCCTTGACTCAAGGTAGAGGTGTTTATTCAATGTCTTTCTCACACTATCAACCTCTTCCAAAACATCTATTGAAAGATATTCCAGGATTTATAGCAGAAACCAAGTAAATATTTAAATAGTTCTTCTTTCAAAATTTGTTTGAGATTAATAATTAATTAGTTAATTATGAGTGGAGATTTTTATGAGGTCTTAGGTCTAAATAAAAATGCCACTCAAGATGAGATTAAGAAAGCCTACAGAAAACTAGCTAAACAGTATCACCCTGACATAAATAAATCTGCAGGAGCAGAAGAAAAATTTAAGAAGATAAACGAAGCTTATGAGGTTTTAAGTGATCCTCAAAAGAAATCCAATTATGACAGATTTGGTGCTGGTTTTGAAAATGCGGGTGGAGCCCAAGGATTCGAAGGAGGGGCTAATCCTTTTGACATCTTCAGTAGTTTCTTCTCTAGACAAGAAGGAGAAGACTCTTTCTTCTCTTCTTTTCAAACTTCTGGACATAGACAAAGTAGAAGAGAAGCTGAAGCCCCTAGAAAAGACGTAACTATTAGTTTCTTGCAGTCAGTTAAGGGATGCAACTATGAATTAAGCTATAAGGCAAACAAATTATGTAGTGAATGTAATGGAATTAGAACTTTTCAGGGAAATAAAAGTTATATTTATGATTGCTCCGCTTGCAGGGGTTCAGGGTATGAAGTTATCAGAACAAAGAGTTTATTTGGGATTATAGAGCAAAAAAATGTCTGTAGATATTGTAGAGGATCTGGAGAACAGATTACAAAATTATGTACAACTTGCAGGGGACAAGGATATAACACGGAAAATAAGAGAGTTACTATAAAAATCCCAGGGGGCGTTAAAACCGGAGACACTCTTTGGTACAGAGATAAGGAATCTTATGATGAAGGGAGAATTTATCTAAAAATTAATGTAAAAAGCTCCGATATCTTCACTAGAGAGGGAGATAATCTTTACACTAAAGTGTTCATTAACCCTTTGGTGGCAATACTAGGAGGAAGTATAGAAGTTCCAACCCCATATGGAATAAGAAATGTTAAAATTCCTCCGAATTCTAACAGTAAAGAGTTATTGAAACTTAAGGGACTTGGAATAAATTTTGAGAAAAAGGGGATAGGAAATTTATTCGTAAAGATAGAGATAGCTACTTTAAAGCTTTCTCCAGCAGAAATAGAGAAAATAAAATCAATAAAGTTGACTGATTCTAAGGAATCGAAGGATTGAATCAAACTTTTTAAAAAAGAATACGAAGAAATTTAATTCTTTTTTGATTGAATCAATAAATCTTTTATAAGTTCAATGTGTTTTAAAAAGAAAACTAAGGAGGAAGAGAAGAAGACAAAGGCTAAAACAACAGAAAATTTAGATCTTGAACTTTTAAGTGAAAAATCTGAAGACATAAAAGACAAGAAGATTCAAGAGTTAGAAAAGAGGATTAAAGAATTGGAGGCAAGGGAAGAACAGTTTAGAGAAGATTTAAATAAAAAGTTTTTGGACACTATTCAAAAGAAAAGTGAAGAGGCTTCGGCACTTATTAAGGAAAAAGAGAAGGAAATAGAAAAGAAATATAGTCTTCAGCAAGAAGAGCAGAAGAAATACCTTTATGAATCTCAATTAACTGAATTAGTAAATATTGTTTCTAGATTGGAGAGTGTGTTATGCTCAGCCCCTAGCAGTGAAGAAGTGAAAAAATATCTTTCTGGATTCAAAATGTTCTTAACTCAATTTGAATCTTTATTTCAGTCTTTTAACATAAATCAAATAATTCCTGTAGTTGGTCAAGAGTTTGACTCAGAAATTATGGAAAGTTTGGAAACTGATAAAGTTGAAGAGGGGAAAAGAAACAAAATACTAGAGGTTTTTAGTAAAGGTTATAAGTTAAATCAGAGAGTAATTAAGTTGGCTCAAGTTAAGGTGGGAATATAAGAATATGCCAATAGTTAATGCAATAGAAGTTTCCAATAAGGCTTTAAAAGAGGGATATGCTATTGCACAAATAAATACAAATAATCTAGAGTGAACAAAAGCTATTTTGTTGACTGCTCAAAAATGTAATTCTCCAGTAATTGTTGGAGTTTCTGAGGGGGCGGCAAAATACATGGGAGGATACAAAACTGTTGCTTCAATGGTTAGGGGAATGACCGAAGACTTAAAAATTACTGTTCCAGTAATATTGCACCTAGACCATGGAACTTATGAAGGTTGTTTTAAGGCATTGGAGGCTGGTTTTTCTTCAGTAATGTTTGATGGCTCTCACTTGCCTTTCCAAGAAAACTGTCAAAAATCTAAAGAAGTTATAAAGGCTGCAAATGCAAAGGGAGCTTCAGTTGAGTTAGAAGTTGGAACTCTTGCAGGGGAGGAAGATGGAGTTATTGGGCTTGGAAATCAAGCTGATGTTAACGAATGTGTTGAAATAAGTAAGTTAAATCCAACTTTATTGGCTGCTGGAATTGGAAATATGCATGGTCCTTATCCAGAGAATTGAAAAGGACTAAATTTAGATCTTTTGAGCAGAATTTCTAAAGCTATTAATAGACCTTTAGTTCTCCATGGGGGGACTGGGATCAAAGATGACATTATTAAGAAGTCTATTTCTTTAGGAGTGACAAAAATCAATATAAATACAGAGTTGCAAATGAGATTTGCATCCGAAACTAGAAGATATATTGAAGAAAAGAAAGATCTAGATATGAAGGGAAAAGGTTTTGATCCTAGAAAATTACTTAATTATGGTTTTCTAGGTATTATGGAAGTTATTGAAGAAAAATTTAATTTGTTTGGTTCAGTGAATAAGGCTTAATTAAGTAGTGGGATTAGCGATAACTCTTGGTTTCAACTCTACTAAATTTACAGGCATATTTTTCATAAAGTAATTTTTCAAATTACCAATAGAATCTTTTTGGGCTATTAAGAACACAGTATCTGATCTTTCTAATTTATCAGAGATAGCAACAGGAATTATCGTCTCTCCTCCCTTTTGTCTCTTTATGCTCACAATAACTGATTTGTTTTCCCTCAAAAAAATCATTGAACCTACAGGTCTACCTCACAAGTGTGGGTTATAAACTGGCAATCTGGCACAGAAAAAGTCACTCTCTTGAAATTCTTCTTTATTGCAAGGCAATCTTTCTACTTCTAAATCAAAAATTGTTTGATATGCAAGATTTTCAACTACATACAATTCTGGAATAATACTATAAGAGACTCCTAATAGTTTTAAGATTCTTTTATGCAATTCATCTTTAGCTTTTGCAAGTATTCTACCTACTTTTAATTCCTTTAGATTGGAACAAATAATAATAGATGTTCTCATGTCATCTATTCCTACAATGACATAGTCAAAATCTTTAATTCCTACGTCTTCTAAGTCCCTTATATCTGTGGCATCGCAACTGATAGAATTGACAAATTCAGGTCCTCAACTATCTATAACGTTAGTGTCATTATCTATGACAGTAACGCTTTGATCTTCCTTTATTAGTATTCTTCCAATTTCTAAATTGAACTTACTTAGTCCAATTAAGCAATAATCTTTCTTTTGACTTTGTTTTTTTTTGCCTATCACCAAAACTACCCTAAATACTTATAGAGAGTAACTCTTTGACCAAAATATTTAATAATTTAATAGAGTTTACTAGATAAAAATTTAGTGCTAAGCAACTAAATTAAGTGAGGAGGAATCGGGCAACAAAGTCCTCTTTCGGTGAAATAGTAGGTGGGTGAATTTTTGGATCTACTGTTTCTCAGCGAATTGCCAGAATCTATATCCTTATTATTTTAGCCGGTTTTGGAGCCCTAAATCTTCCTTGAGTAAAGACTACAAATGGTCAAAATGGAAGCGATAACTGGTTTTCAAAACTTTTTACTTCAGTTAGTGCTGTAACTACAACAGGATTACTCTCAGGTTCTTCTCTCAACTGTTCTTTTAATTTTGCTGGTCAATTAATAGTACTTATTCTAATTCAGATTGGTGGTTTAGGTCTTGTAACTATCTGAACGATTTTAAAGCAAACATTTCTTAAGAATAAGAAATATTCTATAGAAGATAGGATAAATATCCACTCAGAGAGAGGTGGAGTTATCCAAGGAAGTTCTTATGTAGTAACTAAGTCAGCATTAATTACTCTTCTTTGAATTGAATTATTTGTTGCCTCTTCATTAACTTTTTTTTTTTACTTTGTAGACACTAATTCAGATTCACAAAAAACAAATCTTAAAGGAAATTTCTTAAGTTCTTTCTGAGCTGGAATTTTCCATTCCATCTCTGCAATTAATAATGCTGGCCTAGATACTCTAGATAAAACTTCAATTAGCTCCTACTCTAGAGGTTGGGGGGTTGTTCTCTCAATTGTTTTTGCAGCTTGTTCTATGGTTGGCGGGATTGGTTATTCAGCCTTATATGAAATTAAAGAATGATTACACAGAAAGAGAAATAGGGAAAAAACAAAAAACATATTGAGTTTGTTTACAAAAATTTCAATACTAATGTATTTATCTATTACATTATTAGCTGGTGGTGGGGTTGTATTAACAGAATTATTGGCTAATGGAGCACAAACAACAAGTAATGGAGCTTGCTCTGATAACTGTACCAAACTTAAAAAGTCTGAAAAGATTTGACAATGAATATACCTAGTAATTTCCAGCAGATCTGCTGGGTTTTATGGAATAGATCCTAAATGTCTTCATGAAAAATCTCAATGAATTCTACTAATACTAATGTTTATTGGGGCTTCTCCTGCTTCAACTGCCGGTGGTATTAGAAGTATTACTCTTTTCTTAATGATGGGAAAGATTTGAACTACTATGAGAGGCAGAAGAACTCTATCTATATTTTCTAGATCTGTTGAAGATCAAACTATAGATAATTCTTATATGGTATTCTTTGTATCTTCAGCATTAATAACTTTATGCTCATTGGGAATAACGCATAGTGAGGCGGGACAGGGGAAAGGAGGATTTAGTCATGCCTCACTCTTTGAAGCCTCTTCTGCATTTGGTACTGCCGGATTATCCTTGGGAGTTTCCAGCAAAACTACTTGAGTGGGTCACATTTTACTGATGTTCTTAATGTTCATTGGTCAATTAGGAGTTCCTAATTCTCTTGTATATTACAACAAGCCTAGGGCAGCTAGACAAAATTTCTCTTATCCTGAAGAGAAACTAAGAATTGCTTAAATTTAATTTGATTCTTAACTTTCTTCTGGAGTCTCTATGTTTAAAAATATTTCAGGACAATAATTAAGGTAATTTTTTTAGACAATTAGCAACCAAGAATTACTGTTAATAGATTTAGGATCCCAATATAGTTCTGTTCTTGAAAGGAAGCTTCAAAATTTTCAAATAAAAATTCAAAGACTGATAGTAAATAGTCAGATAATACCAAATTCTTCCTTTTGTTTTTCAAATTACAAAGCCATAATAATCTCTGGAAGTCCTTTTTCAGTAATTAATTTTTCTAAAACTCCATTTTTTGGTTGAATTAAAGAACAAATTATTAATTACCAAAATACTCCTATTTTTGGAATTTGCTTTGGAATGCAATTAATTCACTATATTTTTGACGGAAAAGTATCTTCTTCTCTTGGTCCTTGATATGGACCGATAGAGGTAACTAGAGATAGAAATCATCCAATATTTCACAATGTTCCACTTAAATTTAGAGGTTGAGCATCTTTTACAGATAGTGTAACTAAATTAGGTTTAGGATATTATTCTTTAGCTACTGGAGAAGGAAAAAACTTAATATCTGCTCATACTACTAAACCTATTTATACTATTCAGTATCATCCAGAATTAGATGAATCTGATTATGGGGAACAGATTATTAGAAATTTTCTGATTTTGTCTGGATTAAATACTGAAACTACAGCAATTACTGATTTAACAAAAGAATCAGAACAACAATTAGATGAATTAGTAAATAAATATTCAGAACAATTAAGAAATAAAAAAATTCTTATTGCTGTTTCTGGAGGATTAGATTCTAGTGTACTTATTCATCTTTTAGGAAAAATAATTCCCTCAAAAGATATATATCCAATATATATCTCTACAGGCCTGTATCCCGAAAACTATGAAAAAGAAGTGATTGATTATTTTTCATCAAAATTTGAAAATTTTGAGGTAATTAATTGGGGAGATAGTATTTTTGAAAGATTAAAGGGAGTTAAAGTTGCTGAGCAAAAGAGAAAAATAATCTCTGAAGAGTATTGAAAGAGTATTAGTTCTGTTGCTAAAGAACTGAAACTTAAAGGAGTTGATTCATTTGCTCAAGGAACATTGCGTTCAGATAAAGTGGAGACTGGCAAAGAAGGGGAAGAGAGTGACACTATTAAATCTCATCACAATGTTTTACATTCTGAGCTACTACAAGATATTGAGCTTGTAGAGCCTTTTTCTAGTTTATTTAAAGATCAAGTCAGAAAGTTAGGGTTACTTCTAAACATTCCTAATTTTTTAACTTATAAACAACCTTTTCCCGGTCCAGGCTTGGCTATTAGAGTTATTGGTGAAGTAACAAAGGAAAAAGTTGAATTACTTGGTTCAATTCAACAATTTCTTGAAAAAGAATTTTTAATTAGAAAGTTAGAGAAATATAGTGATCAGTATTTCCCTATATTACTATCTGATAAGTCTGTAGGGGTTAAGGGAGATCAGAGATTATTGGGCTATTCTGTTGTAATTAGAGCAATTAAGACTAGAGACTTTATGAGTGCAAATGTAAGTCATATTTCTATAGATAACTTAATAACTACAGGAAATAAACTGGTTTCTTCTTTTAGTGAAGTGAGTAGAGTTCTTTATGACTTAACTACTAAACCTGCAGGAACTATAGAGTGAGAATAAATTAATTAATAATTTCTTTAATAAAACAAAAGATTTAGACCTTAAGAATAACTTTCTAACTTTTGTTCTTTAAGGTCACTGTTCTCGGGAACTCATAGAAAATCTTTCCATCGCTGGTCCCGATTTTTCGATCACCGACTCTAATATTACTTAGACGATCTCCATATGCTCCTTTAAATGCACCTCAGCCACTGCTTCCTGCTTGTCACTTTTCTCCTGTTCCATTTTTTGTGTAAATAGTCATTACTTGATTGCTGAACACCTGATCTTTACAATCAGGAAAGCTATTTAATTTAATTTTTCTATTGTCATCATCTTTAATTTTTTCATCTGAAAAGGCTTTTTTCAATGGTTCACTCAGAAGAGGCAATTTCTTATTAAAACACTTGTCATAAGGCTTTAAATCGATTTCATTTGCTTGCTCTGATTTTCATTTTCCAACTTTATCATCTCAGCTAATTCATTCCTTTTGTCCCTTTTTGTGTTCATTTGTATAGGTTCCGACTTGCAATAGCTCAACAACAACATTTTCGTAATCCAGAACTCCATACCAAAAATTAGCAGGATTTCCAGCAATTTCCAATTTACTCTCTTTTGTGCAACCGACAGGAACCAAACCTCCTTTAATTAAGTCACCTACTACTTGTTTGCTATTAATTTCTGACAACAGACCTATTCCAAACAATTTTTTCTGATTTTCAGATTTTGTGCAATCTATACTTCCATTTCCACTCTTAATCTTGTTATTATTCGCCACTAATATTGCTACCTTTTTCTGGCCAGTCACTTGGGTTGCCTCGTCACTCATAACCTCCAGCTTCGCTCCTTTGCTGTAAAAGTCTGAAAAAACTAAAGAGACTGGAGCGCCCACAACTCCTCCCAAAATAAGAATTTTTTTAAGAAATAACAATCCAAATGCCATAAGCACTCTTTATTGTAGTGATAACTAAAAATTCAGTTCTTCAAAGTGAATTTTGAAAAAAAGAAGATGAATTACTAAATTTTCGCCAATAAATTTTCTTTTAAAAGCAGTTTTAAAGCTAAACTAAAACTTTTTGATGTGATTAATTTACCTTTTATTTCAGTGTTATTTGTTGCCTCCCAAAAACCTTTTAATCCCCGCTCCTTGTGCTTTATAAATATTGCTTACGGAGATTCCTTGTTCAAACTCTGATCTATCAATTCTAGTTTCAGTTTGTAATCTATTAAAGGTACCTGCTACAAAAGCTCCTCCTACACCCATTATTACCAAAGGCAAAAAGTATTGAATTGGTAACAATTCCTAAAGAATCTTTAATTAATCTTGATTGTTGGATTATATTTTGGATTTCACTTTATGAAATGTCCTCTAGAGTCTTTTATTCCTTCTGAAGTTATAGAAATTCGATCTATTCTGTCCAAAATTAAACCATTCAACTCACCTAAATTAACTCCTTTGACTGCATCAATTCCTCAATTTGTTAATCCCTTAAATGTTCTACTTACATTCTTTGTAGCATCTTTTGTTCCTTTCTCTCAATTTCCAACAATTACAGCTTGACTACCCAATCAAGCAAATCCTTGTGCATAATCACAACCAGTTTTCCCGAAATTCACTGAAGAAGTACCACTATTCTTATTTGCAAAAATCTTAATTTCTCCTCCATTTGTATTTCCGGCAAAAATTGGCTTTTCCTTCTGAATAACTATCTTCAAAGGACCAGTCAAAAATCCTTTGTATTTTTCAAAAGCTTTATCACATCATACATCTGGACCCACACTATCTTCATTTTTTGTAAATGTTGTACCCATAAATCAGTCTTTTCAAGTTTTGTATTGCCTATTAATTTTTCTCGCAGCTCCTGTTCAATCAGTTACTCTTCAACCAGGTATGTAGAACATACCGCCTTCAGCACTTCCGATCATCACTCAAGGCTTACTTTCTTCTTTGGTCTGATCTGTAACAGAACTTAATTTAATTCCTAAAGCTCCCTTTAACTCTGAACCTACTCCACCAAATCGTTCTGTTTTAAGTGTGGTTTTTATGAATAAGCCTGAATCGTGATCGGAACTTCCGTTAAAGTCTTTAAAAAAACTAATATACTGTTTATCTCCATTACTTGAATCTGAAGAAATCTTTATTTCTCTAGAAAAACTTCCATCCAATACGCCCCCCCCAGCGAAAGCTAGAACAGTAACTGGCACCCCACTTGCAGTAAGAATTCCAATTAACTTACTCATGTTGAAAATATTTACAGGTAAACCTATATCTTTTCTATAATTCTTAGAAACTTCTAATTAACGCCCTTTTAAATTCCGTGTTCTGCTAGTATATTAACCAATGAATTAGATAATTCTTCTTCATCTTCCCCTTCAATATGAAATACAACTTTGGATTTACCAGTAACGCCCAAGGACATTAGATTAATAATAGATTTAGCATTAGCTCTCTTCCCTTCAAATTCCAAAAATACAGCTGATTGATATTTAGAAAGAGATTGAACTAATTTAGAAGCAGGTCTTGCATGAAGGCCCACTTCATCCTGAATTACATATTCAACTGCTTTCATAGGCTATACTAGTAGTTTATCAACAGATAACAAGAAACTTCGAACAATTACTAGTAGAATTTTCTTCTCATGTCAGCTCTTTTCTTTTTTTCTTTCTTTTGAAGAGCAGGTCTTAAGTGAAAAAGATATCTCATAGCCGTTCTCTTAACTTCAATAGCAAGTTTCTTGAATTCAATTAAAGCTTGTTCTAATTCACTGTCTTTGACCTTTATTACTGGCATATTTATTTTTTAGTTTTAGGTTGATTAACTGTTTTAGCCTTTAATCTTTTTAGTTTAAGAGGAAGAGATTCAGGGTTTCTTAAATAGGAAAGGTAAGCTCTTCTAGATCTTCCATCTCTTATTTTTTCAATCTTGTGAACTAAAGGGGAATGAATGAAAAAAGCTTTTTCAACTCAATGGTTCTTTAATTTTTCTCTCAAAAGAATATTTTCCGCTAACAAAGAACCCCTTTTTCTTATAAGTATTCCCTCAAATTTTTGAATTCTTTCTTTTTTCTTTTCATCAATAATTTTTTCTTGAACTAAAACAATATCTCCCGATTTTATTTTCTTAAAGACTTTGCTTTTTTCTACATCTCCTTGCAGGTTGTAGAAATTTTTTTTAGTCTCTAGAAGCAAGTCCATACAACTAGATCTTAATTTACCTTAATTTGGGTATTTTTTTGTTTTTCCCGAGATGCCCTTTTCGAAATAAATGGAGAAATTAATATATTCTCTCTAGGATATTTCCCCAGTGACAACTCCTCCTTGAATTAAATCAATTTATCAAAAAAAGGTTATTTGTGGACTCATAAAAAACTTATAAATGAATGAATTTAAAGAATCACTTTAAGACAAAAAAACTAATCGATCAGATTATTATGTTTTTTTCTTCGTAGCTTCAGGAATAGTACCTTCTTTTAAAAATTTTTTCATATGTTCTAATAATGTTTTTCCGTCCTTACAAATAAAACAAATACCTAAAGGAAGATTTGCCTCTTTCCCCTTTTTTCCTTTCTTTCCTGCCCCGTTACATTTCAATTTATCCTCTTCGACTTTTCCATCTTTCGTTCCTCTTTTTAAGATATTAATGGTTCGTCTGGGATTAACCATCAATCTCAAATATAGTCAGTTAATCATATCTTTTTCTCCATTTTTCGCAACTTCCGTTTTACTAAGAAATTTTGCAAGAACTTTAAACGTTTTAAAAGCATCGGGAAATTTAGACAAAGATTCTGAATCAAATAGTACTCCAAGTCACGCGCGAACAGACGTGTGGAAATTAAAAACTATATTTTTTGCAAAACTGAAATTTCAAAAGCTTTTAAGAAAATCTACCAAAAACTTAGAATTGTCACTTTCTTGGATCCATTGATAACTTGTGGGAACGATCCCAACCACACTCTTCGTCACTTCAGATAATTTACCTCAAGCTTCTTTCATAGGAGTTATGGGATCCAGTGGCTTAGAAGATGTTGTTGAAGATGATGAAGATCCTTCATAGTTAAATACCTTGGCAACTCAGCCACCAAGTTTTCCCAAAGCACTAGATACTCCTTGTTGATAAATTTCTGTACAGGCCAATCCTGTAACAGTAGTGCCACCCAACAATAATATGCAACTTCCGGCAATCTTTTCCTTTATAAATGCCCCCCCCGAAAACCTCAAACTATTTATTAATTAATTTGTTTCTCTTGTATTGAAAAACTAATTAAAGACCCTTAGAAAATTAGTTTTTCCATGCGCTATAGTCGCTTATTTGTAAAAGGAAGGGAAATCCCTGATAAGCGCTGAATAAGACATGTTAATAAATCCTCTTTTTCGGCCAGTCAGTTGTTTATTTCCCCTCCCCACAATATTCTAGTTGGGGACATAATTATGAAAAAATCTGACGTAGAAATATAAGTCTTGAAGATATAAAAATTATCCAGAAAAATATCAAAACCAAGATATTTTTTGTAAATTAACAACTATTGAAGAATTAAGAAAATTAGTAAAGAATATTTCTTATTCCCGAATCAATATGTGCCTTATGAACATAATTGGAAAAAAAGAAATAGAACAATTTCTTAGATCTAAAAAATGAAATTAAAAAAATCAGTTAAAGCCTAAACTAACCTTTTTAAGTTATAAAAGTTCTTCTGATCCGCAATCACTTAATTCTCCAAATACATAAATATTACTTTGTGTATCTTTTTGTAAATTTGTGGTTAATTTAATTGCTTCTTCATCCTGCTTCAAATCTTGTCAAGTAGTAATTAGTAGGTTTGAATCAGTAAATTTATCACTTTTGAAGACTACTTGATTTTTATTTCAAACAACTTCATAAGTCATATCTATTTCGTTTTCAACATTTTCTCCTACAGCAACATCATCCTTAAATAAAGATTTTGGAAATCATGCCATTAAAACATCCCCCTCTTCTTCATTCAAGAATTTATTAGAACAAGAAAATAAGAACAAATCGCTAGAAGATATTCCAACGACCTTTGGAAATGATTCAGAAGATGCGATGGTTTCCAGTAAAGTGCATGCACCAGAATCTTCATTACTAATTTCCGTTTCCCGACTATATAAGTTGCTAGAATCAACTTTATTTCCAAAAAATGTAATGGGTAAAGTTAATAATCCAACGCCAAAAATAGAAGAAAATAGAAAAAGTTTAGATCCTAGAAAAGACAAGAAATAACTCTAAATTTCGAGGTTTCTTAAAGAAACTTTATTCCTGCAAGTTTAAGAATTTTAAGAACAATTCTATTAATTAACCTAGTTTTGTTTTCCAAATATTGTTCGTTATAGATATACAGCGAAAACCAATTATCTTTTTAATTGTTGGAAATCAACTCATCCTCAAATAACAAAAAGATTTCTGGAATATTTTCTTTCATTTTTACAACTGTAACTTCCTTTCCACTTATAACCTCTGACCTTTGAGAACATTCTCCAACTAAAGAAGAATGTTCAAATTTATTTCCACTAAAGATGATACTTAAATTTCCGGAATCCAATAAAGTAGTTTTAGTTGTAATATCAAATGTATTTCCTGACCTCAAATTTCAAGAATTGGTTATTACCGATTTTGGCAATAATCCTAACCAATCACTAGGGATTTTGCTCTCTTCTTCATCTGATTGGTTGGTATTTTTACACACAATTGTTAAATAGTCATCTTGTCGTTTATAAGAGTGATTTCAAAGAATATTAGATTTTTCTTCGGAAGTGTCAATAACCTTGCAATTCCCACCCTTCCCAATAATATTGGGTTGCACAGAATCTTCTGTAGGTTTTTGAACTTCTTCCAGTTTAGTTTCAGCTTCTGTTATAGGTTCTTGCCCTTTAGCTTCTACTTTTTCTCCTCGAGAACTGTTTTCCTCATGAGTTTGTGGATTGTCTTGTTGAAGTGTAGAGCTCACAGAACTATCAGTTTTTCAAAATAGTAATGGTGCACCTACACTTCCTCCTAGGGTTGTAACGGTGGCTACGACTTTAGGAAGAACAGCCATATTAAAAAATAAAACCTCTTATGGAAGTTTTGAGTGTATGTTAATAAAAATAAGGATTTATTTTATATTTTTAATACTTAACTAACAATTATTAAAAAAATCTTTATTTAATTCTTTTTAAATCGGAATATCTAAGAAAAAAATTAAAAACCTTTGAGTAGAAAATTAAGTCATTAATTTTTAATTCTTGACTTTCTTTGATGTTCTCAAAAAGAAATAGATTTTGCGATCATTATTTTCTAAATCGAGAGGTGTTAGTAGGTATGCCACATCATTTAAAACTTCTATAGATGTTTCTCCCCATTTTCCATATATAGATTTTTTAAATTGTTGACTTTCAAACTTAGTGTAATTTGTATCTCCAGTTAAGTCATCGTAAAATTCAGCACTTCTGTCTTCAGTTGTTGTTTTAACTTCAAACTTCTTATTTTCTGTAAGTTATTCTCGTTTTTCTTTAAATATCTCCTTAGGAAATCATCCTGTCCATCTAGAAGCTTCCAGCACTTTATCTTTATTTTTGTTGCCATTCTCACAATAAACAACAAGATATTCAAGAGATGTTTCAGATAATTTAACCTCTTTTAGATCAATTCATTCAACAAACGAACAATTTTCTAAATCCTGTTTACTTAATGTTTGTTCTAGCGACTTAACTCCTTCAGCTTGGCTTGTCGAAGGAACAGTAGAAGTTTGTTTTTGTTGAGAATCACCCTCTAGAGTAGTTTGATATTTTGGTGTACTAGAAATTTCTGATAAGGAACTTTCTCCTGTAACAGTTTGAAGGGCTTGCCCATCTTTTCCAGTTGATGTATTAAATAAGCTAACTTGATTATTAATCAAAGAAAAGGCTCCCGCAGAAATACCTCCGGCAATCACAGAATTTAAAAATAATGTTTTTAAGCTAAACAAATCAAAAAACTAACTGTTGAAAGTCAAAAATTAAACGGAATCTTAAATAACTAAAAAACTAATAAATTCTTATTCTTCAGTGAGGGGAGGGAGGAGGAGATATATTACATTATCTTTTCAACCTCCTTCTTGTATTGTTACCGAAACTGCTCTTTTATTTTCTAACTTCTCATCCGTTTCTTCCCATTTCCCTTTTACAGTATCTTTTAACCCTTTTCCACTAAAAATAGCTACCATAACACTTCCTGAAACACCCTCTTCTTGTTTTGTCTCAGCACTTATATCTAATTTTTGATCTGAACCACCTCCAGCAGTTTGTGCAGAAAGAATAATTTGCGGGAATAATCCTGTTCAAGTGTTGGGAAGAGTTATATAACCATCATCTTCAACGCTAGAATTTTTACAAATTACTTCTTTTTAATCCCCTTCTCTTTTGTGTTGTTTTGTAAGAAAATCTCCGACTCCGGCTTCAAAGGAGGTAATATCGCATCTTCCTTTAACGACACTCTTTTTCTCTTTAGGTGTGTCAGTAGTTCTCGCCGTTAAAGAAGTTCCGCTTAAAGGCTTGAGGGATTGCGATAAGTCCATTGAAGAACTTTGTGCCCTCCACAGACACAGAGGCACCCCGATACAACCACCAGCCATAGAGGCTACTGCAATTAAAGCTTTTGGACTAATAGTCAAAATAAAAATTATTTGTATTAACTAGTTCTTTCCCCCTAGAGACTTTAATTATATTTAGTCCTACGAACGAACTAATCTAAAGTCTCAACTATACATTTTTGCAATCTCAAACATTTAGTAATTATCTGTTCATTATTTTTTTGTAGTTCAAAAATTGGATTGCAAATTTGGTTGAATTTATTGATTAAGTTTTTTTTTTTGGGGGGGGCGTTTAATGGGGTGCAAAAATAATTCATCTTTGCGGATAGTTTCCATGGTCGTGGAAGCTGTTGACTTTCTCAAAATGCATTCAACATTTCTTTTCAAAGAATAAAAGAGAAAGGGAAGACCAACGTTTGAATTTGTCATAAGACCTCATAATTCTCCTGCTAAACATACTTTTATTTCGTTTATAGTAATGTTTTGAATAGTTTTGAAATTTCCATGATGACAAAAAATGAAATGCCCCCCCCAACAAGAGTACCTTTACATTTTTTAAAGCCTTCCTCCGTTAATTGTTCTGAAGTTGAACTTACAAATTTGCATTTAGATTTAGAAATATCTTTTACTTGGAGGAAGGGGATTCCTCCTTCTTTGCAGAAATAAAGCTTTTCCAAATATTTATTAGATCTTGGAGGTCTCCCTCCCTTCACGATTGCAAACAAATTCCCAAAAGTTTCATTGGTGAATTCTTCTAAATTGTCAAACAAAATATGGTAGTAAGCTTCCATTCACTCTTCAAGTTTCTCGTTTATTTTTTTCTTTAGTTGAATGATTTTATCTAGAGTTTCGTATTTATTAACTACTTTTTTTTGAACCTCCAAGGGAGGTACTGAAATGGGCAGTTTTATGAAATTCTGTCAAGAAAGTTCACTCCGAACTCCTCTACCTGCCATATACAGTGCTCACGAATTATTCAAAGTGCTTTTTAAAATCATCATTAGATATTTGCTCAAAAGTAATGGGTTATTCACCTTGAAAACTAGATAATTCGGACTAGTTATTGCATCGCTTTTTCCCTCATAAAGAGCAATTGCTAACCTCCTGTCCCTTCCGGCATTCATCAAATCTGAAATGAAAAAGTTGGTCTCGACAATCTTGGAGCTTTTTAAATTCAGATCATTAACTATTGTTTTTCCAGAAATAATTTCCTTATCCGCGACCCCAATCCTCGTATATTTTTCTAAATTCTTATTCTTCTTATTAACTAAGGAGATGAAATCTCCTAAAGTGAAAATATTATCGTTAGAGCTTAGACTAAAAACTACTGTTGAATTCCTAAATAAACATTAGCTTTAGAACTAAAGTATCCTGTTGTCTGTTCTTCTATTATCAAAATTTATAGGTAAAGATTTTTATATCTAGAGGAGAAGTCAGTTAATTTATTAATAATTAATAAAGCAAGAATCTTTTATCTTCTTACTCCTTTTCCCGCGGAACTTACTAATTGGTTAATTCACTTTGTCGCTTCAAAAGCTTTTTAAGATCTCCCTGTTGAATACATGGTTCTAAACATCAGGTAGCGATGAAATAAACAAGTTGATTCTCCTTGTTATGCTCAGCCCAAAAATTCTTAAATTTAAAAACTCTTGAAAATCTAGTAAATCCTTCCAAAAAAAGAATCTAATTCTAAACCCACAAATAAAAAAGAAATAATGAGTTAAAAACTTTTGAGGGATCTTAAGCAAAAATAAAAGAAACTGTTTTATAGTAAACTCACTCTTTCGAAATTCTATTTTGAATCTACTTCTTCCGTACGAGGAAAGACTAAATATATTACGTTAGATTGGTAATTCCCTTCTTGAATTGAAACAGAATCTACTCGCTTGCCTTTTGGAGATTTATCATCTCAAAGATCCAGTCTTCCTCTAATGGTCTCTTTAACTCCTGTTCCACTAAAAGTTTCTCATGTAATGCTCCTTTTTTCTAAATCGCTTTCTTCTTGACTTTCTTTAATTGTTAATTCAAATTTCTCTCCGCCCCCTTCAAGAGATTGTTTCGACAAAATGACCTTGGGAAATAAACCTGTTCAAACATCTGAAAAAATAGTATCTTTCTCTTTGTCAACACCAGTACTTTTGCAAATAACTTCGACATAATCATCTTGTTTTTTACTCTTATCTTTAAGGAATTGTTCTAATTCCCTCTCTAAATTAGTGATATTACACCCTCACCAAACAATACTTTTAACCTCTTCATTTTCACTAGTATTTCCCGAACTAAAAGTGGTGCTAGTTGTAGATTGAGAGGAAGTTGATTGGAGACTAGGTAGCTTGGCTGAATCTTCTTGAGTTGGGGTAGTCGATGAACGAAGAAAAAGCGGAAGACCTATACAACCTCCAACGGCACAAACTACAGCAGAAGTAGAAAGGAATTTTACAGCTACAGACATGTTAGAAAAGGTATTGTAACAACTCTTTTATATTTTCTATCAATTGTAGTTAGTCCCGAAAAGATTTAATCAAAGGTTTGTATATATTTGTTTAACTTGTAAAATTAAGTTTTCTAATTAATTCATGAAGGACATGAGTTTATTCCGGATTTATATTTTCAACTAGTATTAGCTATTAATAACCTTTCCGAAGATCCACAAAAGACCAGTTTTATTTGTTGTAAATTAATTCTTATTATTAAAAGAGCCTTAGTCTAAACAAAATAAACTTTCTCCGTTACTTCACTTTATTTGAATAACTGAGACCATAGCAAATAATGAAAAGAATTTTTTAATCTTCCTAAAATACTACCTTAAACTCAAAAACATTGACTGGAAGAGTTTTTTTCCAAAGAAAGATAAATATATCCCTCTACTAATAAATTTCTTTACTTTTTAAGAAAGTTTGTGAAAATTTAAGAAGTTTTGTTGCTTTCCAAAATGACGATACATAAACTCTTTAGTATTTCTCTCCTCCTTTTAAAAAGTTATTAATAATTCCTTTTTTAAAAGTAAACGACTAGTAATAGTTGTTTATAACACATAAAGGCATTTAATTAATTTTTTAAATACAAAAAACAAATTAATTAATAAACAGTTTGAGATTTTCGGGGGGGGCATTCATAAAGGAAAAGATTGCCGGCAGTTGCATATTATTGTTGGGTGGAACTGCTGTTACAGGATTGGCCTGTACAGAAATTTATAAAAAAGGAGTATCTAGCGCTTTAGAAAAACTTGGAGGATGAGTTGCAAAGGTATTTAACTATGAAGGATCTTCAACTTCTTCTTCATCATCTTCCACACCTTTGGATCCTATCGCTCCTATTAAAAAAGCTTGAGGTAAATTATCTGGATTAGCGACAACGGTTGTTGGAATCGTTCCGGCGGGTTATGAGTGAATCAAAAAAAGTGAAAATTCACAATTTTTAGCTACTTTTTTTAAAAGCTTTTGAAATTTCAATTTTGCAAAAAATATAGTTTTTAATTTCCACACTACTGTTCGCGCATGGTTGGGAGTACTATTTGATTCAGAATCTTTATCTAAAATCCCCGATGCTATTACAAAATTTAAGTCTCTTGCAAAATTTCTTAGCAAAAGTGAATCTTTGAAAAATGGAAGTAAAGACATGATTAATTGACTCTATCTAAGATTTTTTGTTAATCCTAGAAGAACTATTAATGTCCTTTGGAGAGGCCAAAAAGCAAATGAAAAGGAAGGAGAAGACGGCCTTAAATGCAATGGCAAAGGAGGAAAAAAGAAGAAAGGACAAAATTTACCTTTAGGAATTTGTTTTATATGCAGTACTGGACAACAATTAATAGATCACATGATTAATTTCCTGAAAGAAGGAACAATGCCACCTAAGGAACAATAATATTTGGAAGACAATTAATGCATTAATTTAATAATTATTTGTATAAATAATTTCTGTAATTTCAATTTATAGCTCTATTAATGTAGAATTTCCTTCAAATTTTTTTGTACAAGATTTTTATTGATTGTTTCTTCTAAAGTAGGGAAAAACAAAAAATTATTAAAAGACGTTAAAGGCTACAACTAATGGGCGTAGCTAGTATTATTGTCTCTGTAGACTAGAGTTAAAGCGAGGGAAATAAAGGAAATTAGAAGAGACAATGATTATTCTTTAAAACTACTCTTTGGTTTATAATATAGATAACGTCTTTTAGGTAATAATTATGATTCTTGCTCTTAAGGCTCTTATTGGAGTGGCCGTTACAGGCATGGGAGCTATTGTTCCTATGGCGATTAAACAGGCGGGGGGGGACATTGGTGTCACTCAACAGGTTGCTGAATTCCTTAGGGGATCTAAAACTTTACAAGAAATACAAAAACAAGTTGCTGAAAATAAAGCTTTAAGTAAGAAACATGCTAATATCTCTTTGGCTCTTGGCACGTTAAGTGTCAAAAAATGTCAATTAATGCAAAATCATAAAAATCCAAACAATTGATTCAATTCTCTATATGGTTGTAAGTTAGATGACAATAAGTTTGAGTTTTACTATCTTGGATCTGAGCATTCAATCGCCAATGCCGATAGCTCTTCTTTAATTAAGAAGGTTACTTCTGTTGATTATCAAAGAAGCTGGAATTGAGATGGTTCAGACGCTCATCTTCAATTAACTTTGGAAGACGGAAGTAAGGTTGATTGATTAATTTTTGCTAATAGCGGTTGGGAATACTTCAAGAATGTTAAGTTGGAAGATAGTTGTAAGATTGTAACCCCTATGGCTGGTAGGGACCTTCTTAGATGTGAACTAAAAGATTCTAAAGATGGCTCCTCTTTTGTTTACGCTTTTTCAATTTTTTAGTTAATTCAGGTTTTTAGTAAGTTATTTTTTCTAATCACTTTGAATAGTCTCAAAGAAAAACTAAAAAGCTCTGGTCTTTTATTAAATATCTAATTAGATAGTTATTTATTTTGTTTTCTCTAAGAACTTTTTTGTTTCTCGGAACTATAGGAGTTCCTGCAGTAACTTCAACTGTCTTTTTCGGCACTAATTTGTTTGGAAACTTTTATACACCTCCTGCAACGAGAATATTTCAAACTTCTACAGAAACCACTCAGCAAGGAGACTGTAAAGCAATAAAGTTATCTGATTCCGCAAAATGAAATAATCTAAAGTTGTGGGTATGTTCTGATGAGAAAAGTCCAAATATTCCTGTCTTCTATCTTTTTTATAAATAACACTCTCAACAGAGAGATACACAAATACTAGAGAATCTTACAGCGCACAAGGTTTCCAAGATAGAACTAAAACAAGTCAAAACTTCTTCTCATCAACTCGGAAAATATGAGTTAAATATTTTCTTATCTAATGGAGAAAAAACATGAGCTAGACTATATCCTTCGCCAATTTACGATTATGAAGATGAGGTAATGACGGAAGAAGAATTTAATGAAAAAGATGGTTTCTTTCTGAAAAATTCCTTAGATGTTTTAAATGTAAAAGACTGTCAAATGGTTACTACACAACCGAGCGGAAACTGAAATTCAATAAAGTGTTTGGAGAAAGAATACTCCCTAACTGATAACAATCAAGTATTTTTCTAGTTATCTCGAAAGATAAGAATTAATTACTTTAAGAATCTCCCTTTGTCGGGAGAGTTCTTTTAATGCATAGAAAGTTTATGACTTAACTAATAAACCTAAAGTAACTGTAAAGTGATAATAAATTAATTAATAATTTTTTTAATAAAGCCAAAGATTTAGACCTTCGAAATTACTTTTTAATTCTTGCTTCTTAAGGTAATCTTTCTTGGGAATTCATTAAAGATCTTTCCATCACTAGTTCTTATTTTCCCATCACCAACTTCAATATTATTTAGACGATCTCCATATGCTCCTTTAAATTCGCCTCAACCATCACCCTCTTTTCATGTCTCACCATTTCCATTTTTTGTATAAATAGTCATAACTTGATTGCTGAATACTTTGTCCTCACAATCAGGTAGGCCATTTAATGAAACCTTTTTAGTCTCAACCTTAATTTGTTCTCCTGAAAAAGCCTCTTTTAGCTTTGCTCCCAATAAAGGTAATTTTTTATTAAAGCACTCATAATATGGTTTTAAAACAGATTCGCTTTCCTTTTCTGTTTTATAAGTCTTCGCTTGCAATCATTCCACGACAACATTCTCATAATCCAAAACACCATACCAAAAATTTTCAGACTTTCCAATTACTTCCAATTTATTGCTTGTTCCGCAACCAACTGCAACCAAACCTCCTTTAATAAAGTCACCTACTAATTGTTTGCTATCAATTTCCGATAACACTCCTACTCCCAACAATTTCTTCTGTTCGCGGGAACTTTCACAATTTAATGAACTTAAATCAACAGACTGAATCTCGTTCTCCTTTTTTACTAATATTGCTACTTTTTTCTGGCCAGCAACTGTAGTTGCCTCACCACTCATTACCTCCAATGTTGTTCCTTTGCCATAAAAGTCTGAAAAAACTAAAGCTACAGGGGCTCCCATAACCACGCCCAAAATAAGAACTTTTTTAAGAAATAATCAAAATGCCATAAGCCTTCTTTATTTTAGTGATAACTAAAAATTCAGTTCTGCAAAGTGAATTTTGAAAAAAGAAGATGAATTACTAAATTTTTGCCAATAAATTTTCTTTTAAAAGCAGTTTTAAAGCTAAACTAGAGTTACTGACTTTTAAAACAAAAAAACCTAAAAATAAAACTTACTAAAACTTTTTATGTAAACTAATTTATCCTTTATTTATCTTTTGATTTAACTAATTTATTTTCCTCCTAAAAACCTTTTAATCCCCGCTCCACTCACTTTATAGATATTATTTACAGTACTTGTTTTTTCAAATTTTGATCTATCAATTCTAGTTTCGGTTTGTAGTCTATTAAAGGTACCTGCTACAAAAGTTCCCCCTACACCAATTAGTACTAGAGGCAAAAAATATTGAATTGGTAACAATTACGAAAGAAACTTTAATTAATCTGGAATGTTGGGTTATATTTTGGATTTCACTTCATAAAATGTCCTTTCGAATCTTGTATTCCTTCTGAAGTTATAGAGATTCGGTCTATTCTGTCCAAAATTAAACCATCCAATTCACCCAAATTAACTCCTTGAACATCTCCTCAATTCGACAATCCCTTAAATGTTCTACCAACAGTTTCTGAAGCGTTTGTCGCCTTGTCCTTCCAATCTCCAACAATTACGGCTTGGCTACCAAGTCAAGCAAAACCTTGTGCATAATTACAACCAGTTTTTCCAAAATTAACTTGAGAATTTCCAATTGCCTTATCTGCATAAATCTTTGCTCCTTGATTAGTGTTTCCTAGGAAAATTGGCTTATTTTGTTTAATGACTATTTTCAAAGGACCAGTCAAAAAACCTTTGTAGGATTCAAAAGCCTTATCGCACCATACATCCGGACCAACGCTATCTTCATTCTTGGTAAATGTTGTACCCATAAACCAATCTTTTCAAGTTTTGTACTTCGGAGAAGAATAGACTTTTCTCGTAACACCCGTTCAATCAGTTACTCTCCAACCTGGTATATAGAACATACCGTTCTTGGCACTTCCAATCATTACTCAAGGCTTATTTTCATCTTTGGTTTGATCTGTTGCTACAGAACTTAACTTAATCCCTAAAGCTCCTTTTAACTCTGAACCTACGCCACCAAACTTCTCTGTTTTAAGTGCGGTTTTTATGAATAAACCATTATCGATAGAAAGTCCATTAGAGTCCTTGAAAAAACTAATGTAATTTTGACTATGACTGGAATCTGAAGAAATTTTTATGTCTCTGGAAAAACTTCCATCTAGAACGCCCCCCCCAGCGAAAGCTAGAACAGTAACTGGAACTCCACTTGCAGTAAGAATTCCAATTAACTTACTCATAATTGGAATTATTTTATCACAACTTCTTTGTTATTCAAAATTTAGAAAAAATTCATCACTTTTATCTTTTAAGACGTATTAATAAATTGGGATGTATCACATTAAACACAATCTTGGAGCTTTTGTGGAGAAGATTATGTCTCACACTGCTGAGTACTACATTAACAACAATATAGCTTACTTCAAAAAGTCTCATCCAGAATATATTCATGTATCAAAAAAATCAATGAAACACACTAATTTATTTGATGTATCAGAACATACATACTCAATGAAAGTGTGTTCTAAAGGAGACTTAGACTTCTATGGAGTATACAAGGGTAGGTATTTTTCCATAGAACTAAAAGAAACTAAAAAAGAAATATTCACTCTTTCTTTGCTAAAACAACATCAATTAGAAAAACTAGAAAAAATTAACTCCTGTGGGGGTGTCTCTTTACTTTTAATTCACTTTTTTCTACAAAATTCTCACTTTGTCTTAATAAGTTACACAGAGCTTTTAAAGTTGTTGAAGCTCAACAAATCTAAAAGATTTTCTTTGTCTGATTTAAGAAAAATAAAAAGTTATGAGTTAAAAATAATATTTCCCAGTATTTTTAACTTAAAAGAAACATTAGATCAAATTTTGTTAGACAACTAAATATTTTTTGGAGAAATTATTTTTAAGTTTTCAAATAATTTCAAAAGACTCACATTTAACTTAATTCTAGACTCTAAATCGGCTCTATCCTTATATATTCCATTTCTTTCTCTTTCTTCCTCTAATTGAGCGGCTGTTATTGCACCCAATCCGAGAATAGCTGAAAAAGGTATTAGTATAGTTTTGTTAACTCTGTCAGGCTTAAAAGTTGAAGCTAAAGATTCATTTAGCTCAACCATTCTAAAACTAATTCCCCTGCAAATCATTTCTAAAGCCACTTCATAAATCATTACTAGGTATTTGGATTTCTCTGCATTTTCCCTACTTGCCTTATTTTTGACTATTATTTTGTATTCTTGATGTTTTCTCTTAATCTCTAATAAATCATTAGTGATTAGAGTCTCTATATCAAAATGTTTGTTAGTGATTGTGAAATAAGCTGCATAGAATTCCACGGGGTAATACAACTTAAAGAAAGCTATTTTTCAACACATCAAAACATATGCAGTTGCGTGTGCCTTTGGAAAGATATAGGTTATCTTGTTTGCACAAGCTATATATCACTCTGGAACTTCAACTTCTTTTAGAGTTGGAAGATCCTCTGCGGGAATTCCCCTTCCACTTCTAACACTTTCTGCTATTTTGAAAGCCTTATCAATTCCTATTTTTTTCTCCAATAAATAGTTCATAATATCGTCTCTACATGTAATAACCTCACTCAGTGTTAGTCCATGATCAGAAATTAGTCTATCTATATTACCTTTCCAAACATTTTTTCCGTGGCTAATTCCAGATATTCTGATCAAATCTGAGAAATGACAAATCTTATTTTTGCAAGATTTAACTATTTCTCTAGTTTTTTCTGTTCCAAATTCTGGTAGACCTAAAGTTCCAACTGTTTCTCCAAGAATTTCTAATTTTTCTTGTGGTATTTCAAGAATTGAAATATCACTAAACATTTGCAAAATCTTTTTATCTCTATAGCTAATGGTCTCTAAGTTCAAATTTGTGAACTTAGAGAGTAAGGCGAGTATAGTTGGATCATCTTGACCCAAGATATCGAACTTAAATAATGAATCTTTTAGTGCATCTTTTTCAAAGTGAGTAGTCAATCACTCAGTTTCAGTGTCATTTGCTGGATAGTTAACTGGAGTATATTTGTAGATTGAATCACCTTTAGGAATAACTATTATTCCACCTGGGTGTTGCCCTGTTGTTCTTTTTATGTCAGTTAAGTTACAGGAAAGTCAATGTAACTTTCCCTTATTGAATTCAATCTCGTTATCTACTAAATAATTTCTAGCTAATGCGAAGGCTGTTTTTTCCGCAACAGCTGAAATAGTACCAGCTCTAAATGTATGTTCTCTCCCAAACAATTCTCTTAGGAAATTGTGGGCTTTTTGTTGATATTGACCTGAGAAGTTTAAGTCAATATCTGGAACTTTTTTTCTTTCTAGTCCTAAAAAGGTTTCAAAGGGGATATTTTGACCATCTGTTTGTAACTCTATGTGGCAATTAGGACACTGTTTAATTTCAAGATCAAACCCAGATTCCTTAGTGTTTTCATTTATTGCGAAGTGAGAGCATTTACTACAAAAATAATGAGGTGGTAGAGGATTAACTTCACTTATTTCAAGAATATAAGCCAAAAAAGAGGATCCAACTGAACCTCTTGAACCTACTAAGAATCCTTCGGCCTTAGATCTCTTAACTAATAGATGGGCACATCAATAAACAGTTTCAAATTTATTTTCTTGAATTCCAATTAACTCCCTATTAAGGGTAGTCAGCAAGTAAATATTTGGTTTACTTCCATATTTAACTTCCAGTTTTTTGTTGACATATTCCTTGATATTTTCAAATGCTCCAGCAATTTTTGGAAGAGAAAGAGAAGAATTATTAATTTTGATATTTGAAGAAATAAATTCAACTATCTCTTCTCTGTATTTGAAAAATAATTCTTGAATTTCCGATTCTGAAAGTTTTAAAAAGTCAAACTCTTTAATAAACCTCTCAGTAGTTCTTAGTGAAAAATCTGGTAAGACATCATTACTTGATTTTGCAGAAAATAACGGATGTCTCTTCCCACCAATACTTTTTGCGTGAACTAAAACTTTGTATTGTTCTATTTCTTCATATCACTTAAATTTCAAACAGTAATTTGCTAGTAATTTGAAATTGCATTCCTTAGATCATCTATAAAACTTACTCAATAATTCTTGGATTTCTTCTAGAGAATATCTTCCCCTATTAATTTCATGTGCAAAATGAGAAGGAGGGGGAAGACTTAAATAATCTAATTTACTTCCTTCCTCTTGGAAGAGTTCAAAGTCATCTTTAAATAGTGCATTTAAAACAGTGCTATTTGTAGGGGAAGAGAGCAATATCAAATTGCTTCTCTTTGATTGGATAACTTCTCAATTTAATTGAGGCTTATCGATAAAAAAATCTATATGTGCTTTAGAAATTAATTCATATAAATCTCTAACTCCTTCTTGATTTTTAGCGAAAAAAATTACATTTGATCCAAAATAATTTCTCAATATTTTCTTTTGGTCAAAGAAAGTATTGATACTTTCTAGTTGTTCATATGTGTATGGATCTATAGATAATTGACTTAGTTGTTTTTCTCATAATTTTCACAGTCTAACTAGACAAAGTGTGTCATATTCTGCAGATTGCATATCTCTTTCAACTGCATTTATGGACATTTTTTTAGATAGTGCAAAAAGAGAATAAGACTTAGATTTCTTTTCCCCCTCTAAAGCTTTCGCTAATAGAATAGTGTCTAAGAGTGGGGCTTGAATGGGCTTTAGTCCAGCCTTTTTGTATTGTGCATTTAAAAAAGGCAAGTCAAAATCTAGTCCATTGTGTGCCATCAAAACAGTTCCTGCAACATATTCTTTGACTTCCTTCAGAACTTCTATTTTGTTTCTTCCCAACATATCAAGTTTTTCGGGTGTGATGTTTGTTAGTTTTATAACTTCACTACTTATCTCCCTATCACACTTTAGATAGCTGTGGTAATTGTCTATTGCAACTCCCCCACTATATTTGACTATGTAAATTTCCATTATTTCATCAAATAATGGATTCAATCCTGTAGTTTCTAGGTCAAAAATAGAAAAAACAATAGATTTATCCGGATCTAATAAGTGAAGATTGGAGACAATCTTTACATTCTCCGGAATAACTTCTATTTCAGAACCATATAAGGGTTTAAGTCCATGTTTTTTTACATTTTTTTCCGCTTCAGGAAAAACATGGACATTATTAAAGTCTGTGAATGCAATCACTTCATGTCCCAAATCTTTAACCATCTCCGCTCACTGTCCGGAGCTAAATAGTCCATCAAAACTGGAATATTTTGTATATACATTCAAAGAAAAAGCTTTTTTGGGAGAATCATCTTTTAAAACTAAACCGTTGGGGTAATCAACTAGTGAACAACCTAACAACCAACCATCATAATTGGTCATCATTCTTGATCCAGAGGAAGAAGTATTATTCAACTGAAATTCCATTTCATATCAACTTTCCACTTTCAGTATCTTTATATATTGTTCCCTCTTATCTGCGGGAACAAATCTTCCCAAGACTAAGAGATAGTGTTCTGAAAAATTAGTAATTCCAACTCTGTACATTTTTTGATTTCTATAACCATAGCCATCAACTTCTTCGAAAGAATAAAGCTTAAAAATACCTTTTACCTTAGAATCCAAAGTTCTTATGGAACTCGAAATAATAGAGTCTTTTTTAGTTATTGATGACTTATTTTCGCTAAATAATTCCTCAGAAATAACAACTTCTGATGGAATTGTTGAAGTATTAGAGGAAATATTTTCTAACTTTGCGATTGATAAGTGGATTTGTTTTTGTTCAAATATGTACTCTAAAAAGCTTTGTAGATTAGAGAGATGTTTTTGAAAATAGTTTTCTTGAGCAACATTAAGTGATTTCAAAATAATTTGGGGAAATTCAAAACATATATTTGCCTCCTTAAAGTTTGATAGAAAAGCTTGTAGTTTTTCTTCTTCGAGTGGAGCGAAATTCTCAAATCAACTTAATAAAAGTCGATGAAAAGATATTGAGTTGTATAGATATTTTTGCCTAACAACTATAGAACAAGTCCTAGAAAAAAAATTAAAGAACTTAAATAGTTCTTGTGGTTTTGGCTCTTTGAAATATTCAACTATTAAAAAGAAATGGTCTCTATTGGGTGAAAACTCCCAATTAAGACTGGATCTATCTAATAGCTCCTGAAACTCGTCATCATTAAATAGTTCTAACTCCTCAATTAACAGTCATTTGAACTTATCCATTACTACGTTTTTTCTAACTAAAAATTTAGAAAATTAAGTCCTAAACCACGTGCCGAAAAAAGACGCTTTAAAATTAAGAATAGTCGAAGGCAGGATTATCTGATAATTTTGGAGGGGGGGCTATTTATTTTTAAAAAAGGTTCTTAAAAACTCATGGGTTTCAAAGGTAAACCCGTTTTAAGAGCCTTTCAAAGATCTTGTATTAACTTTGTTTGTTTTTTGTATTCCAGAAGAGATGGAGTGCAAGAGGGGATGGAAAAGCTTTTGAATTGTTGAATTTATGAAATGATTGCTTTTTTTGCATTAATTGGTGGTTTTGTTGCACTAGGTGTTCTTAGTGATTGAACAACTGCCGGTTTTCTTTGGATAGGTCCTCTGATTTTCTCATTTGTTTTAAATGTCTTTTTAGTTTTCAATTATCTTTCAGTTATTAAAAGATCGACAAGTGAAGAAAGAGAACTTTACTTTCCTGAAGGAATTAGTAATTTACTAAAAATAAATGCTCTCATTGGATTCTTCCTTCCTTATGGTATCTATGCAAAGGGAATGCTGTTTAAACATTTTTATATTCTTTATAAGAAAGACAAGCTTCCTTGGGCTAGCCCTAAAGATACTTCTAAGGAAAGAAGAAAGAAATTTAGACAAGCAAGAATTGCGAAAAGAAGAGCTTTGGATCGTGTTTTAGATGAAGGGTTAATAAAGAGCTGAAGAGCAAGTAAATCTAAAGTTTCTAGTGACTCGCCTCAAGAAACAACATAAACCTTATTTAATTTAGTTTTTTTAAGGAAAAAAGAAATATAGAATAGATTTTTTCCTTAAAGGTCATTTCCTCTTCTATTAATAAATCTCACTCACAAGTTTCAGATCATTTTTTAATTTGATTTGGATGAGCATGTGGCAAACAACATAACCAAAGTTTTTTATTTTTTCAAAGATCTGGTAATCCATTCAAAATAGAAATAATCTTTTTTGAGCCCAATCCAGCCAAAACAATAATTATTTCTCTGTAATCTTTAATGCCTTCGAGTGGAATGTCCTGAAACCCATCAGAGAAAATGAATTTTGCTTGGGAATCTAAATTTTTCTTTAAATAAATCTCTTTAGAATCTTTCAATGAAACTTTGCTTAACTCCACATTTCAAACTTCTTTAACCATGTCTCTTTTTAACAACTCTATTCCAAGAAAACCTAAATCTGAACCAATATCAACTAACAGGAAGTCGTGCTTGATAGGAAGAATAGCAGAGATAAACTCTGCTATCTTTTTTATTCTTATATCAAAGTTATTTAACTAGCTATATCTCTTATATCACTCTGTAGCAGAAACTTCATTAAGCTCCAGATTTAATTCAGATCTTTGAGGATATCTTTTATATATAGTCTTGTATTTTCCCTGCGATTCTAAAAATGGTAAAGGAACAAACTCAGGAAAAAAGTTAACTATTGGAAGTCCTCTACTTTTCTCCACAACTTCAATAGTAGAGCCCACAGGAACTATATAGGAAGGTATATCCACCTTTTTTCCATTTAAAAGAATGTGTCCGTGTGAAACCAATTGTCTGGCACCTCTTCTAGTGTTCGCGAAACCAGATCTAAATACTAAATTGTCTAACTTACTTTCCAAAAGCAAAAGAAAATTGAATGCCAAAGCCCCTTTCATATTTTTGGCAATGTTGAAAAATCTTCTCATTTGTTTCTCTCTAAGTCCGTAAAGTAAAGCGAACTTTTGCTTCTCTTTAAGTTGCTCCCCGTACAAGCTTTGCTTTTTAAATTTAGAAGTTCCATGTTGCCCGGGAGGATAATCTCTTTGTTTTCCCTTGCTAAACTCTCTACCATCCTCATAAAAAGAAAAACCATATTGTCTGGCTTTTCTATATAAAGGTCCTAAATATCTAGACATATAAAAACTATTTAATCTTTCCTTGTTTTCTTCAAGTCCTTACAGTCTTAACAGATGTCCTGATTCTAACTTTCTCTCCAGTCCTAGCATCAACTAATTGAAACTTCTGAATATTTAAGTTTCAAGCTCTTTTTGTAGCATTCATAGCTTTAGATCTATTATTCCCAGTCTTTGCACATCTATTGGTAACTCTATCTAATCTATTTCCCATTAGATATTACCTCTAGATTCTTTAATCTCTGCAATTAATTTTCTTCTAGCTTCTAATCTTCTATCTAATTCCTCAAAATTCAAATCTATCATATCAGAGGTATCTGCAAATATCTTATTTAATTCATCTTCTTCCTTCTCTAGATATTTTCTCAAATCATTTAAATTCTCTTTCATTTCTGAGAATAATAATTCTCTTCTATTTCTTTCCATTTCACATGCTTCTCGGTAATTTCCAGAAACTTTTTGAAGTGTTTGAATTTCCTTTTCGAGCGATTGTAGACCTTCTTTAATTTCTGTGATATCTACCTTCTTCTTTTCTTCCCTATATTTTTTCAGATTTAGTTTGGATCAATCATCTAATTTAGGAATTAAACCTTTCTTAGGCTGAGCCCTGAAAGAAGTATGTCCTTCATCTAAAGCCTCTAGAATTGAAAGATAATCTTCGTCTTCCAAATCATACAAGTCTGTTTCTTCCGCCTTAAAAGATGAAAGTGGACAAGAATCAACTAAGCTAAGTTTTTCACTAGTCTTAACAAAATAGTCAAACTCGCTTAGCTTTTCCACTATAGAAGGATCTTCAAGTTTACCTTTATCTGTTATGTTTATCTGATCTCCCCAAGGTTCAACTTCTTTTAGGGTAAATAATTTTTTAGACAAGTGAGTAAGCATATCTTTGAACTTATATCTAAGTTCAGAAGAAGTGAAATGCATTTCTTTTCAGTTATGGAAACTAGCTTTTTCAAATGCTTTCAATTTCTTGTATCTCTCTTCTTCATCAACCTCTTGAGGGAAATCTTTCTCGATAGTCAGAGTTTTAAATTTGTAGTTTTTTGCTTCCAATCTTTTATACAAATCGTCTTGTGCTTTTTGAATAAGTTCTTCCAATTTTTCTTTCTCCTTTTCGTTAGATTCCTTTGCAATTTTTTCTCTTAACTTATGTTCCTGAATTGGAGTTAATTTAGTTCAAACTTGGTCAATAACTAAGAATTCATCATCATTAAGTAATCTAGGAGAGAGTCCAATTAGCTCATTAACTTTGGGCTTAGTGTATTTGAAATTTGGTCTGTAATAAATAAGTTTTTGCATCTCTGGAGAAAGGTTAAATAAAGATTTATCCATCTTAGGTAAATATTTGTGATAATTCTCTGAAGGTTTTGGAGTTTCAAGAAAATATCCCAAAGTTTTGAATTCATCCACCATTTCTTGATAAACTCTTTCTCACTCTTTTTTTCTAGCTCTCGATTCTTCTAATAAATTGTCTTGGTTTAGATACATATTTTTTAATTCCAAGACAATAATTTCAGAAAACTCTTTTATTAACTCTTTTTTTCTTGCCAGTATTCTTTCTATATGGCCTATTCCCTCATTAGTCCAGTCTTCTCAGACTTGGTTAATTGAGCTGTGTATAAGACTTAAATGTCCTGAATAAATATCACTTATTTCTTTTTGAAACTCTAGAATTTGCTCTCTAATAGCAGTAATGAAGGAATTGTATTTTTGTTCAATTAATTCTGCCTTTAGCTTTAAGCCATAGATCTCCCCTCTATATTCTTCAATTTTTTTTCTATGAGCAGCTTTTTGACTTCTAAGATGTTGAGATTGTTCTTCAAAGTCAGGATAATAGTCTAGTTGTTGAAGTCTATCTAGATAGTTGGATAGTTTGAATTTTTCTTCTTCAATTTCCTTTTGAATAGTATTTTTTGTTAATTCAAGGGCACCTTGAATTTCCAATCTCTTTAACTCTTCAGCTCTATTTCTTTGGTCGATTGATTTTTGTTGAGCAAAAACTAACTTAGATAAACTATCATCCTTTTCTAAAAACTCCAATTTCATCTCAGCTTTTCTTGCTTGATGAAGAGCGCTCAATCTTTCAAAAAGAAGTCTCTCGACTTCTTGTTGATAAAAAACTATTTCATTGATCTGTTCATTAAGGTCTAAGAAGGCATCACATACTAAAGAGTCATATTTAGTTAGTATTGAATTAGATCCAAAAATGGAAAGATAGAAGTTAGGGGAAAATTCTGGATGTTTTTCGGAATATTGTTTAAGTTTGTCTGAGTAGTTACGTAAAACCTTAAAGGTATTTTCTATTTCTTCCAGTAACTTTTTTTTCTCTCTCATTGATTGGAGGTATAGGAGATCTGTATCAGGATATTTTCCTTGTTTCAGGAGATTCTCGCGCAAAACATTTAATTGAGAAGTTAATTGTTCATTTTTGGATTGAAGACCTTCTAGCTTATTGTCAAGTATTTCCTTAAATGAATTGGATTTAGAATCGTAACTATTTAAAGTTGTTTTTTGTTGAATTTGCAGTCATATGTGTTTTGGTGTGAACTCTTGAGAATTAATTAATTGTTCAATTTCATAAGCACTTAGAGAGCAATAAAAGTTCTTTAATTTGATTCAAAAGCCCTCTACATCTTGATATTGTGGAGAAATTAATGCTCAAAAATGGTAAGAGTTATTTAACTCTACGACTGATGAGATTGGAAAATTAGGGTTAAAATACCTAGCTCTCATTTTCTCCCTAGGGAGATTGGATATAAGCTCTTTATAACTATCCATTGGAGTTGGCAAGAGTTCAATAAGGTTGTCTCTCAATTTTTTTTGAATTTCATTTTCTGACTCTTCCTCTGATTCAAACAAGATTTCTTTGCCATCTGGTTTTTGATCTGAATCAGAAGAATCTCCAGCTCCAGAAAAGGATATATTCGAGAATAAATCCTCTGGAGACTCAAAGGGAGAGGAGAGATTAACTGATTCTTTTACTCCCCTTTCCTTTTTCTTTAAATGCTTTTGTACTTCAAGAGCAAATTCCTCATAGTCTTCTTGATATACATAAATTCCTTTGCCTTGTGAATCAGATAATTGATTTTCTGCAGACCAACTTAGATAAAAGAAATTTTTGATTTCTCTTTGCTCCTTGAAATTTAATTCTTTAAAAGAAAATAGATGAAAAAGTGCTGGAATGGAGTAATTTCAAGTTAAATTAGTTGAATCTTTAGATTTTTTAAAAGCTTTTTCTTTGTCTACAACTTTTTGTTTTAGAGTTTCTTCTAAATAAATAATCTTTACAACTTTCTTAACTTCTGAAAGTTTGTTTAATTGGGAAAATGCTTTTGAAACAATTGACCTATGACAAAGAATAAAACATTCATTGTCTAGTTGTTTTAATAAATACTTTCTACTTTTGTGAGTTAAAGAATATTTGAAGTCAGGAAAATTTTTGTCTTTTAATGGAGAAAAGAGCTTTAAATTTATTCAACGATCTACTAATTTTTGAGATAGTTGAAAGACAGATTCTTTCGGGCTAGACTCTAAAACTGATAATGCAGATTCAATTACGTATAGATCTTTCTTGTTCACCAAAACCCTAATTTATCCCTAAAAGGCTAAGAAATATATTAAAAAACTAATCTTACTCCTCGTAATAGAGGGTAAGACTTTACCAGAAGAGATAAAGACTAAATGAATTTAGAAATTAAGACTTTGATTTCTTTTTGTTTTCTTTCTTTTCATCGTCAACTAATTCTTCTGGCTTAATGGAGTGAATCTTAGAAGGGTCTTCTCTGGAGGGATCAAATATTTTGTCTGTTTCAATAGCACTCTTGTCAAAAACTGTCTTGTCTTCTTCAATTTTTGCTTTTTCTCCCCCCGCAAAAGGCTTCACTTGAGAAGGTTGGATAGACTCCTTCTTATTTACTACCTTTGATGCTGGCTTTGCCCCTTGAGCTCTATTAACTGTTGCTGTTCTTATAGTTCTTTGGCTATCTGGTCTTGCAACAAAAACTCTTGCATTTTCAGATACAGGTTGTGATCTCAAAGGTGGCTTCTTTGGTTGAACCTTAGGAGTTCTTGGGTCTTGAGTTGGAAACTTAATGAAAGTTTCATCTGAATCTTCAACTTCACCAATTATCTTGCAAGAACTATCCTTTTCGCAAGAGAAAAGACTACCCCACTTCCAATTAGCATGAATATCCATCACATTTTTGATAATGCACGTCAAAAAGTAAACAGAAGATATGGCTGGTAAAGCTATCAAAGAGGCAAGCGAAATCCAGAACAACAAGAAAAGAATCAGCAAAAGAACAAACAACTTTTTCCAAGCGCCAAACTTTGACCACTTGGACTTCATTCTGTCCATAAAAGAACTCTTATTGAATTTCAACATAGTCGTTATATTAAATAATTAAAAACTCTTGCACGCTTCAATTTAACAATTTTATTGTCTGCTAATTAATCCAGAGATATTATTTACCAATTCTTCCTCGGTTTTGCTGGAAGGCAAAGACAAAGAATATTTTTGATTTAACTCCCTTTCCACCTGAGAAATAAAGGGAGGACTTAAGGCTAATTCAGAAAAAAATGAGTCTGGTAATTGAAACAATTCGCTTTTGTCTTTTAAGTGTGAAACGATCTTTCCATTCTTAAAAATAATTATTTCATCAGCTTGTAAAAGTTCCTCCATATCGTGTGTAATAGAAATAACTGTTTTTTTATAGTCTACAACTAATTTTTTCATTAGTTGAGTTATTTCTACTTTTTCTATTGGAGAGAGCATTGAACAAGATTCATCAAATAAGAATAAATCAGGGTTTAAAGCTAAAGTTGATGCAATGGTCACTTTTTGCTTTTCTCCCCCAGATAAATTTACAGGGGGCTTATCCCTTAAATTGTGTAACTCCAAAGCATCTATGAGATGTTCAATTATTTTTCTTATGAACAATGATGGAACTTTCTTGTTTTCAAGTCCAAAAGCTAATTCTTCCTCTATTGAGGAAGTAATGAATTGACTATCAGGATTCTGAAAAACTACTCCCAAAAAGGAAAAAATCTTTTGATAACTTATCTTCGAAATGGACTTATCAAATATTTTTATAGAGCCAGAGTCTGGCTTTAATAATCCTGTTAATAGTTTTGAAAAAGTTGATTTTCCAGAGCCATTATGACCTACTATGCAGTAGTATTTGGATTCTACAAGAGAAAGAGAGAGATCATGAATAAATTTTTGACTCTTCACATAAGAAAAAGACAATCTATCAACAACTAAGGCATATTTTGCCTTTTCTTCTTTCTCTAAACTCACTATTTATCAAATGGTGACTTAAAAGATACATCTACAGAAGGAACAGATGGCTCATCTCCTCGAGAATCTTTCTGTTTCTTTGCTTCTCCCAACTTTAACCTCAAATACCTAATCACATAGATAATTGCAACAAGCAAGGCAAGTCCAACAGCTACTCAAATCTGACCTTGAACTGCTAGTGCTATGAAAACAATTATCAAAAAAATTCACAGTACTATTGAAAATATTTTTTTAACCATAAATCTCAGAAACTTAAATAAATATATTCCAATAGTCTTCGCACTTCAGTTAATGGCCATGTTTAGTAAAAGACTTTTTGTTAATTAAGTGACTACCAATAGTAACGGATCTAAGGGGCCAAAAGCGGATAAATATGAATGAGAAAAAACGAAGTAATAGCAAATAGATATAAATAAAATTGCCCCGCCAAATATACCTAAACTAAATTGGTTTATTGGGTAAGTTCTATAGCTGGTTCTACCAGATTTAGGTAAATAGGCTCTAGAAATCATAGCATTTGACAACTCCCTAGATTTAATCATTGAAATAATGAATAGGGGAATAAATAAAGAGAGGAAGGCTGAAGCCTTATCTCTAATTCTCCCATTTTTAAAGTCAATTCCCCTACTAGATTGAGCTTTCACTATTCTTAGAGTTTCTGTTAATAATGAAGGAATAAATCTAATTGCCAAAGAAATAACCAAGGTTATTTCCTTAACGGGAACCCTTAAAACTTTAAATGGTCTTATTAATTGACCTATTGCATAAGTGAATGAAGTCAAATCAGTAGTGTATCTTAATGCACTTGACAATGCAATAATCATTACTAACTTATTAGACATATTGAATGCAAAAAGAAATTGAAAGAGAGTGATTGCATATCACTTAGGAATAAAACCTACTATTTTTTTGCCTTGGGATCCAGTAACATAAAAGGTTTTAAGACCCTTTAAATTTTTGGAAATATTGCAACAAGTTATTCCTTCGGTATTCTTGCAACATTCTTTGCTTGGTTCTTTGCCAGTGCATTCACAAGCTTTTTTTAAAGCTTCTACAGAATCTGCAGCAAAAACATTGAAAGATCCTGTGGCATTTTTGGTACATTTTTCACAACAATCTCCCCCAGAACAATGTTTCACATAATCCCCGCCTAAATGTCACCCTACTTGAATGTCAGAAGTTCCATTTCCATTAGAAGTGGTTACTCCCCTAAAACTAAATGGAGATATAGAAGTTAAATCCAAATAATTAGAACTCAAATAATTCTTGTCTCAGAATCCTGGATTTTTGTTAAATATTCAGTTAACTGTGAACAAAAAAACATATATTCCTAAATACAAACAAAGTAATTTTTTATACAGGAATGCAAAGCTTCCTGAAACATAAAGAATTACTAGAACAAAAACAAATAATAGTAAGTGAAGTAAAAGTCCAATTTTCGAAAAAATTAAAAAAGTTAAGAGTATAAAGACAATTAACTTTAGTAACGGATGTATTGAGTGTGCAGAATTCCCTACTAACCCACCCAGATTTTTAGTCTCTGGGTGCCTATTAACTAAAATTTCTAACTACATTATTTATAGATTCAGCTAATTGAGAAATATTTTTAGGTTGATATTCTCATAATTTTTCAAAACAACTATTAAAGGAAGATAGTTTTTCAATAAAACTAACTACCTTTGGCTTGATTAATTCTTTGGGACATTCCCTAAAAAATAAATAGGTTGGTTTAGATGCTTGTAATCTTCCAGAATTCAGAAAAAGAATTTGATCAGTACTTTCAAAAATGAAATCCATATTGCTAGAGACGAGAATAATAGTAACTCCCTTGTTGTTTAATTCTCTAACTAGTTCTATAACTTGCTCAGTAGATTGTGGATCTAAGCCTAAAGTAGGTTCATCAAAAACTATTACTTTAGGCTCTAATATCAAAATCCCAGCTAAAGTAACTTTTCTCTTTTGGCCCCCAGATAATTTAAAGGGAGAAGAGTTAACTAGTTCTAATGGAAAAGAAAGTTCCGAAAGTATCTCTTTGGCCTTCTCTTCTCACTCAGGCAACTCATCTTTCGGCAAATTAAAGAGAATCTTTGGTCCAAATATTATGTCCTGAAGAACAGTTTCCTTAAATAATTGATATTCTGGTTGCTGAAAAACTATTCCAACTTCTCTTCTAATAGATTTATAGTTTTTTAGCTTTGAATTAAAAAATAGAATTTGTTCCCCATTTGCATAATAGATATTGGCTGTCTCAGATCTATGTAAGCCATTTAAGTGTTCGCAAAAAACACTTTTCCCTGAACCGCTAGGACCAACAATTCCATAAACTTGACCTTTCTGAAATTTAAAGGAAAGAGAGTTTAAAACTTTCTGTCCTTTAAAAGTTGAGCTTAAATTATATACCTCTAAAGCGTTTTTGGGATCGATCTTATGACTTAGTGCAATTTTTTTTTATATCTATATTCAGATAATTTATCTTTGTTGAATCAAATAGATATCTTTTCTATTCTTCTCAAGGGGGAGGCTAATTTTATTTTTTGATTTTAGAGAATATTTAGCTTACAAGAGAATTAGACTCTGAGATTCATTAGAAAGATTATTTAATACACTTATTTCTTCATTCTTTGAATTAAGAAAATCTAATTCTCTTAAAAAGTTGGAGACTCTTGGAACTTTTTCTTTAAAGCTGTTTAATCCAGCTCTACTAGGTAGTGATTTATTGCTTATATATAAATCACTAACTATATACAACTCTTTTTTAGCTCTAGTAATTCCCACAAATAAGATTCTTCTCTCTTCCTCTATATCTTGCAATGTATTTGCATAATGTTTTGGGAATTTACCCTCAACTAAGTTGAGTATAAATACATAGTCAAATTCACATCCCTTTGCGCTGTGAACAGTCGAAAAATTCAAATATTGATCTTCTGTAACGTGACTCACAAAGTGTTTAACATAAGCCAGCAATAATTCAAATAATTCTCTCAAACAGAAAGTTGTTTGGCCACTATAGTAAGACATCACTCTATAGAAGTGAACAATATTTTTAATTGCTTGATATTTTTGATTGGAAATATATCTGGTCAATTTAGGATTTAGAGTCTTTTTGATTCACTCTTCCAAAGACTCTCGACTAACAATTATTGTTTGTCGAGATTCTTTTTGATCTTCTTTATATGAGCTTTGCCTATATTCAGATTTCAATAATTTTCAGAAATTCTTAATTTTCTTAATTCACTTTTTGTCTTCTTCAGAAGTTCATCTATCTTCAAAATTGGAAGAAGTTAAAGAATTAAGACTACTAATCAAATCATTTGAATGATCCTCTATTTGTTCATAAAAATAATCTGGCATCTCTTCTCTCTGAAACCAAAATTCAACTATATATTTGATAGCAAAGGGATCAAATTTAAATTTCAGGGAAAGGAGGCAAACTAAAAAATAACTCTCATAATTTCAAGCTATATGTTTTGAAAAGTTAAAGTCCAAGAATTTAACTCCCTTAGATCAAAACTTTTTTCTAAGATTTTTGGTTTCTAAGTGAGTTCTTGAGATAATAGCTATTTGATTTAAGTTAACTCCTCTAGATTCCAAATTTCTAATAATTGAAAAGATTGTTTTGGTAACTCCTCCTTGCTTGTCATTCACTAATCATTGAATTTTGTCTCCTATCTCATTTTTAGTATGCATTTCATTCAAAATATCTTTTTGATTATTTTTTGAAATTAGTTTTTGAGATAGATCTAATATGTTCTGTGTAGATCTGTAATTTTGTGAGAGATTAAAGAATTTAGTAGTTAGATCTATATTGGTTTTGAAATATTTAAAAATCTCGGGATAAGCTCCTTGGAAACCATATATAGCTTGATTTGGATCTCCAACAAAAAAAATATTTTTCTTGGAGCCGGAAATCTGTGCAATAATCAAGAGTTGAAGAAAGTTCATATCTTGAAATTCATCAACTAATATCTTTTCAAATTGACCTTGAATGAATTTCTTCTTGGCTGGATTGTGATCCAAGATGTAATGGAAATAAATTATTAAATCATCAAAGTCAAACATTTCTTTTTTATCTAAGTATTCTTGATAAAGAAAAAAGGTATTTTTTAATACTTGAATAACTTTTCCCTTTTCAAAACTACTTATTTTTTCCGTCTTTTTGTTTAGCCTAGAAGAAAATCAATCATATTTAAAAACTTTCAGCTGAAAATCATTATTAAGATAGTTTTCTATCTTATTTCTGGAAATAGAATTTTCAGTCTCCTCTAAAACTATTTCGTAAATATATTCACTAAGTAAGGCGTTGTAGTCTTCCCCGAAAACTATATCTACTTGTTGTTTTACCTCTGACTCTAAAAAAAAATATCTTTCCCTTCCCTCAAATATTGAAAGTCTATTAATTTCTTTCTTAAGAAGTTTTGAAAGTTCCTTTTTTAATTCTGTTTCTAAAAACTTCTTACAAATAGAATGGAGTGTTCCGGCAAATTCAAACTCTCTTTTTGCCTTTACAAATCTATTAATTCTTTTTTTAATCTCAATAATCCCCCTGTTTGTGTAAGTTACCAATAATATTTTTCTAGGTTCAATTTTTTGAGAAAGGTAAAATCCAATTTTTTCAATAATTACAAAAGTTTTCCCTGAACCTGGTCCAGCTATTATCCCTACATTCTTGTTTTCATTAAACCTGATTACATTTAATTGTTGTTGGTTTGGAGTTTGTTGAGAAATTAAATTAAATGACACTATTAAAAATTTTCTTTTTTAATAGTTTTTCTTAAATGTTTTATCTAAATGAAAAAAACATTAAGGAATACACAGTGGTGGGTTATTTAGTCTCTGAAAAATTCAAAACTCAGATCAAGCCAAAACTTTTTAAACTAATCAGACCTACTTGAATTTATCAAAGTGGATTGAACCCTTTATTTTCAACTAGTGAGAAAATTGTTGATCCTCTGAACACTAAACTGGACTCCGAAGCTCTGCAAAAAATAACTAAATATTCCAGTTATTTAGGTAAATGAAGTGAATTCTTTCTAGAAAAATTAGTTGATCTTTGAAAGAAAAAGAAATACAAGAGTTGAGAAGAAATTGAAATAAAAGAAAACTGAGAAATAGTTAAAAAAGCTACCGAAGAGAGCAAAAAATATTTTAGTTCTAAAAAAAATAAATCATCAAATTGAATGTGATTTTGAGAATTAAGTAATCTCACTGAATACAAATATTCTTTCTTCTTTGAACAAGAAGAATTTAAGAATAATGAAGATTTTGAGTTATTCACAGAAATTATGAATCACTTTAAATCTTTTCTTCCGTATTTTGAAACTTGCATCAGTTGAAACAAATTTACCAAGTTACACAGACTTAAAAGTTATTTAGAACATAAGCAAGAATGTGAAATTACTAGATGAGAATTTGACTTTTTTGAACCAAAGAATCAGGAACTTATAGAGCTTAAATTTCACAAAAAAAGTTGAGATATCAACTGAATCTGACAAATTTTAATTTACTCTTATCTTCTTGATTTTTACTATGGAATGAGAGTAAAAAGAATAAGAATTATTAATACCTTTACTGGAGAGCAACTTTCTTTTTCCATCTCAGATCTATTTATAGAGGGGGGAGAAGAATATTTTTACAAGTTAATGAAACTTGAAATTTCTGATTATGAAAAACTTAAGTTTATGAACAGAATATTATCTTGTTTTAAGGAATGAAAAGAAGATTCAAATTTAAAAGAAATAATTTCCAATAATTTCTTTTGCGATATCAAAGATTTAAAAATAAATAAATATCACCAATTCATAACTGAATTAGACAAAAATAGACAACAATCTAATTTTTTATCCAATATTCACTCTCCCAAATGAGTTTGAGAAGAGTGGACTAAATTTTCAAATTAAAAGCATTAGAAAACTTCACATTCTTAGATTTTTGCGAATGTTGTTCCATTAAATTCTTAAGAATTTCCTCAGAAAACTGAACATTGTTGTCTTTGCATATTTTTCTAATAACTGGAAGCGGGGACCCTTCTCTTTCAACTAAAGTGAAAATTTGCTCTTCCAACTTTTCTTTATTGCTCGACAAAATATGGTTTATTTTTCCGTAGCAATTATTTAGTACTTTTTGGAAAGACAAGTTTTCCTTCAGAAATTCTGCAAGCATAGAAGAATATCTATCCTGAAGTTCTGGATAAAGTCCAGATAATACATTTAAAGTTTTTTGAATTAAAGTAGGGAGATGTTCTTCAAAATGCTTGACATCTAACAAAAAAAGAGCCACAAAAATTCTTCTCATTAATTTTCTAAGAACATAACCTCTTCCCTTTCCTGAAGGAGTTAATTCTTCTCCTAAGAGAATTATTGAAGTTCTCAAATGATCTGCAATTACTTGAAATTGAGCATCTTCTTCAGTCAATTTAGAGCTGTATTTTTTTAAAGAAATACTCTCAATCTCTTGTATTATTGGGTAAAACAAGGAGCTAAAGAAAACATTTTTTGAGTTTTCTAATATAGACACTACTCTCTCTAGTCCAGCTCCTGTGTCAATATTCTTATTTTTTAGCTCTATATAGTTTCCATTTTCGGCCCAATACTGACTAAAAACAATATTTCAAATTTCTATAAATCTCTCATTATCAATAGATTTTTCAAGTAACTCTAAGTACTTATTTTCTGGATCAAATTCTTGACCTCTGTCATAATAAATCTCTGTGCAAGGCCCGCAAGGACCGTCTCCTACCTCTCAAAAATTCTCTTTGTCCATTTTCAATATCTTGACTTCTTCCCCCAATAAATTTCTTCAAATAACTTCACTTTCAAGATCATCTTTATGAACAGTAATTACTAATTTACTTAGATCCAGCTTTAAAAATTGATCTAAGAACTCCACTGAATAACTAATTGCCTCTTTTTTGAAATAAGAACCCACTGAAAAATTACCCATCATCTCAAAATAAGTGCTGTGTCAGCCATCTTTCTCTATACTTTCTATATCTACAGTTCTTATTACTTTTTGAACGCTAGTGAAAGATTGGCAAACCCTTTCCTCCCCTTGAGAGATAAATTCTTTTTTTAGAACACAAAGTCCAGCATTCACAAATAAAGTAGATTTATCTTCTTTTGGGGGAATTACTGAGTGGGATGCTATTACCTTGTGGCCTCTAGATTCAAAAAAATGAATTCAACTATCTCTTAGACTTTTAGCTGTTAGTTTCAAATTTAAATGGATTTATGATAAGTTCCTGAACCTAAACATCTCTTCTTATCAATCGAATAAAAAACTACATATTGACCTGGAGTTGATGCACAACTAGGTTGGTGAGATAATCTAACTAAATGATTGTCAACATCTTCTATCTTTCCCTCCACAAAATTAGAAGTGTGTTTAAATTTGACAAAAATTTTTTCTCCTATTTTTGGAGAATCATAAATCCAATGTAAATTATTGACCAAACAACCTCTTTTAATTAAATATTTTTCTCTAACACTTTCTCTGCAAACTAACAGAGTAGAATCTCTCTCTTCCTTTCCACATACATAGTATTTTTCAGATTTTCCGGATACACAAGTTCCCTTCCTTTGATTAATTGAGTAATAGCATAACCCTTTGTGTTTCCCCAAAGACTCTGTTTTTTCAACATCTAATATTTGACCCTCTTTCCCTTGAACATATGAAGAGACAAAAGAAATAAATTCTCTCTTCCCTATAAAGCAAATTCCAGTACTACTCTTTTTGTCCCAATTGGGAAGTCCAATCTCTTTAGCTAATTCCCTAACTTCAGATTTACTTTCAAATTCACTTAAGGGGAAGACAATTTCCCTTAATTGATCTTGAGTTAATCTAGAAAGAAAATAAGTCTGATCTTTTTTAGTATTTTTACAAGTCTCTAAGTAGTATATTCCATTCTCCTCTGTAACATTGGAATAATGGCCTGTAGCCAATTTAACTTCCGATCCAAATTCCTTTTTAACGGTATCTAACAAGATTCCAAACTTAATTTTGGAATTGCAACTCAAATCTGGATTTCCAATTAAATTATTTTCAAAATCTGAAAGATAAGGTTTAAAGACGTCATCTCAATATTCTTTAGTAAAGTTGTAAAAATATAGTGGAATCTCTAAAAATTTTGCAACTTCTTTAGACATTAAGCTGTCTTTTTGTCCTTGACAATTTCCTTGATCTTCAAATTCATTAATTTGTCTATCTCAATTATTCATGTGAACTCCGAAAACTTCATAACCTTGTTGTTTTAATAAATAAGCTGCAACTGCAGAATCCACTCCCCCAGAAAGAGCGACAGCAACTTTTTTATGTTGTTCCATTATTTAAGTAATATAGGTTTATTTAACTAATTATTAAAAGCTTCTATTAATTACTAAATGGAACAAGATCAAATAAAAAAATTCAAAGAAATAATAAAAAACCAAGAGGAGGCTTATTACAAAGGAGAAGAGACTATTTCTGATGAACTCTATGACTTCAAACTAAGAAAACTAAAGGCATTAGGAGTAGATACAGATAATTTACCAATTGGAAAAGTTCACTCAGAAAAATCCAATCTTAAATATCCGCACTCATTTCCAATGCTTTCACTAGATAACGCATTTAATGAAACTGAACTCCATAGATTCTTTGATAATCACTTAAAAGAATTAAAAATTTCTGAAAAACTAGAGTATTTCATAGAGCCCAAAGTTGATGGGGTTAGCATTAGTCTTCATTACAAAAATGGTGAATTGATCCAAGCTCTTAGTAGGGGGAATGGAAATATGGGAGAAAGTTTAATTGAACACATAAGGCAAATTAATTCAATTCCTAAACGTATTGATTATCCCTCTGAATTATTAGTCAGAGGAGAAATATTTATTAGTGATTCAGATTTCAAGGAAATTCAGTCTAATACTTCAGAGTCACAAAGACAATTTTTAAGTTCTAGGAATTATGTGGCAGGGGCTTTAAGACTTAAAGAAACTCAATTAATTAGATACAAAAAACTTTCTTTTTGTGCCTATCAAGTGTTATTTCCTGATAGTGATCGATCTTTGACAAATCAATCTGATGCCATAGAGCTATTTAGATCATTGGGAATTCCGACTCATCAAGAATCATTTACATTAATTAGTTCTGATATTTCCAAAATATGAGATTTTCTAAGAGACTTTAGGGAGAGGAGAAGAAAAATAGAACTTCCTAATGATGGTTTGGTTATTAAGCTAAACCAAACTAGATATTACTCACAAATAGGTAGTACATCGAAATTTCCAAAATGAGCAATAGCCTACAAATATCCTAGCTTAATTAAGGAAACTACTTTGGAAAAAATAGAGGTGACAGTAGGTAGGAGTGGAAGAATTACATACTTAGGTAAATTAACACCTGTATTCATCAACGGAAGTTGGATAAATTATGTATCACTTCATAATTTTGAAAATATTAAAAAACTGAACTTAAGGGAGGGAATTAAAGTTCAGGTTTACAAATCTGGTGAGGTGATTCCGCAGATTCTTGGAAGAGTTGATGAAGAAGATTCAAATTACCAAAATAATGAATTTCAATTAATTGAATATTGTCCTTGTTGCAATACTCATTTGGTTTTTAAAGGGGGAAATAAATTACAGTATTGCGTTAATCCAAATTGTGAGCGAAAAGAAATTTGCAAGATTTGTCATTTCTGTTCTAAGGCTGGACTTGATATTGAAGGTCTTTCAGAGATGACTATTACTAAATTATTTAAGGAGGGGATTCTGAAAAACATCTTGGATATCTATTCTTTGTGACAACACAAAGAAAGAATTTTTCAAATTGAAAACTTAAACATTAAAGACAAGTCATTTAATAACCTAATTACTTCTATTGAAAAAAGCAAGAAAGTTACCCCAAATCAGCTTTTATCTGGATTGGGAATTGAACATTTAGGACCTGAAGTAGTTAAGTTGCTTTTAGAGAAATTTCAATCTATAGAAAAAATATTTGAAGCTTCCGGAGAAGAAATTCAGTCAATTATTGGAATAGGTCCAAAAGTTTCGGCCTCACTTAAAGATTGAATATCTAGAGAAGAAAATGTTTTTATTCTCTCAGAACTAAAAAAAATAGGTTTTAAATTTGAAGCAATATCTTCTTCAAAAAATGAGAATCACTTAAAAAATCAAAACCATTATCTTTACGGAAAAAGTGTATTAATTACAGGAAGTTTTAGCATTAGTAGGGAAAAATTGAAAGAGAAGCTCGCAGAAAAATATAACTTGAAATTCAAGTCTAGTTTTTCCAGTGAAATTAATTATTTATTGGCTGGAGAAAGTCCAGGATCTAAACTTCAAACGGCAATTCAAAATAATATTCCCGTAATTTACAGTTCAGAAGTGGAAAGTCTCCTGTCTCTCTAATCTAGATTATTTGCATTGACAAAAACAATTTTTTGTCTACTTAAAGATGCAAATAATTTAGACCTAACACAAACTTATTCCCTTTTAGGTTGAATTAGATCGGTTCAAAAATTCAATTCAATTGGTTTCATCTCTCTAAATGATGGGAGTAACTTAAATGGAATTCAATTGATTTTTTCTCCCGAAATAATTCAAGAAAAAGATTTAAGCCTCGGAGATGCTATTCAAGTAACTGGTTATCTGCAAAAATCCAAGGGAAAAGAACAAGAATGAGAATTCAGGATTCAGGAATTAGAAATTCTCAAAAAAAGTACTAAAAAATATCCATTAATCCCTAAGCAACTTTCTCTGGATTTCCTGAGAACTCAACAATTAGTTAGACATAGAACTTCAATCTTTCAAGCTGTATTTGAGATAAGGAGAGAATTAGTTCAATCAATTCATACCTATCTATATGAACATAAATTTTTTCCTTGTTTTGCACCAATCTTAAGTACTAACTCTTGTGAAGGGGGTGCTGAACTTTTCAAATTAAATTCTGATGGTTCAGAATTTTTTAAAAAAGAGGAGGTTCTTCTGAGTGTTAGTGGTCAATTCTATTGTGAAACTATCTCCAATGGTTTGGGGAAAAGTTATTCTTTTGGGCCAACTTTTAGATCGGAAAAATCTAATAGTAGTTCTCACTTAGCTGAATTTTGAATGCTTGAGTTAGAAATGGCTTTTGCAAATCTAACTCAATTAATCGAATTTATATATAAATTCTTTATTTACCTTATTCAACAAGTATTAAAAAACTGCAGAAATTGCTTGAAAGAATTGTCTGTTAGATTATTTCAAGAAGAAAACACTCTTATTGAAAAGTTAGAGAACATCTCCTCAGAAAAATATATGACTCTTAGTTATTCTGAAGCGTTAAATATTCTTGGTGCAACTAAAAAATTGTCTTGGGGATATGAATTGAGCAAAGAAGATGAGAACTTCCTGCTCGAAAAATTAAATACCAAAGTTTTATTTATAACCAAATATCCAACAGAACAAAAACCTTTCTATATGAAAAATTCCGAGGATGGAAAAGTTACACATTCATTTGATATGTTAGTTTGGGGGATTGGGGAGTTAGCTGGGGGATCAGAGAGGGAAGATAATCTAGAAGTTCTAAACCAAAAAATTAAGGAACAGAATCTTAAAGCTGATGAGCTGGAATGGTACCTGCAACTTAGGGAGTTTGGTTATGCTTCTTCAGCTGGATTTGGATTAGGGTTTGAAAGACTCTTAATGTTCTTTACTGGTTTAAAAAATATTAAAGATGTTTCTATATTTCCAAGATCTTATTCCCAACTATCTATTTAAGCTTGGCAAGAGCAACATTCAGTTGGTTGTAGATTTTTAGTTCTCACATAATAAAGTGACTTAAGTCCCTTGTGATGAGCATATAGATACAACTTAGCCAAATCTCTAGTTGTTGAGTTGTTAGTCACATAAAGAACGGTTGAGATTCCCTGATCAACATGCTCTTGAATAACTGCAGATAAATCTATTAATTTCTTTTGATCTAAAAGATAAGCAGATTTGTATAGGTGATAATTGTCTTTACTTAAAAATGGCATTGGAAAATAAGTAATAGAACTTCCATACATTCTGGTTTCAATTGGAGAGATTATAGGTTGAATAGAAGCTGTTGCCCCTTGCAAATAACTAATGCTTTGAGTTGGTGCAATAGCTAATCTGTAAGCATTGTAAAGACCATTCTTTTTAACAAAATCTTTCAAATTAACTCAATCTTCTTGTGTTGGTAACTTCATATTTTTAAAAATTTCTATTACTTTTGGACTCTTAGGTAAGTAAGAATTAGAAATATATTTTTCAAAATAAGCACCTGTATAGTAATCTGTGTTTTCAAATTCTTTGAAACTAATTTTTCTCTCCTGAGCTAATTTTGAGCTCGCTAATAAAGAATAGTAATTCAAGGCTGCGAAAAATACATTAGCAATTTCTAAAGTTTCGGGAGCATCATATTCTAAGCCATTTTTCAATAAAAGTCCAGTAAAGTTCAATACTCCAAGACCTACAGACCTAAACTCTTCATTAGCTTTTCTAATGCTGGGAGCATTAGTGATTGAAGTTAAGTCACTAACTGCACTTAAAGCTCTCATAGAAAGGTCAGTTATCTCCTCTAAATTTCCATTCTCAAAGACATTAACTAAATTAAGAGAAGCTAGATTACAAGAAACATCATTTCTTATGATGTCTCCTAAACCATAGTCTCCTATAGTAGAACTCTCTTGATTTTGGAAAATCTCTGTACAAAGATTGCTCATTTTGATTTTTCCTATATTTTTTAGTGGATTCTTTTTATTGGCATTATCTATAAAAATCACATATGGATATCCAGATTCAAATTGAACTTGAGCTATCTTAGTTAAAATCGCTCTGGCAGATAACTCCTTTTTTAAGAGAGACTCATCGTTAGCTAAAATATCGTACCAATAATTGAAATCTAAATCTGGCAAAGACAATCTATATTTTTGATAAACAGTATTCGGCTCAAAAATAAAGAAATTCTTATTTTCAGTAGCTAGTTGCAAAAATTTATCAGGAACAATTAAACCAATTGACAATGTCTGAATTCTAGATTTCTCATCTGCATTAATTTTTTTGCAGTCTATGAAGTCAATTAAGTCATAGTGAAAAATATTTAGATACACAGCTCCACTCCCTCTTCTCATGCCCAGTTGGTCCGCATAATCAAATACATTCTCAAGTATTTTTAAAACTGGCAAAATCCCAGATGCTGTACTGTCAATTTGCTTAATTGATGCCCCTCGCCCCCTTAACTTACTTAAATTAATGGCAACTCCCCCTCCTATCTTTGATAGTTGCATTGAGGTGGAAATAATATAGTTAATTGAATTAATAGAGTCTTCGGCTTCCAAAAGGAAGCAAGAAACTAACATTCCTGATCTTTTTTTCCCCGCATTTGAGAAAGTTGGTGTTGCGGGTTGATAAATTTGTCTAATAATTAAATTTGCTATTTTCTGAGCTAATTTAAAGTCTCCATTTCCCAAAAACAATGAAGTAACAATAACTCTATCCTCGTAACTTTCCAAAATGTACTTACCACAGTTACTTTTAAGTACAAAACTTTCAAAGAATTTAGAAATGGATATATAACTTCTTCATTGAAAACCTACTCCATAAACTTCTTCTGTTAATTGATTAATTTCTTCCTCACTATATTTCTCTATTAATTGAGGTAAATAGTATTCAGTATCAATTAATCACTTAATTCTTTCGTAACCTCTTTTTTTATGGGAATATTTTTCTTGTTCAGAGATATATTTTTGATACTCTTGGATTGCAAGAATATCTTTGTTTAAGCAAAAAAAACCATCTTCACTCTGAAGAGTTACTTGATTATTAAAAATTAGTGAGTTGTAGTAAGAAGGGTTAGTAATTTTTTGAGATTTATTAATCACCGATGAAATTTATTTAGTGAAGATTTAGTTTTTGCAATAATTCTCTGAATTCTGAGATTAATTGATTATTTCCGCAAAGATCAAATTTTTTTAATATGGGAACTCCGTATTTTTGGCTAATTAAATTTACAGCATTGCAAAAATTTTTTCCAAAATTAATATTTCCGCTCCCAGCCACCCCTATTAATAAATTGTGATTTTTAGAAAGAAAATCTTCTACGATGGAAGGAACCTGTCCATAGCCATCTGTGTAGGTGAAAATTACAAATTTCTTATTCGCTTTTTCTTCCCCTGAAAGTAATTTGTTTACGTTTTTAAATCCTAATTTGGAGACTATTTGTTCGACTTTTCCTGTTCTACTGGCATATCAAAGTTCTATCAAAAAACTTTAAATTTTTATTTGTCTGTATTAAATTTTGAAAGATTACTAAGTTAATTTATTCGAAAAGTAAACTAAATTTTATTCCCGAATTTAGTTCAATTAGAAAATCTTAAAAATACTTTAATTCAGGTATGAATAAGTCTTTCGATCTTAGTTCTATCGATTGTTGAGAGGGTGTTAATTGGAATGAAATTAGTTGCAAATTTAACAAAGAATTTTGAGATCAAAATGTAAGACAATTTTGAGTTGATGAGGAAATTCCCTTAAGTGGTGATAAGTTAATTTGGCAATCTAAGTTATCTAAAGAGGAAAAAGAAGTATACATCAAAGTTTTGGGCTCTTTAACTCTTTTGGACACACATCAAGGTGCAATAGGTATGAACAGAATATGTCTGGCCGTGCCAGACCTTCCAACTAAAGCTGTTCTTCAATTTATGGGAATGATGGAACAAATGCATGCCAAAAGTTATTCTTCTATCTTTTGTACTCTGTTAAGTACTGAAGAAATTAATGAATTATTTGAGTGAGTGAAAAAAGAGCCTACTCTACAAAAAAAGATCAGTATTGTTGTTTCATACTATGAAAACATTAAGGATACTAAAAGTCTTTATTTGGCAATGGTTGCTTCGGTATTTTTGGAATCCTTCTTGTTTTATTCTGGATTTTTTTATATGCTGTTTCTCTCTTCTCAAGGGTTAATGATTAACAGTGGAGAAATAATCAACTTAATCATTAGAGATGAAGCTATTCATGGACTATATGTTGGGAATTTAGCATCAAAACTTTTTCAAACTTTTAGTTCTGAGGAACAAGCTCAATTGCGAAAAGAAGTAGATAAGTTGTTGGAGGACTTAATGGCTAATGAAATTGAGTACACTAAAAAAATTTATAGGTCACTTAATTTGATTGATGAAGTTCTCAAGTTTCTTCAATACAATGCCAATAAGGCATTACAAAACTTGGATTTAGAGAACAAATATGAAGTTACTGAAAGAGACATTAATCCAATGATTTTTAACGGATTAAATACTTCCACAAAAAATCATGATTTCTTTTCAACTAAGGGTAATGGTTACATAAAAACTACTCAAGTTGAGATGATTCAAGACGAAGATTTTCTTTTTTAACGTTTTAGGTTATGGGAGAGGCGAGTTAATTTTTCTCAAGTTTGTAGCCAAAACAGTATTAAAAAACTGTGTCTCTTGCAACCAAAGTGTTATTAGGATTTCTTGGTTTAGGCGGTGTTGGAACTACGCCTCTTATATGAGTCAGTCCAGCTCCTCCGCCTCCGCCTTATATCCCGCCAGAAGGATATAAACTTTGTCATCGCTTAACAACTGGAATCAAGAATTATAAAGTTGCTTTATATATTTGCTCGAGAAACGATGGAACTGATAAACCATCATTTTTCAAGAAAAAAGAATCCAAAGAGACTATTGAAAAAACAAAGAATAATAAGGATCAATGGAATCAAGTGACAAATATCGCAAGACTTTCTTATACTGATTGGGAGTTAAGCTTCAAAGACGGAGTTAAAGAGAAGTTGAAATGACCTCCTTACTGAACAAGAATTTCTTGAGATATGAAACCTGAGGAACATTGTCTACTTAAAAATAAGAAATCTGCATCAGGTTATGATGAATTAACCTGCAGAAAAGATAATAAAGTGGTTTTAACTCAATCAGTCTATCTTTAAAAATGTGTCTTTAATGAAGGGGATTTTGAAATTCTTTTAGATAGTAGAATTCATTTTTATTGTTCCACTTTAGTTAACTCTTTCAAAATAAAAATGAAAAATTAATAATTAAAGAATTAAGGATTTTAAACATAATAGATCTAAAAATACATGCTCCTTGAATTGAAGTTATGGGCCCAGAGTCAACTTAAAATTAGTTTTTAATTGGGTAATGTCTATTTCAGGAAGAGCTCTACAGGGCTTTGCAGGTCTAGTGGCTGTTGCCACAACTCCTTTAGCTATATTTAGTACACAAAAATCATCAGTAGAAATTCAGAGTTATCAAAACAATCTAACTGTTGCGGGGGGGGCAAAGATCAGCAGACTCAACAACAAGTGATACAAGAAATGGAAAAAATATTGGAAAAAGATGTTAAAAAAACAGAAGATCAAGGAAAACATGGATATTTTGCATTAGAGGGATTAGACAAACATGTCTTATTTGTCTTCATGCAAGAGAAATCCTTAAATACTCCTGTTTTCTTCTACTACGATTGAAAGGGTAAAACTATTTCCGAAAGAATCCATAAAGTTGAAAAAATAACCTACCAAAATTGACGAGATGTTACATTGAGTCTCAAAGGCGGAACACCAAAGAAATTGCCAACTGTTGCGCCAAATTGAATGAGAAAGTTAACAAAGGGCACAGAGTTTATTCCGCAAACACATTGCAACATAACTAAAAAAGACAGTTCTGCTGAAGAATATACATTAACTTGTCAAGTTTCTGGACAATCATGAACACAAAACGTTAAAAAAGATCAAATAACTTTTTCAGAAAAAACTTCTAAAGCAAAAAAATAATTTAACTGTCTAGGCTTTAAAGACTAAATTAACTTCTGCAATATTAATTAGGTTTTTTCAAAAGATAACCAAAGGTCAGTTATATTAACCAATTAACTAAAAATCTTAAAAACTTCGATAATTTAATAGTTTGTGGCTATAGCTATACTGTTCATTCTTGGGAGCAAACAGATGTCACAAAAAGAAAAATAGAAAACAAGTTACGGCCATAACAATAAAAAATGCGAAAAAAGATAGTTGAAAGTTGTAAGAAATTGATAAAGAATTATCACCATCGCTTACGCCATTAGCTTTCTTTCCTCAATATCAATTAGAGAATGCTCCATAAGCTGAAGGTTGGTTAGGATCTATGGAAAAATATATATTACCTAAAAGTTGTATCATTCAATAAATTTTGTACCTAAATCAAGCTGTTTTTCTTGAAATTGTTCATCTAGAACTTTTATTTTTATTTGAAAATCTGTAAATCAATAACCTTAGAAAAGTTAATGGTGTAACTACATGATTTCAAATATTTCAAAAAATTAAAGGAGCAGTTGGAGTGATTAATGATTGATACAACTGTTCCAAATTTAAAAAAGCTGGCAATAAAACAAAAAAGAAAATAACTGCAGATGTAAATAATAAGGTGGCGACAAGAATAAAAAGATAGTTAGAGTAAAAAATTAATAATTTTGGATTCCATAAATATAAAAAGGCTAATAGAAAGGCATAAAAATTAGATTGTCAAGTTATTTGTCTTATTATTAATAAGACTTTTTTGACTGACATTTCGTAGTATAAATCAACTACTGTTCCTGCTAAGAAAACTAATCCGGTAAAAAGTACTAACTTATAGGGATTAAGCTTTTTTAAATTGGCAAAAAAGTAATTATTGAAGGGGGTTGCATTTAATTTTTTAGTTATTCTCAAATTCTGTATTGCCCCCCCGAAAACAATCAACCAAAAATTAATTACTTAACGATTGAATAAAAACTTTCTGAAAAATATTAACTTATCGAAAAATAGCAAAAATTATGAATATTGCTATTCCAATTGATATTAAAGCTGTAAGTCAAATTTTGTATAGAGCTCTCGCTCCTTTTTTATCTGTTACTTTTCGATATAAATATGAATCGACTCTATATTTTTTGAATAAAGGAAAAAACTTTTTTAACTTGTCCTCTATATAAAGAATTAAAACATCTTTTTGTTTCTGTAATGTCCGCACTTACATACTCTATGTAATCTAACGTGTTCTGCACATTTTGAGCACTTAGAGAGTGGAGCTAAGGAATGGATGCCGAGATGAGAGTTTCTCATTCCCTTTCTAGATTTAGAAACTCTCCTAGGAGAAACTGCCATACTCTACGATAATGCGATTTTAAATTTTTTGAAAACTAATGAGCCCAATCCAGCAATTACTCCTGCGCCGGCTCCAGCACTGCTAATAGCTATTGGAAGAACCATACTGGAACCATTTTCATCACTACCAAAATTTGATGATCTTCTCGCTGAAGATCAATCAGAAGAGTAATACTTGATAGGTGTTCTTCTATTTCCTACCAATAAATCTTCTGAATCATCAAAAGTTTTATTTTTATTTCATTTGAATCTTGCTTTTCCAGTAAATACAACGCCTTCATAAACTTTTTCTGTTGTGTGTACTTTTTTTGTTCCTTGATGTCCATTGTATTCAGCTTCGATTTCTAGTTCATTATTATCTTCAAAAACTTTTCTGAAGGTGAAATCAGAAAGATTCAGTCCTACTTCATTTTTTCCTCTATCTGAAATATCGAACAATTTTTGATAATTTGAATAGTGTACTGACTTATCCAATACAACATTTTCTTTCTTAACTAAATAATCACTTGACCCGCCTTGAACCAATATTTCAGTACCTCTGTAATAATCTATTCAATCAGATATATCCTTATCTCTAGCATTTTTAGGTTGTAATACATACTTTTCTGTACCATTAAACAAATCCTTTTCTTTTAGTTGTAATTTCATTTTGTTTCAGAAATAACTGCCTATCTTGTGAGAGTTTTGCTGACTTACAATTTCTTCAATCGAAGTTACACTATCCTTTCTAGTGTACTGTTCTTGGTCAAAGGTTGGAAGTTTAAGTAGATTTGATAACTCTAATTTTTTAGTTTTCCCCTCTATGAAATCGTAATATTCTAGAGTTGCAGAATTGCTATAGTCAATTCCTGAAAGCTTAACTTTCAATAAATTGACTCATTCTTTTGGAAGATGTATTAATTTAACATTAGGGTTTCCTGCATTTCTACTTATTAAATAGAAGAACTTATACAAATCCTCTTTCTTTCTTAACTCTGAATAGTACATACTCTTTAGTTCTTCTTGATCTAGTAATAAGCCGTGAATCAAGCTAAATCTGGATTCCACTATAGATAAATTCACCTTATAACTGAATTCTTTTTTATTTCCCAGAGAATTTAATTTGATATTTGAGTTTTCCGAATAAACTTGAAGTTCAAAGTTAGAAAAAGATCCTAAATTTGTTCTTCTCAATACTGTGTCTTCTTCAAATGAAAATTTGTTCCCCTTAAGAACATCTTTTATAGTGAATTTTTGTTCATAATCTTTAGCTTTATATTTGAACTTCAACTTGAAACTTAGTTGTGTACTTATTTTCAGGAAGCTTTTAACATCCTTGACTTTTTTGTAATCTATATAGAAAGAAAGTTCAAACTTTCTCTTACCTAATGGCGCTCTTGCTGTTCTAGAAGCTTCATGAGATAACTTAATTTCTGGAACAAATACATTGTCATAATCTACAAATCACAAGCTTCTTTCTTCATTGTCTTTATTTACTCGATATTTAGAAGGCTTGTCTAAACTTCAATCTCCTAAAGAATAGAAATAAGTGTGAGTATTTCAATAAGCTGGATAATCATACTTGTAGCCAACAAATCCGGAGGAATAAATTCTTCTATTTTGGTGTTGTTTGAAAAGAGAGCCGAAATCCAATAAATTGATTTTTCCGCATTGAGAATCAAATCCTTCGGACATTCTTTTTCTTGAAACTTTCAATTCATCATCCCCGCTTTCTTCGAGTTGACTGCAAGTTTTATTTTTCCCTCTGTCATAGTGATATAAGTCACTTCATTGAACTGAATTAGCTTTTAGGTTTCCATATTCCACTTTTTGAATAACATTGTTAGATTTACCTAACTCTCCATTCTTTCAATAACCAGAGAATAGTGAAATAACAGGGCTCATCAAAAATGATTGATCCAATTCAATTATTTTTTTATGCATCTCAAAAGAGCCCTTAACACTTTGAGGTAGATTCAAATTCAATATGCTTCTCAAACTATGAGAAGATGCTCCTCCGCTTATTCAGTTCACATTAAAAGAATCTTTTTTCTGAGGATACTTATAAACTGAGGCCATTAAATAGTGATAATTCTTTGAATGGACTAAGTTGTTTAATCAGTGCTTTTTATAAATCCCTCCTTGATTTACTTTTTTGGCATCATAACTTTTCTTGTCAAAGACTAATACTGTCTTGTCATAGTGATATTTATCTAGATATTTCCATTCAGAAATTCTGTGATAATACTTGTCGTAAATTATTAAATTGACAGGAATTAATAATTCGTTTTTAGTCGGAGAAATTAATTTTTTAGGAGCATCAATTCAGTCCTTATATATCCCCGAATAGTGCTTGTTTTTGGTTTGGTTTTCTGCAACAATCTTGTTGTAATCCAATAAAAGATCTCCTGTAGGTCTGCCTGTTGCTAAAAGGACTGATTGAAGTCCATATAAAGCTTTTAGACTCATGTTTTACGAAATAATTTTTTTGATCCCTCATTAAGTTAATTACTTCTCCTCGCAAAAATAGCATAAAAAGTTTTATTTTTGAGGTAATTAATTGGATCTTTTAGTTCTTTTTCGCCAAGAGAGAGAAACCTTTTGACCACTTCAATAATCGAAACATTAAGTTGATCCAAAGTTTCTTTTTCTTCGAAAGTTAACTCCCCCATCACATAATCCCTGATTACTAAACTTCTGTTGATTTTGGGCCTAATTCCTACTTTTAACTTGAGACATTCTGAAAGTGGAAATGATAACTCTACATTTCTAACTCCCAAATGTTTTATTTTGTTTTCCTTCCTTTTGAGTAACTTGTATTTACCCATTTCAATATCCAGTTCATCATAGATCAATAAAACATTTTCAAAGTTAAGTTTCAAGTACCTTAATGTTTTTTTTAAGGCTTCTCCTGAACTATTCATATATTCATAAGGTTTGCAGAGAATAAAAGAATTCCCTTTTCAAGAATTATTCTGAGAAACTAAAGATCCTCCGACTAACCCAAATGGGGAACACCCCAATTGGGAATGTATTTGATCTAAGACTTGGAATCCAACGTTATGTCTAGTATTCTCATATTCTCTAGTTGGATTTCCTAATCCTACTATTATTTTCAACTGAAAGAGTAAAGTCTGACAAGCTATATTTAAATTTAATTTCGGTCTGAATAGTAGATAACTTTAGGCATTTGTCTAAAGTTTCTAAATTTTCTTGTAAAGATCTTTTAATTTTTCCCTCTGGTAATTTACTCAATGAGGATACAAGCCTTTCTTTGGTTTGATATTCCTTAACTAATTTATTTGCATTTTTTTCGCCTATTCCAGGTATTCCCGAGTAGTTATCGCTGGAATCTCCAGATAAAGCCTTAAATAAAGGTATTTGCAAAGGCAAAAGCCCTTCATTAAGTTCTGCAAAATTCATATGATTATTCACCTCCAGCTGAAAAGAGCTTTTCACCCTAAACATGGAAATTAAATAATCAACTAATTGAAGTAGGTCTTTGTCGGTGGAAACAATATCCACTCTGTAGTCCGCTTTAGCTAACTGCTTAGAGACTGTCCCAATTAAATCATCTGCCTCAAATCCCTTGGGGGCGAAGGCATAGTTTATGCCTATTGCTTTTGATTTTTCAAGAATTTCAGGAAATCAATCTAACAATTCTTGAGGCATTGGAGGCCTTTGATCTTTATAGCTAGGAAGAATTTCTGTTCTAAAACTTTTTCTATCAATATCAAAGGCTAACAGTCCAAAAATATATTTGTTTAAGTTGATTAACTTTCTCAATTGATAAGAAAATAAGCTAAAAAAATTCTCCCTTAACTTTTCGGAACTTAAATTATTTTCTTTAGTATTCACAGAGTGAAAACATCGATGTATCATAGAACTTCCATCTATGATTAAGGCTCTCTTAATCAATGTTTAAATTGGCAAATTAAAAACTCTTAGATCAATTCTTAAATTTTCATTCTGGTGTTTTTTAAATTCATCTATTTCCTCTTTAGTGAAAGATGTTTTTAAGGAACTTGTTTGTTGAGTAAATCCAAAAAGCCACTCATCTTTTAAAGAATCTAAATTATAGTGCAGAAAAAGTTGCGACTCTTCTAACTTAAATATTTTCCTAAATCAATTGAAATAATTTAAGGACAGAATTTCACTTTGAGAAAAACCTTCATCCAGAAGTAGAAAAATAATTTCTTTTAAATTTTTTCTCTTTATTTCTTGATTAGTTTTGGTTAAAAAATTTTTAAGTCTATGACAAAATTCGGAATTAATGTTTTTTAAAACGTTAAATCCTATTTGAAAAATTTTTTGGTCTTGGTAAAAATTCCCCAAATATTCTACTTTAGTGGATAAATGTGGTATCTCCAATTGATATCCTACTTTAATTAATTCCTTTAGAAATTGATCAGTTATTCCCTCCTTTTCTACAAGAGTTAAAAAAAACTCTTCACTGAAATTGGCCTTTAAATATGCCGCCTGATAAGCTGATAGTGCATAGCCAATTGCGTGTGCCTTATTGAAGCTATACTCCCCAAAAGATTTAATAAATTCTCATATTTGAATGTGTTCTATCTTGGAATAAGAAGAATTTTTAGATATAAGACTTAAAAATTCTTCCTTAAGTATCTCTAGCTTAGATATGTCTTTCTTTTGTAAAGCCACTCTATATTTATCCGTTTGATAGAGGGGAATATTTAGAACAATAGAAATAATGGACATTATTTGCTCTTGATAAAGTATTATTCCCCTAGTTTCAGAGAGAATCTCATTAACTTTGGCTCCAAAAGATAATTTTTGGTTGGGACTATAAGTTAAAAATTTTCCAATATGTTTATTAATTCCAGGCCTTATGACTGAAATCAATTGTGCTAAATCTGAAATTGATTTGGGCTTAAATTGATTCAAAGATCTTTTCAGCATTGCATTTTCTAAGTGAAAAAGATAATAAGTAGCTCCGGAAGCTATCAACTCATAAGTTTTTGAATCAGTGAGATTTATTTCAGAAGTCTTTAACTTTATATCCCTATTTTTGTGTATCTTTTTGAGAATTGCAGAAATGAAATCTAAATAGGGGGAAGAAAGAATGTCAAACTTTTGAAGATGAAAGTAAGAAGATAAATTGTATTCCAGATAGGCGACTGGAAAGGAGAGTACAAATTCATCGGAAATATGTAATAAAGGGGGAACATTGGAGTTTATGGGAATTAAAGAAGAGGGGTGAGGTTGATAAAGATAAGGCAAATTAACTAATTTGTTCAACAGTTTCTTATTAGAAGAATCTTGATAATTAGTAATCACTTTAGATAAAGTGTGACTAATTAAGTTGATATTTTTTATCTTCTTTTGAATTAGAGGGATTACAAAGTTTTCTCTCCCGAAGTATTGTCCCAAATAATCTAATAATTCCTGTTTTCTAAGACTTTCAATGTCTAAGTCCAAATCGGGAACTCTTTCGGAAGATATATTTAAGAATCTATCCAACAATAATCCATATTTCAAAGGATCTACTTGGGTAATTCCCAATAAAAAAATAATTAAGCTACTTGCAGCTGAACCCCTTCCTGCACTAGTTAATATTTCTTTTTCTTTGATGTATTGAAGTAACTTGAAGAAAATGAATAGATAATTTCAATATTTTTTGAGATCAAATAGTTCTATTTCTATCTCAAATCTTTTAAGATATTGAGTTTGATTCTCAATATTCTTAAGATATTCAGATAATCTACACTTACAAAAATGAATTATTTCCTCTCTATTATCCTCTTGTGAATCTAAATTATTTGTTTGACTTATCGGATAATACTCACAACTTTTAAGTATCTTCAGAAGATTTCTAACTCAATTTCTGTGAGTATTTGGAGAATAATCTTCTTGAATTAAGAAATTATTCCTTAAGTAGGAATTAAGTTCTAATTCCTGATCAAAAGAAGATTCATTCTTAATTGCATTAACTAGCGCAAAAGATTCATAATCCGATTTATTTAAGAAGAGATTTTCTCTTATATAAATTCCATTTTCCAAATCAGAATTAGCTAAATAATATTCTTGGTCTCCTCATGGCAAATGTTGGGTTTGACCGGAAATAAATATTTTGACAATATTCTCTCAATCTGATGGTTCAATATGTCTTTGGTGAGTGAAACTAACTAAAGATTTATAACCCTTGAAATTCTTGGGAATTAAAAGTCACTCTGAAGAATTATTTCAGATGTAATGGAGGGATAAAACAGGTATTAAATTGTTTTTGCTTGCGAGTGAGTGAAAAGAAGGGAAGTGTTTTATATGTTGTGATTCAGAAAATACAGAATGTTTGTGTTTATTAGTTAAGCTAAACCCAGCAATTTCATCTATTGAAATAGTTGACTCGAAAACAGAATTACTAGATCTAACGAAAAGTTGGGGAAGTTTTAATCCCCTTATTTTTAAAAACTAACCCTTAAGGTATGGAAAAGAAATTACTTCTTTAATAGATTTGCTGTCCAAGATCAACATCATCAATCTATCAAGCCCTATTCCCACTCCTCCAGTTGGGGGTAACCCATATTCTAGGGCTGAAAGGTAATCGTAGTCCAACTTAAGTTCAAATTCTGATTCAGAATTGATTTGTTTTTTAAATTGCTCTTCTTGTATGGCTGGATCATTTTGTTCTTCAAATCCATTTGCAATTTCTTTTCCTTCAATATACAACTCAAATCTTCTGGAAAAAAAATTATTTGAATTGTCTTTTTTTGCCAATGGCGAGCATTCAGAACTAAATCCATATACCAACGTAGGGTTTTTTAATTCTTCTGAAGCAAGTTCCTCAAAAAATTTTTCATATATTCTAGACAAGCTTTGTTTGTCTTTTTCATTTAGTTCTATACCTAGTTCATTTGATTTTTGTATAGCCTGCAACAGTGTTGGAGGATTATTGTAAAAATCAAATCCTGTTTTTTCCTTAACCAATTCTCACATAGGTTTACGATCAAACTTTTTAAATAAATGTTTTCTTTCTGGAGTTAGAAATTTATCAAATAAATTGATAATTATTTTCTCAGTGAGATCCATAGTTTCATCGAGACCTAAATAAGTACTATAGATTTCTATAGAACTAAATTCAGGATTATGAAAATTATCTATTCCTTCATTTCTAAAAGACTTACCTATTTCATAAATGTGTGTTCACCCTGAAATTATTAGTTTTTTCAAATACAGTTCAGGAGCAATTCTTAAATAAAGATCTTCTTTTAAAGTATTATGGTGAGTTTTAAATGGTCTTGCAGAGGCTCCTCCGGGGATTTTGTGTAAAGTTGGAGTCTCGAATTCTAAGTAACCTAAATGATCTAAATATCTTCTAAGTTCACTAATAATTTGAGCTCTTAGGCTCAACTTATTAAAAAGTTCTTCATTAAGTATTAAATTACCTACTCTGTTTCTGATTGCCAACTCAGGATTTTGTATTCCAGATCATTTTTCTGGCAAAGGCTTTAATGATTTAGAAATTATTTTTAATTGTTGAGCTTTTAGAGAAAGAGTTCCCTTGTGAGTTACAAATAATGTTCCAAATGCATATACATAATCTCCTATATCTATATATTTCTCAAAATAACTGTGTATATTTTGAGAATTTTCTTCTTTTAAATTTATATAAATTTGTATCTTCCTATTATTTTCCTTAATTACAAAGAAGGGGCCTCTAATGGCAATAACTCTTCCACATAAAGATAATTGTTGATCTAAATACTTATCTGATAAATCTGTAACCTCTTTTATTGAGTGACTAGGAACTAAATTTTCAGATGAATAAGCATCTTCTCCAATGGCTTTAAGTTCCTCTAATTTCTTTCTTCTAACTTCTTCTTGATCGTTGATCTTTCTTTTAGTGTTTTGATCTTCTTGCAAATCTTAGACTATCTTTCTTATCGTCTCATCAATTAATTAGGAGGGGATTAAATGCTATCTCTTTTCACGATCAAAAAGATTTTATTTTTTGGAACCTTGGGGGGTGGAATCCTCGGTCCAATTATTGCAACTTCTCCAATAGTTAGAGAATTTGCTTGAAGTTCAGATATCTCCCCACTAAAGGAGGGAATTACTAACTGAAATCTTGTAGATATATATGAAGGGGAGAGCATTCCCTCCTTCTTTAAAAGAGTCTTGATGTACAAGGAAGGACAAGAAGGTTTAGTTGAATCTTTCTCTCAAGAACTTTCAAAACAATGATATTTCTCTCAGCCCGAAATTTGAACTTCTCATCAACGAGAAGAATGGAAAAAATTACAAGAAAAACAATTTAAAGATGCATGAGAACATCTAAAACCCAAAAATCCTCAAAGAGATTTTTGAGATAACTATTGAGGGTCAAGGGAAAGCATGCTTTCTTTTTGACTAAGACACAATAGTCATAAATTAGTTAAGTCTTTTCTTACAGAAGTGGACAAAAATGATTTTTCTCTAAATAGTTCTTTCCAAAAAAATCAAGAATATAAAAATGGAAATTTATCTGGTTTATTTACTAACAATTCTTCGAACACTGATGAGCTGGAGAAAAAAACAACAGATTGAGAAAAAATTGGATTCTTTCCCTCTAAATCTGCATTAAAGTTGCAGGACAATAAATGAGAGAAATTTATTTGAGGAAAATATCAATTTCTAAATTGAAGTTACAGAAAATGATTTGATACAAATCTTCCTACATATTTTTGAAAAATTAGTTGATTCTATGACAAAAAATCAAATGCCAAAAAATTAGAAGGGAAATATAAAAAAGACCAATTAAAAAATAATTTCCCTAACAAAGCTAATTATTTCTTTCCTATTTTTTCTGAAAAGACAAATAAGAAATTTCAGGAGTTTATTAAGAAAATTGCTAATGATGGAGCACCTAATGGAGGTGGTGGTGGTCAAGATTTAAAGCTAGAAGAATATTTTGTTGAAGGTTGAAATGGAGAGCAAGCCTCCACATCCACTCTACTTGATATTCTTAATTCTTTTGGCAACGTCTCTCCAGAATATGCATCAGCCGCTTCCTATCTAACCAGCAAAATATTTGAAACTAATGGAAATGGGGCTGTCGGGGGCAATTCTCCAATCAACAAACTTGAATTAAAAAAGGAAAAAGAAGGAAATGGGAATCCTAAAGATCCCACTGAAGTATTTCTTTCAGAAAATGGCACAGGGGGAAAAGACTCCAATAATCATTCAATTTCTTTTGAATCTGAAATTCTAGTTGAGTCAGAGGCACAAAAGAAAAAACACATATATGACGCAAGAGAAACCAATTCTAATTGACTATTCTTCAGAGATGAACAAGGAGTGCATGCCTTGGCTTTAGATGGACATAAGTATTTAAAACAAGGTCAACCACAACCCGCAAGTAATGAAAATAATGCAAAAGATAAATTATTCAATTGATTCAATTTCAGAAATCTTCAATCTAAGGGAGTAAGTAAGAATTGATCTACTAATAAAAAGTTTCTTTCTTTAACGGAAAAAGAAGATTGATTTACTAGATTTTTCAATTATTTAACTAGTAACTTTGATTGATTATTATCCGAATACTACATCAAAGAAGGAGACAAAAGTCTCTTATTTGATGAGTTGAAAAATAAAAGTTATTTTGATAATTTCAAAGATTCATTGAGTCAAATATTTTCTTTAAGGGGTAACGATGAATTGAATTCCAAACTCTTTAACTTAAGAAAGAACATTATTGAAAGATATAGTTCTAGAGATTGGACTACTAGTGGCAATAATGGCGCAAAAGAGATTAAGGTGGCGAAAGAACAAGGATTGGCCGCTCCTTTTCCCTATGAGATCAACCTAGATGACAAAAAAGATGGAAGATTCCCGAAACAAGAAAAAGTATTTAATGAATTTTTAAAACAGGCAAGTAGTGCCTCTCTTGTTGCAGTTAAAGGAAGTGCGCCACCCTCACCTCCAACATACCAAGAATCTGAATATTCGAAAATATTTGCAACTTATTTTCAGTCCGTTAACACATTAATAGATGACAAAAAAATTGACTTAAAGATTAGATCTGATGGTTTTGATTTTCAAAATAGTCAAAGATTATTCGTTGTTGATTCAATTTTTGACTATTTATTAGACAAGTTATTTGCTAATAAAGGTTTATTGAATCACAGAGTCAAAGAAAAAAGATTATTAGAAGGTAGTTTATTTAGTGGTAATGGTTTATTGCAAGAAAGTAAAGGTACCTCGGAAGAGAAACTTCCATGAGTTGCGCCCATTAACTATGAGAACAAGATTAATGAAATTCTAAAAACTGGATTTACATTAACTGCCGGAGGGGGAGCTCCTCCGGCTACAACATCAACAGCCTGAGAATGTAAAGGGGTTATGTTTGATCAGGAAAAAATTAAAGAAAATCTTAGATCTTTGCTAAATTCCCTCTTAAAAAGTTATTTCTTCAGAACTTATTTAAGAGGTCTTAAAGATAATTATTTTGGTTTTCTTGCTGACTACCCTGAAGGGAAGCCTAAAACAACTCAAGATGGAGTGCAAGTTAGTGGGGGAACTACAAGATTTTCTTTCTTAGTAAATGATTTATTTGAAAAATGAAGACAGTCTTACCTAGCGGATGTAAGGGAAAGAGATAAATTTTTAGATTTTTTAATTTCTCTTAATTTCCTTACTAAGAAGAACTTTGAAAAACTAAAGGAGATTTTGAGGGGAGACATGTCTTCAAACACTAAGTATCACTATTTATTCTTTGAATCTGTTTCTGGCAATGAAGAACAAAAGAAACAAGAGCAACAAAGTCATACAGATGGGATTCATCCTTTCTTAAGTAACGGAAAAAAAGAAGACAATAATAAAATTTCCTTTGAGAATCGTTCTAAGGCTAGAACATATATCCGAGAAAACTGAAAGCCTAAGGGGGAATTAAAAAATATGAATGGAGGTTCCAGTAGTAGTGGAGCTGAATCATCCGCCCCTGGCGGTAAAAACGAGGCTATGTTTAAAGAATTATTAATTGAACAAACCGGATTACCAAATAAAAAAGAAAATCTTTTTAATTTCAAAGATCTTCGAGGATTATTGACAGCAATCAATAACACTACAAATTATTCAGATTTTGAAAAAATTGTCTCACTTCTATCTAAAATATCAGGAACAAATGTAAATGTTGATTTTTACAGATCTGACAAGATATACATCACAAATAGTAAAGAAAAAAAGATATATCTAGAAGAAAAAAAGAAATTATTAATTTATCAGTTGTTACATACTGATAAAAATAATTTTTATAGTTCTAATACTTTTGAAACAAGTGTAGAAAACGATATCTTTAAACAAACATTTGAAAAATTCGTTGGTGAATTAACAACAACACCTACAGTTGTTTCAGTTTCCGCTCCAGCTAATGGGAATGTTAAAAATCACTTAAAAGCAGACCATTTCAAGAGAGGAATGGAAAAAACTGAAGGGGGTTATTTCATTCAAGTTTCTTACCAAGACTTTGAAAGTGATGTAAGTCTTTGTGCTTTCTTCAATTTACTTCCAATGGAATTATTGTCTGAATTCATAATGGATCAAGCAGATAAACCTTTAAATAAAGAAAAAGCTCAAAGTGACTTCTTTGAAGCAATACGTAAGTTAAAGCCAAGAGACATGAAATTCAAAAATCATATAGATTCAAAATATATAGAGTAGTTAATGCTTTTAATCAAAAAGTTAATACTAGCTAATGTTTTGGGAGCAGGAATAGCTGTTCCTACTGTTACTTATACGAAACAGGGGGAAAAAACTGAAACATTAGAGCTAGGTTCAACTCTTAAAAGATGAAATCAATTGTTAAACCATATTTCTGGAAAAAATTCCTTTGAAAAGATTTCAAAGGTATTCAGTGAAAACTTAACTACATTTTCTAATTCAGCTGTAGTTAATGCTGTTAAGCATATATTGATGAAATGAGCTACTGAGATATGGGAGAATCAAGAAGCTTATTTTCCCATTTCTCAAAGACTTAATAAGTTCTTTTTTTACTATCACATTCATCAATGGCAAGTCAAAAAAGAAATAGAAGAGCTTTCTTGGGAATTAATCAAAAAATTTTTTATAGATTTCTTTTTTAAAGACAAAGGTTGATTCCTTCTAGAAAATTTTGGCGATTTTAGTTCTTTCGCATTACAAGAATGAGAAAAGAAGGAAAGACCTATGAAAGTTTATGAGTGAACTTTGAAATATTCAAATGCTGGAGAGAATCAACAAGTGTCTTCTAGTGAAGATAGTTTATATGACTCATCTGTTTTGGACAGTGCGAAGAATAAACATTCTTACTTATTCCCGCAAATTCAAGCTAGTGAAGAATATTCAAGTTTTATTTCCAAATTCACCCATACTGGAGAAATTGATTTAAGTTATTTCAAGAAAACTTGAACAACTGTCTCTGAACTATCTACTCTGACAGATGGTTATAAGCTTGGCTCTCTAATCCATCTTTATTCAAAAAAGGATTCTTTCAACAGTGAAGAAAGTGTCGTAGACGATGCTGTTATCACTGAACTCAAACTTAAAAAAAGTCCTTCAGAGAAATTACAAGCCTCTGAAAATCCTTTGTATTTATTCCTAAAGGAAGATGCGCAAAATTGCTTAACTATCCAAAATTCTCTCTTTAATGAAAAAATAAACAAGCAACTCAATGGCAACAAGGGAAAACCTACATGCTTGTATGGCGTGCGATGACTAACACCTGAAAATGGAGACAGTGGTTCCAAGAAGACAATACTTGTCTCTAGAGAACAAGACGGAATCAGTTTTTATTACCTTACTGATGAATCAGGTCTTAAAAATGGAACTGGAAATCAAAAATCCTTAACGCAACAAGAGACTGAAGTAATAGAGAAGGTCACAAAATTTGTAGAAAAGAATTTTGAAAATTTATTCTTAAAGTTTTTGTTTTCTAAAAGCAACTGTAATTATGATGAAAGTTCATCATATCAATCTACTTTTTTTTCATTCAAGTCAACTGGCACTGTTTCCAGTAAAACTTGAGATTTTTCTGAATTTCTTGGAAAAAACTTAAAAATTCTTTGTGCCTCTACAGATTATTTAGATTCACTTTATTGAGGCCAAACTATCCAAAAACTTCAATCTATATTACTTAGTGTCTATAAAAATATTCCTCAAGAATATGAATCACAAGATCGGTCAAAATCTAAAGGATTTCAATTACCTACCAAAGCTGGGCTTTTTAGCCCTTTAACTTATAAAAGAAATTCAAATGAAAATAATGGCCATAATGAAGAAATTGATTTTTTTGCTCTAAGAGAAAATGGAGAAGATCGAGATGGAAGATTTTTTGCAGACATCATGCACTTTTTATTTAATAATCAAAAAGAGAAAAAAATATTTTCATTAGAGGAAAAGGCTCATAATCTTAGAGAATTATTGCTTGGGGAAAAAAATGAAAAGAGATTGTTTCAAAGTGATTCTTTGGATAATTTATTTCTGAGTGAATCCTTCTATAGAACTCAATTAGAAGCGATTGCAGGAGATAAATTAAAAGCTTCTCACACTATTTTTGTTTCCAAATCAAAAGACATATTATCTACTACCAAAAACGCAGAAGATTTAGAAAAAGGTAATTTCTCTAGTTGACTATCTCAACTTATAAATTCTTTAGGTCAAGATACAACACAAACAGAAAATTCTGAAAGACAACAATATCAATGATCAGATCTGATAAATAAAAGTCTTTTCTTGGAACCTTTACTTAAAAGACCTCTAGAGAAAAAAATATTCTACGGAACATTCGGGCAAGTAAGTAGTGAAGAGTCAGAAACGGATTCTTCTAACTTAAATAATCTCTCCATAAGGGCTAAAAATGATTGAATATTAGACAACTTTTATCTAAGTGATTCTGCTTATGAAAGTTCTTCAGAAGCTTATCAAGACTTTTTAGCTTTTCTTGTCTCAATAAAGTGGATGACCCACAACAATTATTCAAACATAGCAAAAGTTATAAATTACATACTAAGCAAAAATGAAAACAAAAATGCTTACTTAATTTGAACTAAAGAAATTACTGAAAAACAAAAAGAAGAGATTGAAAAGGGAAAAGAGGAGGAGGGGGGGGACAAAAGTCTGAAGAAAAACTTAAAAAAGTCTTAGAAACAGCAGGTTTCTCTTCAGATATATTCAATCCTTTATTAAAAGAAGGATTCCATTTAACTAGTTCTGATGAAGGATCTTCATCCTCAGAAGCTCAAAGTTTTTCTGCAGACGGTTCAGTCTACAAGGTAGAAGCTTTTAAAAATGGTAATGGTGCAGGAACAACAAATCATAAAACTAAATTAAGTGGATTTGCCGGTTTAGTAACAGATTCATTCTCTACTAGAGAACTTCCGAAAGCTCTTAAGGATTATTTGTTTAAAGAATTTTTAAAACTTAATTCTCCAGATAACAAAAATTACTCATCAGAGGATGCGGGTTCATCGCCTGCCCCCGCCCCAGCAGCAACAAGAAAAAAATTCGTTGAAGGGGCTTTCTTTTCTGAAAATCAAAAAAGAAAACTTACTAAGAATGATGACATTCTAGAAATATTACGAAGAGTAAGAAAGAAAGATAAATTACTCAAATATTTTGATGAAACTAATAATTCTCTTAGAAATGTTCTGGGAGACAAGGCTGAAAGCCTTGAATCCTTAACTATTGACGAATTAATAAAAGCATTGAAGGGAAAATTCAATGGAATTCTCCAAGTTGCTGAGGGGCAACAGAATCAAAATGATGAAATAAAAGATTTATATAAGCTCTTCAATAGATTCTCAGGTTACATATATTCTTCCAAGGGGCAAGAAAAATCTCCTTATGTCTTTTCTGAAACTCAAGAAGGAACAGAAGAGAAAAAATACTATATAGGTTTTGTCTATCAAATAAATCAATTTGATTTTCAAAAAGAAGGAATTACAGAATTCACAAAAGATCTTTCTGAAAACACTCTACACACTCTAATATCTTTATTGGCTTCCAATAAAGAAATCAGAGATTGAATTTACAACAGTGAAATAATCAAACAGTTAAGTATTTAGTCTAAGTAAATTACTGATTAACCTAAAGGAGATACGTAATTATACATAATAGAATTTGCCAATCTAATAGCTTCCTCCTTTCCGCTAAATAGCTCCACTACCAAAAAAGCTAGTGGTAAAGAACAAGCGGCCGCTTGAGCTGTAATAAATTTCTTCTTTTGATCAACATAAATTGGAGTATCTACTCAAAGTTTGGAGTAATCTCCAATTAATCTAGGATCGTTATAACAAGTGAACTTTATATCTGGATCTCACTCTCTTTCTATTATTGACATAATTGCCGCTGGAGCGGCGCAAATAGCAACTAGTCACTTATTCTCATCTTTATAAAACTTTTTCACAGCAAGGTGTAACTTGGATTCACCCATATCCTTGGCTGTTGCAGGGGGAGCAAAGTAAGCTCTAAATCCAGGACCTCCCGGAAAAAATAACAAATCATATTGATCTAAGTTAGTTAACTTCAGTCTTAAATTAGAAGTAAATTTGATATCTGTGTAATTAAGGGAAGCAACATTTTTTACTTCACAAGAAATAGTTTCTACTACATATTTGGCTCTTCTCCAAATATCAAAGGGAATGATGAATTCCATATCTTCAATTCGATTGGCAACAATTATGCCAATCCTAACTATCCTATTAGACTCTGAACTCATTACTTAACTGATAGATGTATATTGGTGGAAGTAATGGGTTATACTCCCATCTCCGTTAAAGACTCCTATTTGTCTTACTCCTTAAATGCGACTAAGTTTTACCTCTGCCTACTAAAAATTAAGAAAAACTAAACGGTTAAAACGTTCAGTTGTGGGCCTCTACCGACTAAAAGATTTAAAACTTTTGGATTTATTTTTAACAGTTCAGGGCACTGCTAGGCCCGCCGCGGAGTAAGTTGAGCCTTTCCGTCAACTATATAAATACTCCCATAATAAGATTAAGAAATAATTTTTTTTAACTAAGTTACAGAATTCGCTAATGTACTGAATAATGCTATGAGATTGTGCAGAAAGTGTGCAAATATACTAATTCAAATATTCCTATATTTCCTATAACTTCAAGCGAAAACTAATCCTCCTAGGAAATAAGGAACTATGTGGAAGATAGTATCTCCCTTAATTCCATCTAGGTGAATTAACCCAAAAATTATGGCTGAAGACAATACTGTTGAAAAGTGAAAATCAGAAGTTTTTAGTATTGATCTTCTATAAATTAACTCCTCAAACACAGGAGCAAATATCAAGACAGAAATAACTGTCATTATTAATCTAGTCCCTCCTAGTGCTTCCTGTATTTGTTTTTGATTTTCACTTTGATTAGCTTGACTGCTTGGTAAAAGTAATTGAATTAATTTAGTGAATGCAACAGTCACAATGATCTCTGTGACAAAAACTAAACCTATCTTAGATCCAAAAAATCTAAATCTTTCTCAGGAAAATTGTCTATCTGCATCCCAGAACAAAAATCTGAAATTGGAACTTAAGACATTCATTGATCTCTTGATATAGAGATAAATCGCAACGAAATATAAGACAAAAGAAATTAATGAAATTATCTGTGCTATATCTGTGCGTGAAGACTTAGAGAGAGAGTGAGCGAAGAAATCTAATGCAGGTTTAAAAATTGCACTAAAAAACCATAATTTTTGTTCATTATTGAATTTGGGTAAAAATCTAGTTGTACCTCCCTCTGAGTCTTTAGTTTTAAAAAACCTACAGTATGCTAAACAAACAACTCCAACAAGACATCTCCAGCCTAAATTAAGATAATGGAAATAATTAAGTTGAAATCATTTGGATGTTTGTGCTTTTTGGGCTTGTTGTACTTGAACTAAAGTATTTGATAACAAAGAATGCACTGAACTTGATGATGCTGTTGACGAAGATGTTGTAGCACTTGTTGAACTTCTTCCATACATAAAAAAGTCAACAGTAGAGCACATCAATAAAAAGAATTCAAAAGCAAATGGGAGTAAAAAGAATACTTGTAACTCTCATAAGCTAAAAATCTTTTTATTATAGGGGGGGGTGTTTTTCTCTTGAAAGGGGGAATAAGAAGTAGAAGATCTATTCTCTCTAAACTTAGAGGATTTAATTCATTTGACAATACTATGGAACTTAGGGAATCTAATATGGGAATAAATGATTAAATTTACTTATAGTGGATGAATTGACTTGTGTTCGTCATTTGGCAACAAAACAAACGTACCACTCCCTAATAACTATTTAATTAAAAATCAAAAATACTGAGGTTGCAGTTATCCTTCCCATTCAAAACTAAAAAGCGTGATTTAGACCTCAGTCTAGGATTAGAAGCCCTCTATCCGAGGGTCTTTCTAATGTGATTGTCTTTATTCTTGGGATACTGTCTCTTTTGCGCTAATTGACTTATTTTCTCTAAATTAAAGGGATCTAATGGTTCTGGCGGATGAAATGAAGATTTTCAAGCGATTTCTACTGGCGTAACGGAAGAGGCTGTAAACTACTCAGTAACAATAGCGAGGGGAGTCTTCACGATTCCAGCCTCAATGATTCTAGTGAAACTAGGTTATAAAAGAGCTTGTTTACTGGCTTTTGGATTATCAACAATTGCCTTGCCTCTTATATTCAGCCCTCACTGAACAGTACTAATCTTAGGGAGATTAATAATGGCCGCTGGAGGCACTTTAACCATTATTTATATTTCTCCCTTATTGGCAAAGCTTGCTATGCCAGAAAAAAAACAAAAATTAGCCATGCTGAATGGCTTCACATATGCTATTTCAGGATTGATTGTCAATGTTTTATTCATGATTCAACCTGTTTCTACATTTCTAATTCAAAACTGAAAATGAGTTGCAGCTTCTGTTGCAACTTTTTCATTTTTTCCCTTAATACTCTTTTACTTTTGTGGAGAGAATTTTGAAATTGTTTCTCTCTCTGAGAAGTTAAGAGTAGGGGTTCCAGAAAACTACTCTACTTTATTGAGAGAAAAAGAATCTTGAGTGTGAATTATTACATACAGCGGAATGTTAGTTGTCTCAATTCTTTGTTCTAGCTTTGTTCCAAGGAGGCTAACTACATTAGTCCCAATGCTTTCAAGCTCAATAGCAGGTATGGAATGAAGTTCTCTATACACAGTAATTTTCTTCATTGGTACTTTCTGTGGACTTTATTTCCTTGGAAGACTAAATCCAAAAGACATTAAGAGAACTAGTATAGCGCGATTCTCTATCGCGCTTGTACTAATTCTTTGAGCACTTATAGCATTGTTCACATTAATAACACATTTTGCCAAAAGTAATGGATTTGCAATATTTGCAAACATTTTGATATTTATAAGTACTTTCTTCCTAGCATTCTTTGGTCTAGGAATTCAATCTGTATTACTATACATTCCACTGGAATACAAAGACTATACTCCTCAAAAAACTTCTATATTCTTTAGTTGTCTCTGAGGAATTGGATATATTATCCTAACAGGATACTATATCCTCGCTTCAGTAATAGATCAATGTGTACATCAAATAGCTTCTCTAACATTCATAACTATTTTGTTAGTGATCTATTACTTATTAGTGGTTAGATTAAGAGAGTCTAGATCAGAATATATGGAATTTAAGGACTGATTAAAAGAAAATATTTTTTCTAGAAAAAAATCTGTTCTTGAAAAATTAACTTAATTGATTTTTTAAGTATTTTTTAACTTTTTTGTGCAAAAATCTATATTTCTTTTGTTCTCTGATAGCTGTTGATGAGTGTGGTAAACACTTATTTTGGAGAAAAATTACTTTTTGCAGTAACTTTTTATCCAAATGTTTTACCGAACTTAATTCAGCAGAACTTCCTTTCCTCTTAAAGATAACTGGAGTAGTTAGATGAAAAATTTCTTCTATTCCCTCTCAAGTATTTAAAGTGGGGCAGTGATCCGCTCCAATCAAAAAATAAAGATCATCATCTGGAAATTTTTTCTTAAAGTGTCTGACTGTAATTACAGACTCAACTGGTTCTTTTAAATCTAACTCGAAATTAGAGATTACAAATAGATATTTAATTTTCGAAAGAGAGAGCATATAAGCTCTTTTTTCTCCATCTAAATATTCTTGTTCTAATTTCTCTACAGACTTAAAACTAGGAATAAAAATCAAAAGATCTAATTTCAATTTCTTAATAGCAAAGTTTGCTAATAAAGTGTGTGCTAAATGTGGAGGATTAAAAGATCCTCCAAATAAACCTATTCTCCACTTTTTATACGGATACATCTAGGATTCTTGATCTTCTGATGTTGGCAAAGCCATTAAATTATCTTGATCATCAAAACTTAAACTCAATGTTTTCCATTCTCCCCATAAAGCAACATTTTTCTCCTTGACGTTATTAAGAGCTTTTTCGGATTTCAATAACTTATTCTTAATTTGCTTGAATTTTTTATCCAAATCTTCAAGAAATTTCTCTACAACTTTAATAATTCCCAGAGAAACTCCCTCAGCTTCTGAAGTCATATTGTGACACTCTCTTATAAAGTCTGCCATCTTTTGATCTAATTTTTCAAAGTTTTCTTCATCATTTACTACATTTACTCTTCTAGTGGTGGGAGCCAATCAGAATAACAGATAAAGCATTCTAGACCACCTAAAAGAAGCTTCTGGAGTCATAATTGCAACAATGGGTTCTCCTTCAGATCTTCCTAAACCTAATCCAAACTTTCTATAGTCTCTGTCTGAAACAACCCAAATTGTTTCACTCTTACTATATTCCTCCATCTCAAATTCTCTATTTGTAACTAAAAAGATAAAGTGATAAGGCTCTGAACTATATTTAGCAACTTCTAAGGCTTTTTTTAAATCAGCTTTAGTGTTGCTAAATTGTTGTTCTAAACTCATATCTCCAAATGAATATTTGAGCTCTATCATGATTCTGATACTGTTTGTGGAGTTTTGTTTATTTCTACTATTTCTAAAAACTAATTTGTAATCTGCTTTTTCTCCTCTAGAGCAACTAGGTTGCTCTTCTAAATCTATGTAGTCTAACTCTCCAGAATTGAATAATTGACTAATTCTTTCTCCTCAATTTCCTTCATAGATTTTTCCAGCTCTTACTCTATTTTTCTCTAGGTCTATTTGAAGTTTCCAATCTTCAACTTTTTGAAAATACTCTCTATAAAAGTCTTGGTATTGAACAAGATTATCTAGATTTGTATCTAATCCTTTACTCAAAAATTCTTCATAGAATTTTGAGGAATTTACTGAAACCTCTTGTAATTTCTTAGCGCCCTCTGATTCAATCAATAATTGTTGATTGATCTTTTCAAGAACTTCTATTTTTTTCTTGTTATCTTCTATCTCAATTAATTGATTATTTTTTTCCTCTTGTAGTTGTTGAATTTTCTGTGTTTTTTCTACAACAGAAATAGATAAATCTTTGTTGGAATCTTCTAATTTTTGAAGTTTTTGATAGTAATTTTCGGCCTTAATTAATAGTTCTGCATTGGAACTTTCCAACATCTTAAGTCTCTGGTTATCTCCCTCAGACTTAATTAATAGCTCTTTGTGAGAAATTTCTATTTCCTCTAATTTTTGTTTGTAGCCTTCCAAATCATTCAACTGATGTTGACTCTCTTCTTCTAGTTGCTGGAGTCGCTGTTGATCTCCCCTGAAATTAACTAGTAGTTCTATTTCTTTCTCCCTAAGCTCTTCAATAACAGCATTTAATTTTTCTATCTTTTGATGAAATTCCGATTCTCTTGACTTGTTCTCTCTTCGTTCTTCTTTTTGTTTAACGAATAAGTGAGTTACTACAGCTAAAGATAGAAAACAAGTTAAACCAAGAGAGATATAGCTTACGAAATTCTCACTCAGGAAGAGCATAAATACTATAAAGGTTTTAATCACCTATATAGTATTTATCTGTTTAAATTTAAACTTGGTTATAACAAAGATTTAGAGTTACTGAGAATTGACTATCAACCAAGAAGAAAGACAACTAGTTTCTCTAGAAAAGATGGTTGAATTTGATTTGCACTTGGGAGCCAATACTAGACTTTGAAATCCTAAAATGTCTCCTTTTCTAATTAGTAAGTACAAGAGGAGACATGTGATAGACCTAGAAAAAACATCTAAACATCTAAAAGATGTTTATTCCTATCTTTTTGATCTTTCTAGATCTGGGCTGGAAATAATGTTTGTTTCCTCAAAAAATAAAGTGATTTCAGAAATTGTTAAAGAATCAGCAAGAAGAGTTAATGCTTTTTATATTACACAGAGATGATTGGGAGGTTTACTTACCAACTTTAAGCAAGTAAATAAAACTCTAAAGATGTTGACTCAATTGGATGAAATGTTGGAACAAGACAATATAAATCAACAACTAACTAAAAAGGAAATTATTCAATTAAAGAAGAAAAAATTAAAAATTGAAAAAAACTACGATGGAATTAAGGGCTTAACTAAGTTGCCCAATGTTTTGATAGTTTTCAATCCTATTAATGACTTGATTCCTATTCTTGAAGCACAAAAAATGAATATCCCAGTAGTTGGGATAGTTAATAGCAATAACAATCCAGACTTAATTAACTTTTCAATTCCAGCAAATAATTATTCTCCTAAATCTATTTATTTGTTGGCTAATCTGCTGTGCGATGCAATCGCTGAGGCTGTTGGACAAGAAACTTTAATCGCATATAAAGAAGATAGTCTAATTAATTTACCTGAACATCTAGAGATATTGAATGTCAATTCCTCTCAAAGACAATAAATTTAGTGACTCTGTGGAAAAGAGCAAAAAACTCTCTAGGCATAGGAAAAGAATTTCTATATGTGAAGCTATCTACTCAAATTTAGTATTAAATCAGTTTCAAAATACTTTAACCTCAAATAGTACTAAACATTTAGAAAGTGGTTTTGAAAAAAGAATATATAAAAAATATATTGAGCAAAAAGAAATATATCTCTCTGAAATTAGTCAACTTTTAAAGAGTGGTTGGAATGTTGATAGACTTAATCTTTGTATTCTTGCAATACTTTTGGCAATCTTTACTGAATATGAAGTATTTAAGACAGCGCCAGCTGTCTTAATAGATCAAGCAGTAGAACTAGCTAAAAAATATGGCGAAGATGACTATAAGCTTGTTCACGCTTTAATAAACAACTACCTTAAAAAATTCAACAGTCAGTCGAACAGCCAACAGAACAACTTGGGAGTAACAGATCCCAACAACTAGTACTTAGATGAAAACACAAATATTGATATTATTTGGCAATCAGCATTTTTGCTCCGGCTATTACATTAGCAATTGTTGTAGCCTTGAAAAGTAAAAGTATAATCTCGGGCTGAGACTGCAAAGAAAGTTGAGCAACTCTAAGTGCCAGCACTCCTATTTTTCTAACTTTTTTCTTTACTTATGTTTATAAATCTTTTAAGGAAAATGCTCCTTGTAAAGAGTGCATTAAGCCAACCAGAATGAAATATTTTCAATCTGGATTATTAACTTCATTCATATTATTCAGTTGTTATTTATTTTTGTGGGTAGTTGCTTTTAAGACAAAATCTGATGCTCCTATGTATGTCGCTCTAGGTCTTGTTATGTTCTTTGGATTAGTGACTATTATTTATCTTTCTTTGTATGAGTTTTGCGTTTCTTTTGATGTGTTTTACAGCAAAAATAAAGAACAAGTAGTTCATAATTTTTTGGAGAGAGTTTCTGGTAAAAAATTAAAAATAATTAATGATTAATTAAATGGCAAAAGGTAGATTAGCTATTAACCAAAAACACTTTTTGGATGCAGTGTCCAAACTGTCTGCTCAATATGCCATAAGTACTTCTAAAATAGCCTCATTCTTGGAAGAGGCTTTTAAGTATGTTTTTGAAAAAGAAAATGATGAAAGTAAGCTAAGAGCTGAGATCAATTTAGAAAAATGCACTATAGGGTTGTGAAAAGAACTAAAAGTAGTTAGTGATAACTACTTTTATGGAGAAGGAATGGAAGATGATAGCTGTTTTATTCCGGCATCTGCTCTAACTAAAAAAGAACAAAAAGAATTTAAAGAGGGGGATATTTATTTAGAGGAAATTCAATTGAATCAACTAGATACCAGAATAGTTAAAAACATCTTATTTCAGTTTCAAAAGTTAACTCTTGAAACTGCAAATAAAAAAATTTATGACAAGTGAATTGAAAGAAAGGGAGAAGTTTTTGAGGGAATGGTTGAAAAAGTATTTGAAACCAAAGAAAAGCTTCCTAAGGAAGCTGTGGTTTCTTTAATTGACCCCAATAATGTTATGGATAACACTAGAGGAGTAGTTCACAGAATTGACTTTGTTCAAACTCTTTCAAATTCTGGTTACAGGATTTACGAAAGATTGGTTCCAGGTAAGATCTATCAATTTCAAATAAAAGATGTTCTAGAGGAATCTGCAGGACATCCAATTTTGTTATCCAGAACTAGTCCCGAGATAGTTAGATATTTGATGAAAAAACATATCTCAGAAATTCATGATGGTTTAGTAGAAATTAAGGCCATTTCTAGAATTTCTGGAATTAAAAGTAAGATACTAGTTAGTACCAAAAACAACAACATAGACCCTGTTGGTTGTTGTATAGGTCCAAGGGGAAATAGATTAAAGATAGTTTCATCTCAACTATTAAACGAAAGAATTGATGTAATTCTTTGAAATTCAGATCCAATAAGAAATATTGTTAATGGGTTTGCCGGAGCTCAAATATTGGGTTACAAAATTCTAGAACCGGAAGTTGAAGTAGAAAATTCAATTCTTCTTGTTACTACTTTGGAAAATCTATTGTTAGCTATTGGTAGAAGAGGTATTAATGTGAAATTAGTTTCAATGCTTACTGGTTGAAAGATTTTCCTTAAAACAATTCAGGAAGCTAAGGAAGAAAGAATTGAATATACACCTATAGATGAGAATTGAGATTCTAAGACTTCAGATGTTGCGGGAAGACTTTATAAATCTCATAAATTCAAATTTGAAGAAGAAACAAATAATCCAAATAGCTAGATAAACTTTTAATTTTTCTATTTAATTGGGAAAGGGGGCGAAAGACTTAGATAGTTAATGGAAAGTTTTCAATACAACAACAAGGCAGTTTCTGTTAAGTTTTTCTCCAATCAAACAAAAATACCAGTTGTAGAAATTATCAAATATTTCTTCTTAAGGGGGATTGAAATGCAAATCAATTCTTGATTAGACGAAAAATATTGTAGAGAATTATGTGAAGAATTTGGATTTAAGTTCATAAAGGCTGAACAGGCTCACAGAGAAAATCTCTATTTTGAAGAGCTTTTGGCAAAAGAAAATAGTGGAAAAGAGTGAGTTAAAAAATATCCAGTGGTTGCTGTTATGGGTCATGTAAATCACGGAAAAACTACTTTGCTTGACCAAATAAGAAAAACTAATGTTGCTGAAAGTGAATACTCAAATATAACTCAACATATTTCTTCTTATCAGGTGAAAATGAAGGATAACTACATTACATTTTTAGACACCCCAGGTCACGAAATTTTTCAAAAGTTAAGAGAACTTGGGGGTGTAATTGCAGACATTATTGTCCTAGTAATTTCCATAGAAGATGGCGTTCAATCCCAAACTAAAGAGGTAATTCAATACTTTAAGAAAAATAACTTAAAGTTAATTATTTTTGTCAACAAGATTGACCGAGGGGAGGGGGGCCTAGGAGCTCTTAAGGAGTCCTTGACTCAAGAAGGAATAGAGTTGGAAGAATATGGAGGGGATGTTGTTTTGGTCAAGGGATCTGCCAGATCGGGTTTAGGTATTCCTGAATTATTAGAAACCATTATTGTTATTTCAGAATTAGAAAATTACTGTACTACCTTAGAGCCTCCGGCAATAGGGATAATATTAGAATCTCGAATTGAAAAGGGGCTTGGCCCTGTTGCAGAGATTATCACTATCAGGGGAACTTTAAATTCGGGAGACTATATTGCTGGGGAAAAAATCTTCTGTAAGCTCAAAACTATTCAAGGAGAGAGAAAAGAAAAACTGTCTAAATTGATTCCTGCAACCCCAGCAACTATTGCTGGATTTGATCAACTACCTATTCCTGGAACTAGATTTTTCTCTTTTGCAAATAAAAATGAAGCTCAAGAGCACTATAAGTCTCAAACTCAAAATTTACAAGAGGGTTTTGACTTCAAAGATGACTTATCAATAGCTGAATCAAACAATCCAACACATTTTTCATTCATTATTAAGAGCAAAGTTTTGGGGTCCTCTGAAGCAATCAGGTCTTTTCTTTCTAAATTCAAGTACTCTATCTTGTCTATAGGCTCAGGGGAATTAAATGAAGCTGACTTAAAAGAAGCTTCAGTTAAAAAAGCAATAATTATTAACTTCGAACAAAAGATTCCGAAGAAATTGGAATCACAAATAGAATTCCTAAATATTCCTATTTGATCTATCAGATCTGTTTATGAATTAGAAGAGAGAATACTAGATCATAAGGAGAAAAATAGAATCATTGAAAGAGTTGAAAAGGTGGTTGGGAGATGTAAAGTTATTAGACTCTGGACTCACTCCAAAATTGGTACGATTGCAGGTTGTTCAGTTATTTTCGGATCTATCAAGATAGAAAATAAAGTCAAACTCATTAGAGAGGGTAATCTTCTAACCAAAACTTCTATCAAATCTTTTAAGACAGAAAATTTTGAGATCAAAGAAGCTAAAGAGGGGCAGGAATGCGGTATTGTTCTACATAACTGAAACAATATAGAACTTGATGATGTAATAGAAAGTTTTGAAGTAACAGAAAGAAAAATCTAGTGAAATGTCAATAATTAATGAAAGACTTTCGAAAGATATCTATGTTGTATTAAAAAGAATCTGACTCACTGAGTTAGATGAACAGATTTATTCCTTCATAGGAATTAATCACATCAAACTTAGCAGAAATCTAACTAACATAACTATCTTTATAGATTTAGAGTTACTAAAGCAAAAATATCAAAATAAAGACATTTTCTATAAGTTAGAAAAATTAACTCCTTTCTTTAAAAGGCAACTGGTTCATAAATTAAATCTTCCACCTCATTTAAAACTCAGCTTTAGGGAAGATTTATTTATTCAAAAGGCAAGAAAAGTAGAAGAGTTAATAAATAGCTCTTTGACTTCTAGTTAATGGAAGAGGAGCAAAGAACTCTAGAGCAAATAGAAGATAATGAATTAGCCAAATTATTCCTATATAAAAACCACGAGTCTCAAGATAATAGTTCAGCTTCAATCTCAAATATCTTTGTAAGTTCTAGAGAAGAGTTTTTCAAAAAAAATCCAGCTCCAAGTCCAGAGTTACATTCCAGACTCGAAAAAGAAAACTCTGAAGCTACTATTACTGCCAGTATTGAAAAGGTAATTCAGGGATACCACAAGAGAAAGTTAATTCTTAAAAAGATATCAGAAATATTTAGTGTAAGAGTTAGAAAGAAGGGAGAATTGATGGGACTAAATATTCCCTTTTTGGGAGCAAACTATAGATATTTCTATACATATCTAGAGAACTATAAAAAATCAATTAAAAATGCTTGAACAGAGTTCAATAGCTTTATAGAAATACTATTTAAGGCTCCGGGAAACTTTGATAAATTAAAAAAATTTGAGTTCAAAAGTGCTGGAATTCTACTTGGACTTCTCTTCTTTCTTTTAATAGCAAGAATATTTCTTAATAATTGAGATAGTGTTAGATCAGTGAGCCCGCACTCTCAATTCTTCTCAAATTGAATTAGCTCCATTGTTATTATCTGTTCCATTGCCTGCATAGCAATATTATTTCCGTATATAGTTCTGGGAATATTCTATTTCATTAACATCAACTATCTTTATCAAACGAAATATTTTCACTATTTCTTGCTTTCTTGCACGTTCTTAGCAACAGTATTATTTTCTGTTGCCTTTTGTAACTTTTTGATTTATCAGGCGGCTCAACTGTGAGGAGGTTGAGGAATAGTGAATATCACAGTTCAAGAAAAGTAAATAGATTAATGAACTATATAAGGCTGGAGCTGAAAGCTGGGAGGGGAGGGGATGGAATTATTTCGTGGACTAAGACTAAATATAATTCTCGATTAGGTCCTGCTGGAGGTAATGGTGGAGATGGCGGAAATGTTTACTTAGTTCTAGATTCAAAATATTCTGACTTTTCTCACTTAAGAACTTCTGAAAAAAAAGCTCAAAATGGTTCTAATGGACAAAGAGATAATAAGTCAGGAAGTGCTGGAGCAGATATTTATCTCAAAATTCCAGAAGGGACAGAAATATATGACTTAAATAAAAAAGTTAAAAGATTGAATCTTGAAAAGAAAGATAAAAATCTTTTAATTTGCAGAGGGGGAAGAGGGGGAAGAGGAAATTATTCATTTAAAAATGCTCAATTTCAAGCCCCTTGACTATACGAGCTGGGAGAAGAAGGAGAAATTTCTAATGTTCTGTTAATAAAAGAGGAAGTAAATTATGTAGGAATTATTTCATTGTCGGGAGAGAGCCTCTCAACTAACTTGATTGCAAGACTACAGGAAATTTCCTCCAAAAAAGATCACATTAACTTTTTTTCTTTTCCATTTACAATTTTTGAGAAAGATCGCATAAAGAACTTCTACTTAAGAGATTTAGAGATTTGCAAAACTATTGTTATTGTTGCTGAATTTCCAGATGATAAATGAACTCAAAAACAAATTAAATTGGAGAAAATACTAAAGGAGATAGGATTTAATTCCAGTTCAACTATCTTTTTTTCTGAAAATGCTAACTCTACCAATTGTCAAAATTCATCTGTAATTCTCTGCTCCTGAAAAAATTCAGAGATTAAAAAAATCTATCAAAAAATAGTTAAGGATTTAGCCAATATAAATGGATTACCTTGTTTTAAGCCGAAAGGATTAATTGAAGATGATGACTATATTGAATATTCAGATGATCTATTGACGGAAAAAGGGGACTACCAAATAATCAAAATTCCAGAAGGTTGAGAAGTTAACTCCAAAAGATTGAACTATTGGAGTTCCAGAATTCCACAAACAACATTACACAATATAGAAAGATTAAAGACAAAACTAAGAGTTGAAGAGATTATGAAAAAGATTAAAAAGTCCGGAGGACTTAAAGGAGAAACTTTGAGAATATATAACTATATAACCAATATTTACTAATCTAAATTAATAGATATGAAAATTATTTTTCTCACTGGGGGAGTATATTCTTCCTTGGGGAAGGGAGTTATTCTCTCTTCCATAGGTAAAGTTTTACAGTTTGAAGGTTACAAGTGTAATGTTCTCAAGTTTGATCCTTATCTAAACTACAACTCTAAGTTTCTTTCTCCGTTGCAACACGGTGAAGTGTTTGTAACTAAAGATGGAGAGGAAACTGACTTAGATTTAGGTCACTATGAAAGATTCTTAGATATGGAGTTAAATTCTAATTCTTGCTTTACTACTGGAAAAATATTTCACAGACTACTTGAAAAGGAGAGAAGTGGTAAATATGATGGTAAAACTGTACAGATAGTTCCACACCTAGTCAATGAAATTCTTTCAACTTTAGATAATTTCAGAAACTCTGGTACTGAGATTCTCTTAATTGAGTTAGGAGGTACTGTTTTTGATTTAGAACAAAAACCTTTTATATTAGCTGCATCTCAATTAAAACAACGGCAAGAAGATGATCTAGCCTTTGTTCACTTGGCTCCGATGTTGCATCTAAGCCACAATAATGAAAAAAAGACCAAGCCTGTCCAACATTCTTTGGCTTTGTTAGGACAATTAGGTATTGTTCCCGACTTGCTAATTCTCAAGGGAGAAAAGGAAATTAGTGAAGCTGAACTTTCGAAAATAAGCTTTAATTTTCCTGCAATTCCTAAAGAAAATATTCTTTCTGCTCCCTACGCATTAGATATTTATGAAATTCCACTTCAACTTTATTTTTCTGAGAGATTATTTGAAAAAATCTCTCCTATTTTGAAACTTGATTTATCTTCCAGAAATATTGCAAAAGGGAAAAGATATTTAAAGGAATGAACAGACTTCAATGAACAAATTAAAGAAGTTAAGAAATATCACATTAAAGTGGCTATAGTTGGTAAATACTCTGATTCTCCGGAGTCTTACTATTCTATAATCCAATCTCTTAAATTTGCAGGCTACAAATTATCTGCAGATATTTCAATCAAAATTATTCACTCCTCTGACTTGACATCTCCAAAACAACTATCTAATTTTCAAGTAATTTGTGTCCCTCCAGGTTTTGGAAGCAAATCTCTGAGTGGTATTTTTCTTGCAATTAAATATGCTAGAGAAAACAAGATACCTTTCCTAGGTATCTGTTTTGGAATGCAACTGGCTGTTATTGAATATTTCAGAAATGTCTTAAATCTTCTAGGGGCTGACAGTGTTGAGCTGAACCCAAACACAACATTTCCTGTTTTTGTCCCGTGAAAAGAAAATATGGATATGAGACTTGGAAATAGAACAATCAAATTGGAAGGGTTCAGTAAGATGCATCAGATTTATGGTACTTTAGAAAAAGAGGCTAGACATAGAAATAAATATGTTCTGAATTTGAAACTTGCTAAAGAAAAATTGGTTAATGACAAGGAATTAATTTTTTCTGCATATGAAGGGGATATTGTAGAGGCAATAGAACTCAAAAATCATCCATTCTTCATTGCAGTTCAATATCACCCAGAATTCAATTCAAGACCAAATAATCCTGAAAAACTTTTTGTCTCACTAATTCAAAAAGCTATTGATAAACACCATTAGTTACACAACTTTTTCTCAATTTCACTAATTTTGAAAGAAGAAAAAGTAATCAAAATTCTTAAAAAACCTAAGGGAACTAGAGCTCTCTTTGAGGAGGAAATAAATAAAAGAGAATTTCTTGTTCAAAAGTTAAGTTATTGAGCAAGATCTATTGGATTCAAGAAAATTCAAACTCCAACTTTTGAAAGAAGTTCTATTTTTTTGGACTCCAATAATCCCGAAGGAGAGATTCTAAAAAAAGAATTATTCTTTCTGAAAAATGAAGATTATGTATTAAAGCCAGAGGAAACTGCTATTGTTGCTCGAACAATAGCTTCAGAAAAATTATTATCCTGTAACCCTTCTCCACTGAAATTCTTTTATTCTTCACAATGTTTTAGGCACGAAAGGCCACAGAATCAAAGATTCAGAGAATTCACTCAATTTGGATTAGAAATAATTAAGGCTAGTTCTCTAGCTTATGAAGTTGAACTTATATATATGTTGGACTCTTTTTTTAAAAATACTCTTAATTTAGGACTACTAAAGTTAAGAGTCAACTTTCTCTCAAATAAAGAGACTAGGAGAAAGTGAACCAAAGAACTTACTAAATACTTCTTAAAAAATAATGAAGGTTTAAGTAATAATTCACTAGAAAGAATCAAAAATAATCCAATAAGAATATTGGATGATGAAAAAGATTCTTTGCTAGATATAGTAAAAAAAGCTCCTAAAATTCAACAATTCTTAAGTGAGGAAGAGTTGGAGAGAATAAAGAAAATAAAAAGATTCTTAAGTGAACTGGGAGTTGATTACACTTGAGATGAAACTCTAGTTAGAGGTTTGGATTACTACACTGGAATTGTGTTTGAGTGGAATTATAGAGGTCTAGGAGTTGCGGGAGGGGGGAGATATGATGAATTGTTTAATAAATTCAGTCATTTATCAAAAGACTTAAAAGATGTTCCTTCAGTTGGATTGGCTATTGGAATTGAAAGGTTAATTCACTCGCTCGAGAAATCAGAATATGAATGACCAACTCAACCTAATAAAAAAGTCTATTTATGTAATTTATTCCCAGAAGTTGAATCCAAAATTATTGAGTTAATAAAAAAATTAAGAGATAATGACTTAGAGGTTGAGTCAAACTGAGAGTTGAAAGACTTGAAGTCTCACTTTAAGTTCTCTGAAAAACAAAACATAAAGTGGTTATTGATTTACGGAGCTAAAGAAAAAGAAAACAATGAAATTATTTTGAAAGAACAAAATAAAAGCTTTCAAATTTCTTTTCCTTTAAGTAAAGATGAGGATCTGATTCGAGAGTTACAAAACTTAGTTGAACATTAAATCTAATTGCTCTCGGAAAGAGTTTTAATTTCCAAACTTCCTGAATTTCTCTCACAAAAAGTTGTTATTGCAGGATTTTTAGAGAGAATTAAGAAATTTAAAAACCTAACTGTCTTAGTTGTCAGAGATTGTAGCGATTGAATCTCAGTTAATTTCTCTCTAGATAAATTGGAACCTAACTGTTTAGCTAGAGAGAGTGTAGTCTTAATTCAGGGAATTCCAAAAATCTCAGAAAACAGGAGTGTACTAGAAATGGAGGGAGAAAAATTAAAGTTAATCTCCAAAGCTAAGACTATTCCTATTGATCTGAATGAAGAGAGAGTCAGTGAAGAAAAATATAGAATGCGATACAGATATCTTGATCTAAGGAGAAAATCTTTACAGAAAAATCTTTCTTTCAGTTCAAAAGCAAAATTAATTACATTTGAATACTTAAGCTCTTTGGGTTTCACAGAAGTTAATACACCCATATTATCTTTTCCGGCAAAAGAAGGTGCCAACACCTTCTCTACATTGATTAATGATCAAGTAAAAGAAAGTTTTACTTTAGCTCAATCTCCTCAAATTTATAAGCAGTTATTAATGATTTCAGGATTTGAATCTTATTTTCAATTTTCTAGAAATTTCAGAGCTGAAAAATTAAGGGAAGATAGGCAATATGAATTCACTCAATTGGATATTGAAATATCTTTTTCTACATCTAAAAAATTATTTGAAATAATTGAAAACTTATTAATACTTCTAATAGATAAACTTTTAGGAGTTAAATTAGAAAATCAGGATTTTCAAACTTTAAGTCTTTCAGATTCTCTTCAAAAATACGGAACAGATAAACCTGATTTGAGAAATCCTTTAATTATTCAAAGATGAGAATCTAGGGATTCTCACTCACAAATTTATCACTATATAAAGTTTCAAGGGGTTAAAATAGAACCCACACAACTCTCATCTCTGTTGAGTCCAAAAATCAAGTACATATTTAAGGGAGATGATTTGGAATTAGGTGGAGAATTAGATGATTTAATAGATGAATTCATCAATTCCCTAAACTTAAAGCCAAATTCCCATGTTTTCTACATAACAAGTTCTTTAAGAGAAGATAAAAAGCCCTTGTATCTTCTGGGTTCATTGAGAAATAAGCTTTTTAAATTTGGATTAACTGATTCAGATAAAAACAAACCTTACAAGTTTGTTTGAATAGTTGATTGAAATTATTTTGAAAAAAACAAAGATGGTGAATTAGTCACAACACACCATCCATTTACTATGCCAATCAAAGAGTCTGAAAATATTTTTGATTGAAAATCTACTGGTTATGACTTGGTTTTGAATGGTGCCGAGATTGCTTCTGGTTCTGAGAGAATTACAGATTCTCAACTACAAAAGGAAATATTTAAACTATTGGGTCATTCAGAAGAATCTATTAACCACGATTTAGGTTGATTCATTCAGGCTTTAGAGTTCGGAACTCCTCCACATTTAGGTATTGCAATTGGTTGAGAAAGATTAATAAAAGAACTGTTAAATCTTCCAAGCATTAGAGATGCAATTGCTTTTCCTAAGAATTCACACGGAATTTGTTCAATGTCCTCCCTAAAGTCTTCTTAATTTCTTCTAAAAACCAATAACTCAACAAGAGACAAATTTTTCTTCTTTCACTACCGACCAGAAAAAGGAATTTTTTAAAAAGATTGAAGAGAAATGAATTGGAACGTGAAAAGAAGAAAAAACTTACTCTTTTGAGGATGATTTAACTAAGCCTAAATACTACATACTAGATATGTTTCCCTACCCTTCTGGGGCAGGGCTTCATATAGGGCATGTAAAAGGTTACCTAGCTACAGATATTATTGCTAGATACAAAAAAATGAAGGGATTTTCTGTTTTGCATCCAATAGGTTGAGATGCTTTTGGGCTCCCCGCAGAACAATTTGCAAATTTAAACAAAAAACCACCACAAGAATTCACGCTTCAAAATATCAATAACTTTAGAAGGGAATTAAATTCCCTATTTTTTAGTTATGATCCTGAATTGGAAATAAATAGTACTGATCCAGAGTACTACAAAATTACACAGTGAATTTTTATTCAACTCTATAAAAAAGGTTTAGCTAGTTTAGAAGAGAGAAAAGTTAATTGAGTTGATGAATTACAAACTGTTCTTGCTAATGAAGAAATTTATCAAGGTTCAGATGGTAATTTTTACTCAGAAAGGGGGGATCACTTAGTCAAGCAAAAAAAACTTACTCAATGAGTCTTAAAAATTACTAATTATGCAGAAGAGCTAAATTCTTCTCTTTCAAAATTAAACTGACCTGAAAAAATAAAAGCTATTCAATCCGAGTGAATTGGAGAGCGCGAGGCCTACCAAATTGAAATAAATATCAAAGGTAAAACTTTTTATCACTATGAAACTGATTTAGACAAAGTGAGATCCATATCTGGCTTTCAAATAAATCAAGAATCTGAAATTTATAGTCTCTTGGATTTGAAGGAAATTCCGAAAGATAGAGAGGTTTTGTTTCACTACTATGACACTCAAACTATTCAAAAAATTCCATTTAAATTCACAACTTCAAATCTAAATTCTGAGAATCAATTAGAGCCAATTTATGAAGACTGAATTGGTGACAAAAAAATTCCTTCTTTTTTTAATTGAAAGATTCTTCCGAAAGTTAAAAGATTTAAATTACAAGATTGAGTCTTCTCGAGACAAAGATATTGGGGAGAGCCTATTCCAATTTACTATGACTCAAGTGACAATTTCTATATAGAAGATAATCTTCCTCTTAAACTCCCAGAATATAAACCGATAATAGTTAAATCTTCAAACAAAACTTCTCCATTGGAATACTATGAAGATTGAATTTATTGAAAACAGGGTTTTAGAAGAGATGCTAACACCATGCCAAATTGAGCTGCCTCTTCTTGATACTATTTAGCCTATCTTATCAAGAAAAATAATCATTATCTTCCCATTGATAGTGAAGAAGCGAAGCGAAAAATAGAAAGATGAATGCCCGTAGATCTTTATATTGGGGGACAAGAACATGCAACTATGCATTTGCTATATGCCAGATTCTGATATAAAGTTCTTTATTCAGTTCTTGGTTTGCAAATAGATTCTGGAGATGAGCCTTTTTATACTCTCAAAAATCAGGGAATGATCTTGGGGGAAGATGGGAAAAAAATGTCTAAATCTAAAAATAACTATGTTTCAATCTCCTCTCTACTGCAAGAATGGGGAGGAGATGTTATTAGACTAAGTGTGGCTTTTTTAGGGCCTTTGGAGTTAACTCAATATTGAGATAGTAGACAACTACCAGTATTTCAACAATGAATTGAAAAACTCTACAAATATTTTTTAGATATTAAAGGGGTTTTGAGCTCTAAGGAGTTAAATCCAACTAAAAAACTTTCTCAATTCTTATCTAAAGTTGAATACAATATTCAAGCTTTTAAATTCAATGTTTTAGTTTCTGAATTAATGGTATTTTTTAAATATCTCCAGAGGGGTGAACCAAAAAATTGACTAGAACATTCTGCCTTAATTCAAATGATTAGTTTGATTGCTCCAAGTATTGCAGAAGAGATCTGAAGAAATCTTTTAAAACAACCCAACTCTCTTTATTTTTCAAGTTGACCACAAATTTCTGAGAAAAATTTTTCAGAAGAGTTCGCTAATTATTCAGTTCAACTTAATGGAAAACACAAAATTATGGTAAGGCTTCCAATTAACTTAAAGACTGAGGAACAAATCTTTAGTCACTTCAAGTCTTTGCCTGAATACCTACAAGTTTTAAGGGAAAATAAATTAAAAAGATATGTAATTATTTCAGGAAAGGTAATTAATTTAATTACTTAAATTTGAAATTTAAAAATTATTCCTATCCTGAAGATTTTTATTTTGCAAATAATCAAATTTTCTTAACTAAATTAGGCAGACAAAAGTCTGCCAAATATAAGAGAAAAATTACAGGATCCAGAATTGCGGCTGTTATTGGAAGGAATAAATATAAATCTCCTTTTCAATGTTGATGCGAAATGTTAGGTTTTGTGGAAATGGAAATTGAACCCTTCTTTGCGGAAGCGGGGGTAGTGATAGAAAAAGTCTTGCTAAGATATGCTGAAAAGGAATTAAACAAAAAGTTTACTTCATATAACAGCAAAGAAGTAGGATATGATATTTTTCCGGACAATGAAATATTTGGGGGAATTCCAGATGGTGAAGAAATCACAGGAGATTCCGTTCAAACAATACTTGAAATAAAGACTACTCCGCTAGACAAGTATTGTTATACATTTGAAGAAAATGAGTTAAGACTGGTAAGAGATAATTTTGGAAAACCAATAATCAAAGAGCTTAAGGGAAATATACATAAGTGATTTTCAATTGAAACTAAAGAATTGCAAATTCCAGAAGAATATCAATTTCAATTGGCTTTGTATCTTTACTTAAGAAATATTGAAAAAGGTTATTTTTGCATAGCCTTCTTAAATAAAAATCACTATCTAAAGCCTGATAATTTCAACCCAAATGCAAAAGAAGAATGGAGTAAGGAAAATCCACAAATGATAGTCATTGACGAAATGAAGATTAATTTAGGTTCTTTTCAAGAAGTAATTGACTACTCAAAAGAGTGGTATCAAAAATATATTATTGGCGGGATTAGTCCTCCTTTGACTCCCCAAGATTTAAATTGAATAAGATTTGGATTTCCCTCTCTTTAGTTTTCGCTAACTATTTCTCAATTAGTAGAAGTAAAAACTCACAGTAAGGTATTAGAAGATTTTGGAGAAAGATTTCTCCAAAAAATTCAACAATACCAAAATATTTCATTATTCCTACACTTAAAACCAGATTTTGATGCCTATGCTTCTGCATTCACTATTTATCAGTGAATTAGCATTAATTTTCCATCAAAAAAAGTTGTTGCTTGAATTCTCCCAGAATCTTTAACTCAAAATGAAAAGGAACTTTTTGATTGAAATGGAGAAATAGCCACTGAATTCACTAATCAAGAGCTAAAACAAAGTTTAGGAATAGTTTTAGATACTCCCAATGAAGAGAGAATCTTAACTCAAAAACATATTTACTGTCAAGAATTAATTGTCATAGATCACCATCCAAAAATTAATTCTTTTGCCCAGTTGGAATTTATAAATCACCTTTATTCTTCCACTGCGGAAATACTAGTAGAATTATTACTTTATTTTGAATCCAACTATGGATATGCCTTTACTCCCCAAATGTCCCAATATCTCTACGCAGGAATAATCACTGATACTAATCACCTTAAAACACACATAACACCATCCACCCATTACTTTCTCTGAAAGCTCTTAAGTAAGGGAATAAGAAGAAAAGCTATTAATGAATTGATTATTGAAAATAGTCTAAATAAAAGACTTTTTGATCAAGAGGTAATCAGAAATATAAAAATAACACCTAATGGTTTAGCCTTTTCAATAGTTAGTGCAAAACTATTGAAAAAATATTCAATTCAAGATTATGTATCTGCAATATCTAACCTTGAAAATATCTCAGGTATAGAAATTTGAGTTATTTTTATTGAAGATAAATTTCTTAAAAAATGGAAATGTTCCATTAGATCTAAAAGACTTCCAATAGATAAAATGGCCGCTCGACTTGGAGGTGGGGGACATAAACTAATTGCATCTACTGTTTTGAAAAAAAAGAGAGAGTTCTGGGCTTCTTTGCTTCTTTTAGATGACTATTTAGTTAAATTTGGGTTTTCTGGATGTTCTGATTACGGAAAACTAGGATTTTCTTGAAAACTAACTTTATATAGATTGTGAATTTGCTGAAAACAATCTAATTAGACAGATAATATAAAATAGTGAGTTCTATAACGGAATAGTACTCAAGTGATTTAAGAGGGCAGCTTGGAGAGCTGTTAGATAGAGTCTTTCTCTATGCGGAGGTTTGAATCCTCTCTATTCCGCCATTTTATTAACGTTTAAATTTAGTTAAGATTTCTCCCTGTTAATTTGGGGGTGTAGTTCAATTGGCAGAACAGCAGTCTTCAAAACTGCGTGCTGTGGGTTCGAGTCCTGCCACCCCCGCCATAATAAATTAATCTGTCGTCGTCTCTCCTAGAAAGTCCATTTGTATTACTATTCTCATTTTTATTAACTAGTACAGGAGTACTTGCACTATCTTTCTTATTTTCTGAATCAATTAAGGGTGTACTTAACAGATTTAATTTATCTGAAAGATTTGTAGGTTCTAGTTTATTAGCTACTGGGACTTCGTTCCCAGAGGTAATAAATGCTATTACTGCTGGTATTTATGATAGAAGCAATTCAGATTTCAAATACTCAATTGACTCTTTCTATAACCTAACGGGAGCCAGCTTAATCCAGATAATCTTTTTATCTGGATTAGGCATTTGCCTTTACTTTTTAGTTAAAAGAAAAAGATTTACTGAGGGAGAATATAAGAGCTTTATTGAATCTATTTTTCAAAGTAAAACACTTCTGTGACTTTTGTTTACTGTGGAATTAGCAATTTTGCTAATTGCTGTTTCTTGGACTAGTCTATCTACGAAGATAAACATTGGTGCCTTAAGTCCTTTACCTTTTTTGTTTTTTATAGTTTGAATTTGTTACCTCACCTTTACTAAAAAAACTCAAGAAGATTTCAAAAATTACTCCAATATGTTTGACAAGTGAAGTAATTCCAAATTTCTTGGCATATTTGGCTTTATATTCGTCTGTTTTTCTGCACTATCATTTCTAAATTTCAATATTGTTACTAAATTTGAAAAAACATTTAATATTCCCAGAAATATAGGATTAGGGGCAATACTAAGTTTGGTAACTTCTTGTCCTGAATTCTTTTCTTTCTTTTTTCTATTTAAGTCAAGACATTTTGGATTGGCAAGTGCAGGAATCTTTGGTTCAGCTCTGTTTAATTTATTTCTACCCTCATTGACTCAATCAATTCAAGGGGGTTGATTTTTATCTAAATTAAGTACAGATTCAAATCTACAAAATTCTCTTGTTAGTTGAATAGGTCTATCCTTAGCTCTAAATATAGTATTTTTAATCTCCTTCTATAAAAACGAAAAGGGAAACTATATTTTGAACTTCCAATTTAAAAAGTGAAATGTTTCCTGAGATTGAGTCTTGATGATTAGCTATTTAACTTTTTCTTTCGTTGTTTTCCCTGTATTCTTGAAGGGATAAACAGCAAAAATGGCATAAATTGTGTTCTTCCTCTTCAAATTGTTCTTTAATTAATGATTCACAAGAGCAAAGACATCTTTGACATCTCGGCTTTTTAGTTAGTTCAAAACTAATTTCCTCATCCTGACTTTCTTCTATTTCTGCGACCATCAATAATCTTGTTAAATCTTCATTTTCAAAGTACTTAATTTTTTTCTTAGGCAAAAATACTTTTTGTTCTTTCAAGAGTTGAAGCTTCTCTCCAGAAGATTTATTGTCCATCTGCTTTTCTCATTGACTAAGAATTTCACTTCTTAATTGAAAGAAATAATTTCATTTTTCAAATTCCGCTTCTCCCATTAAATTCTTTTTTTTAGGAAGATTTCAATCTTCTAGAAAAATGGACAATTGTTTATTTGGAATATCCAAAAATCGGTAAACTTCCTCCGCAGTTTGAGGGATAAATATAGAAAAAAGAATTAAAGAATATTTAAAGATTGTTGAAATCACCTTTACTGATTCATTTCTATATATATCCTTTAAATCTCTGGAATATAAAGCTGATTTAACCAGCTCTAAATACCAACTGGAATAAAGTTCTAAAAATTCTTTGAATTTACTAATGACTTTGTAGAAATTAAATGAATTTAGTTCCACTTCAGCACTAATTAGAAGTTTTCAAAAATACAAATACATATATTGGTGTTCGGGGAATTGAAAATTTCAATCTGATAACTCAATTTCTCCTCAATGATTAGTTCCAATAATTCCAAGAGAAAACCTAAAAATAATATTTCTTATTCTCCTATAGTCTTGTTGAGAAATTGAAATCTTCTCTTCTCCAAAACTAATATCTTTGGAATAATTAACACTTGCTATTCAAAGTCTGAAAATATCTGCTCCAACTTTCTTGATTAACTCAACTGGATCTATTACATTGCCCTTGGATTTGGACATCTTTTCTTTGGAGGCATCCAAAACAAATCCATGGGAAACTATAGAAGAAAAGGGCAAACAATTATTACTGGCAATGGAAAGAATGGAGGAAGAATTAAATCAACCTCTAAGTTGATCTATTCCCTCTAAATAAACTATCGAACTCTCAGAGTGATTTATTAATTCTTCATCTCTTGAAAAAACAGAGCCGGAGTCAAACCAGACATCCAGAACATCATAAGATTTTGTAAACTCCTCCAAATTATCTTGTTCTCCAATGAAGTGAGAAATTGGTTTGGTATATCAAGCATCGACTCCCTCTTTAAGAAGAATGGAAACATTCTTTTTTAATTGATTGAGTCCCCCGAACTCTTTTCCATTCTTAAAAATAATTGGAATAGGAAGTCCTCAGGCTCGTTGTCTAGATATACATCATTCTTCTCTAGAAAATACTGTTTCTTTTAGTTTTGCAAAGAGCCAATCAGGATTAGAAAAAGTTTTCTCTGCAAAAGATTTGTTTAATTGGTTTTTCAGATCTTTTAAGTTCAAAAATCACTGTTCCGTAGCCCTATACAAAATTGGTTTTTTTGTTCTTCAATCTTTCCCGACTTTATGAGTTATTTTTTCTGTCCTGAGCAAAGAATGTGTTTTTTTTAAGAATTCAATAACTATTTGAGAGGCATCTTTATAAAATTTCCCTGAAATTTCCGAAAACTTAACTCCTTCTTCAAAAAATCCCTGATGATTAATCAAGCAATAAGGAGAAATATTATTTTTCTTGCAAATTAAATAATCTTCTGGGCCTAATCCTGGAGCTAAGTGCACAAAACCGCTTCCTTGACTTTCTAAAACAAAATCTGCAGAAAAAATAGGTTTTTTTTCTCCAGTTACATTATTTAGATATTGGGAATTCAATAAGTCTTTTGCAGAGATTTCTCGGATTATCTCAAAACTATTGCCCTCTCTGAGAAAAAAATTTTTTGAGGCAATATAAATTTTTCCAAAAACATCCCTAGCCAAAGAATATTGAAGTTCTGGGTTCAAGGCAATTGCTAAATTGCTTTCCAAGCTATATGGAGTTGTGGTTCAGAGTATTATCCTCGAACCTAATAATTGAGAATTGTTGGAATTAACTATTTCTCACGAGAAGTAAATGCTCTCGCATTCTACTTCTTCATATTCAATCTCTGATTCTGCTAAAGCTGTTTGGGAAGAATAAGATCAAGCAACTGGCTTATATTCTCTAATAATTAATCCTTTTTCTCAGAGTTTCAAAAAAAGGGAATACTCCCTTTCTATGAAATCTATATCAGAAGTTGAGTAGTAATTATTTAAAGGATGAATTAAATGAAGGCTTTTTAATTGAGAAAGTTGAAGATTTAATTGTGACTTGGCATAATTGAAAGCTTTTTCTCTTCTCTCTGGTAGAGATAATCTCTTAAAATCCTTGGTTTCTGTTTCCACTTTATGTTCTATTGGAAGGCCATGAACATCTCATCCAGGTAAAAATGGACTTTTAAAACCTGAAATATTCTTTCATCTGACTATGAAATCCTTCAAAATCTTATTAAGGGCATGTCCCATGTGAATAGCACCATTTGCATATGGCGGTCCATCAATAACTAAAAATAAAGATTTATTGGAATTTTTTTTAAGTCTAGACTCATAAACTTTTTCTCTAAGTCAAAATTGGGAATAATCAGCTTGTCTTTCAACTAAATTAGCTTTCATAGGAAAATCAGTTTTTGGTAATCGAAGTGTTTTTCTAAAAATAGACAAGGCAGAACTGATTTTTTAAATTAAATGTGAAAATTTAAAGTGGCACTAGTTCCATTAAATATTTAATTAATAATTGGCTAATAAAAGCAAAATATTCATTGTTTGCGGACCTAGTGGAGTTGGCAAAAAAACATTATTGTCACAACTCATTAAGATTGAAAAATTTAACTTAACTGTAAATATTTCACATACTACTAGAAGGCCTAGAGAGGGGGAGGAGCACGGAAAAGATTATTACTTTATTTCAAAAGAAGAATTTGAGGACTTAATAAAAAAAGATGGTTTTTTGGAACATGCTCATTTTTTTGGGCAATATTACGGAACTCTTTGGAAGAATTTCAAAGATTTGATCGATGCTGGAAAGAATATTATTCTAGAAATTGAAACAGATGGTTTCAATCAATTAAGAAGAAAATTAAGCGATTTTGTTTCTATTTTCATTTATCCCCCCTCCTTGGAGAACTTGAGAACTAGATTAGAGTCGAGAGAAACTGAGAAGCAACAAGAAATCAGAGAAAGATTGGAAAAAGGAGAAGAGGAAATAAAGGAGTTACCTTTATTTCAATATAAAGTTCTGAATGACTCTATTGAAAGAAGCTTGTCTGAATTAATTGGAATCTTCGATAGAGAATTAGGATTTTCACAGAAATAATTAAATTTCAAAAGTTAGTTTAGATAAAACATAACTAACCTTTTGAGTTTTTAGCAATATATGAAACCAGAAATAAAAGTAATTTTTTCAGACCTTGATGGAACTCTTTTATCTCCTAAAAAATACTCTTGAAAAAAAGTAAAGACTTACACTCTTTCAACTGTAAGCGCTTTTCTAGAAAATACTAACAATCAATTTATTTTGGCCACTGGAAGAAATTTAATTAGAGCGAAATCCATTGCTAATTGACTTGAAGACAGATTGGGGGGTTATAAAATCCCTTATCTTATTTGTTTAAATGGTGGTTTACTTTTTGACAATAGAGATGAAAAAATTATTCACCTCCAAACTTTTCAAACCACTCAATTACTTAAATTATTAAGTTTTTTGAAAAGACATTATTCTTTTGTTTTTTTAATAGTAGATTCGGAAAATCAAGTATTTGTAGAAAATAATTGGATTTCAAGAATGGTTGCAAAAAAATTTATCAAAAAATACAACGCAACTATAAGAATAAATACTACCGAAAACTACCAAAATGGATGGGAAAATATACAAAAAATAATTCTATTTACTTTTCATAAAAACTCAGCAAAGCTGAGAATCCTAATTGAATCCAAGTTTTCTGAATTTTATGTATCTATACATGGCCCTTGATTGCTGGAAATAATAGATAGAAAAGTTAATAAATTTTTTGCTATTCAAAAAATTAATGAAATTGAAGGTTGGAAATTAAGTGAATGTTGTGGAATTGGCAATGAACACAATGATCTATTAATGATTGAACAATGTGGTTTTGGAGTTGCAGTGGACTTTTCTCCTGAATTTACAACTTTTGGTTACAACTCCAATCTAATTAACCTACACACTACCAATAAACATGGTATTGCTGTTGCCAATGCTATTAATTATTTTTCTTAGTATTTAGAAACTTTGTTAAAGAAGTTAATTATTTGCGGAAGTAATAGTAAAAAATCTAAAAGTTTTGCTTTATCCGAGGTTCTTTCGAGAGAGCTTTTGACTTGGGCTATTTACTTAAATTCATCAGAAAATATTCCCCTTATTAGTAATGAAGTAATAGAGAAAAATGAATTTCCACCTACAATTTCTTTCTTAGTAGAAAAAATAAAAGAACACCAAATACTAATTTTTGTATTTCCGCAATACAACTACAATTTTTCAGGTTTTATGAAAAATGTGTTGGATTGGTGCAGTATAAGTTCAAGAAAAATATTTCACTCCAAGAGATTAATACTTGTAGGAGTTAGTCAAACAAAAATAGGAGAATCTGAATTTAAGCAAATTGTCTCATGAACTTTTAGCTCCTTAGGGGCGAGCCAAATAATCTTTTTAAATTACACCCCGAAAACCGAACAACAAGAAATTATTCAACAAATAAAAAAATATGTCTAACATTCTTCAGGCCTATTGTAGGCCTGCAGAATATATATACAATTTCAAACTATCCAAAGAGTTAAACCATAAGCAATTTAACTGAAATTCACTTCTCTCAAATAAGAAAGTTTTAATTCTACTTCTTTCACTCATATCTATTTCCCTAATATTTTTGAATCTTTCCAGAAATATTGAGAAATGAGATTTAGAGCAAATACTATCTCCTTTTTTTGGTTTTAGAGCTCCAGCACAAGGCGGAAAAGAAACAGAAGGTATTGGCTTTTTGTCATATCAAAGAATCTCCTGAATTCTCATTGCCTCTGCTATTGCAGCAACTTTATTGGCAATTTCAGGAAATATTTCTCAATCCTTACTGCAAAATCCGCTGGCAGACAGTTCCACTTTAGGAATGATGGATGGAGCTGCATTTGGATTAATTATCTTAAAGGCTTTTTTAGGAGCCAGTATTGGAAATTATTACTGAGCTTATTTTGTAGTTTCATTATTCTTTTCATTTATTGTTTTCTCCTTAATACTGTTCCTATTTAACAGAAATCCTGTTTGAGAAAGGCAGAATTTCTGTACTATGTTGATACTTTTTGGATTGGTGCTAAATATTTTTTTTCGAACTGCTGTTCACCTAATAAAGGAATATAGTGAAGTATCTTTGAAAACATCATTTGCTTTGGCAATGGGAGGGGCTGAAAATATCTATGATTTATTTCCCTCCCAATATCCATTAATTCAAATTGCATTTCCAATTGCATTAATTCTCTTACTTTCAACTAGATTATTAGCAAAAAACTTAAATCTAGCAGAATTAGGTTTTGATCAAGCCTTTTCATTGGGAGTCAATGTAAAGTTACTGCAATTTATTGGTTACCTAATTATCTTGTGTTGTAACACTTTAACTATTAACTTAGTTGGAAATATTGCTTTTTTGGGCTTAATCAGCACGCATATCGCTAGAAAGGTTTTGAGAACCAGAAAATATGAACAAATAATTCCTGTTTCAACTATGATCTCTATTTGCTTATTGCTTTTAGCAATAACTATTAACTCTTTTGTACCTTATATTTCTAGTTCGAATTTAATTGTGGCTTTAGGTGCCACATTTCTACTATTTTTGATCAAGAAATAATGAAAGTCTGTTTTTCCTGTAATTTTTCACACTAATTGAGTAGGGCGGGAGCTCTACAAATTAGGGCACAAAATGAGCTTTCTAAGTGAATTTGTTTAGTTTTAGTTCTTTTATCAGCTTCTTTTTTTACTCTTTTCACATTCAATTGAAAATATGACTTTTCCTATAAAGCCTTAAATCCTAGATTATGGCAATACTTTTTAGCAATTTTCAGCGGAGGAGCATTAGGGGTATCGGGATTAATGTTACAAAAGTTAACCAAAAACCCATTGGCCGACATTTCTTTGCTGGGAATAGGGTCTCTAAATATCATTGCGATAAGCATTTTTATTTTCTTGAACTTTGATGGAGAAAAGTCTTCTCTTCCCTTTTTAAAGGCGGTCTTGCCAATAATTTCTTTGTTTGCATCTATTTTTGGTACTGCAATAGTTTATTGACTATCTAAGAAAAAGAAATCCTCTAAATCATTTGTAATTTCTGGAATTGTCTTCCAATTTCTTTGTGAAGCAATTAGTGTAGCTATTTTGAGTTTCATAACTCAAAACAAAGATAACTCACAACAAATATCTGTAGAAATTTCCAACTATAGTTATGGAAAACTTCCAGACATTAGTAATATTTCCATATTTCCTGAGTGAAGAATATCCACTATAGTTTCATTCTTGCTAATTGCAATCATCTCAATTACTATCTGAATTTTTAGAAGAGAACTAGAACTTATGGAAATTGGAGAGGATTATGCAACATCTCAGGGAATAAAAGTTCACAGGTTAAGAATTATGTTATTTGGAGCTATTGCTTTATTAGCTGGGATTGAAAGTGCTTTAGTTGGAACTATTTCACTGTTAGGAATAATAGCTCCCCATATTTCAATATTTCTGTTCGGCAATAAAGCATCTTCTAATGTAATAGCTAGCTTTATTATTGGAGCTTTACTGGTAGTTTTAGCTACTTTCTTATCAGTAAATCTAGCTCAAAATGTTCCTATTGGAATATTTTCGACTGCCATAATAACTCCAATTTTCTTGGTGTTATTACTTAAAAACAAAAATCTCTAATGAAATTCTTAACTTTATCTATTTGCTCTTTAGGCTGTATAACTTCTGGAATTGGTTTGAATCAGATTACTCAACAAATTCAATCAAACTTTCAAACACTTAAGCAAGATGAATTTATGAAAACAACATCACCGTCTGACTTCAGCTCTTGAAATTTAATTTACTCTTCAGGAAGTCTCTCTTATCTTAGAAAAACAATTAGTCAAATTCAACTAATGCCTGAACCAACTCTTGCGAAAATTGATTCTCAAGCGCAAAATTCAGGCTCAATGATTACTTCCTCCTTGGCATATCTCCCCAAACTAAAGAATTTATTGAATTCTTTCTTTAAGGACTTAGATTGAAAAACTCTAATTGAACCGGAAACAATAAATTCAGGAGAACAAGAGCAACAGCAGCAAATCTACCAACATTTTGCTCCATTTAAAGAAAAATTCTTTTCTTTTAACAATTGAATAGAAATAGGAATTTTTGGACTAATTATTGAATCAATATTTACTATTTCTCTAATTGCTTCAATATTTTTCATATTCCTAGATCGCAAATTAAATAAAAAAGAGAAGATTAAGTGGATTCTCTTTTACTCAATTACCAACATATTTGGATGAGCATACTTGCGTTTCCTTAGAGTTAAACTCCTAAGGCTAGCTGGAAAACAGATTTACAAACCACAAATTCAAAACAAATCCAATAGTTATCAATTTCTAAGTTCTGATAACTCTAAGTCAGAAATCGTATTATCCAATCTGAGCTTTTCTAAGGCAGACTACAAGATACTAAAGAATATTAACTTGAAATTGAAAAAGGGTGAATTCTATTCCATCATAGGACCCAATGGGGCTGGAAAAACAACTTTATTGAAAAACATTGGAGGAATTTTGGAATCAAGTTCAGGAAAAGTTCAAGTAGGTGGAAAGCCAATTCAATTAATACCAAGAAAATCTCTATGGCAAAGAGTTGTATATATTCCTCAGGAGTTGGAAATTCAACCAGATACTCCTATTTATGATTTCTTACTCTATTCCAGATTTATTTTTCTGAAAAGAACTCAAAAGGCAACTGCAGAAGATCACCTCAAAGTATTGGAGGCAATGAAAAAGTGTGGACTAGAAGATTTTCGATATTCTAGAATGGGAGAACTGTCTGGAGGGCAGAGACAAAAAGTTATTTTGGCTAGCATAATGATCAAAGAAGCTGAAATAATTCTCTTGGATGAGCCGACAACACACTTAGATATAGAAAACAAAATTTTTTTAATTTCCTTCTTTAAAGAATTGAAAGATTCCAAAAAAATTGTTATTGCCAACCTTCACAATTTTGCAGAAATATCTCAATTATCTTCCCAGATAATTGCAATTAAAAATGGAATATTGCAAAAATTTTCTAAGACAGGAAAAGTTTTAAAGCCGAAATTCTTAAATGAACTCTATGATTTAGATCTTTCTGAAAGCAAGTGAGAAAGAATATTAAATTCCTCTCTAATTGGCTATTAAACTTTACTTTTCACTTCTTTTAAATTCTTGGAGAAATTTTCCATTTAAATTAAGTCTCAAATGGGCCACAGTGACCCATTGATCAATTGCCAGTTTATTTCTAATTTGATTATCTTTCAATTATTTAAGCTCTTTTTCTCTCCCTTCTTTTGGATTTATTGAAAGATGAAAGATCTTTTTCTTAGTAATTATTGGATTACTTTTTTTATTCAAAATTATCTTTCTTCTAAAAATCTATACCTCCAACTTAAATATCAGCAATTTATTTAAGTTCTTTTTTTGAATAGAGGGCTTACTAAATCCATTGGGATTAGTTTTTATGAAATATGCTATTCAATCATTACCAGTTAAATCATGAGATCAAATGAATCAAAATTCTTTAGAAATAAACTTCAAAACTCCATTATTAAAAACTGCATTCCCTGAAATTTCTCTTTCTAGTTCTAAAAAACTATTAGTAATCTCAAATCTATCTTTTTCTTATAAAACTTTTTCTTCAGCTTTTTACCCAATATATAAATTCCTTGCTAAGAGGGAAAAAATATCTCAAAAGTGATCTAAATATCTTGCCAATAAAAACAAGGAAAAATTAATCCAATCTATTAATTTAAGCTTGATGTCTAAAAAATTTATTGCTGTAGTGGGTAGAAATGGTTCTGGAAAAAGTACTATAGCAAAAATAATTGTGAATTTGTTATCAAATTATGAAGGACAAGTCTATTGAATAGGTAAAAATTTACAAGACATCTCCATTAAATCCTTTGCCAGAAATGTTGCATATATACCGCAACATTCAATTATGTATCAAGATATTTCATTGTTTGACTTTATTTCTGTAGGTTTTGCTCCTAGCGAAGGATTAATAACTTCAAAGTTCTCCAAAGAAGAGAAAGAAAAAAGAATTTATTCAATCATTCAGGAATTAGGGCTTGAAAAAGAATCTGGCAAATCTCTCAATGCCCTCTCTGGAGGGAATAGACAAAAGGCAATAATTGCCAGATCTATAGCCCAAGGAACAAAAATTATTGTGTTAGATGAACCTCTTAACTTCTTGGATATTAAAAGTCGAATAATGGTTTTGGATTACTTAAAGTTTTTACAAACTGAAAGGGGAGTGACCATTATTATGATTCATCACGATATAGAACAAATTAGAGAATATCTAGATGAAGTGGTAATAATTGATCAAGGATTTTTAGAGGCACACCTAAGACTAAACCTTAACTCTAAGTAATTAAATAGCTATTGTTTTAAATTGAAATCTTCTTTACTCAAATAGGTGTTAGGTCAAATTTAGACAAAATGGAAGACATTTTTGTTGATTGATCTAATATAAATGTTTGTTCTGTAAATGTAACTTCTGCAATTCTTTTAGGTATTTGTTTTTCAACTATTTGTTCGACATTTTTCAAATTAGGATTTTTCTTTAACATGCTTTCTTTAAGTACTTCACTCTCTTTGCTGATTCATTCTTGAGTTACATCATCTTTTGTCAAAAATAGAAAATCTGTTCCTGCCAAGTGAATGATTAGTCTTCTTATTTCCTTTAAGTCTTGTTCATTAAAGTCTGACAATTTTTTAGAACCGGTTTTTAGAGTTAATGAGGCTGCTAATTTGAAGTTGTAGTGAGTATAAGACAAAGTGAAATAATCTGGTTTTCTAGGAGAAACTCAACATTCTCCCAACTTTATTTCTTCTTTAGTGATTGATGAAATAGAGGCAATCTTTTCATCAACAGTAATATTGTCTCTCGAAGACTTAATCATTAATAGTTCTGCCGGATCTATCGTAGAAGCAGAAAATTCTGACTGTTTTTGAAATTCTTTCAAAATCATATCACCTATTTCTCTTTGTAAAGATACAAAGGATTTTGAATTAGTTACAAAATCTGTTTGAGCTCTTAAGTGAACTATAGTTGAAAAAGAAAAATCTTTTGTTCCAACGGCCAAAAGTTTTCCTTCTGGTAACGCTTCGTCACCTTTATCACTTGTTTTTGTTTTTAAAATACTTTTTTTAAACAGAAGCTTTTTAGCTTCCTCAAAATTATTATTCGCTTCTTCTAAAGCCTTAATGCAAGAGGAAAAGGGTGCTAAAGTTTCTTTTCTTAGTTTTGCTATTAATTCTTTATTAGACATAACTAAAAATTAAATTGATTGTAATAATCAAGGTACTTGAAAGCTAGGCTTTTAACTACCTTAGGTTTTTTTGTTGCCCCTCCGGCAACAATTTTTCCTCTCTTGTGATCGCAAGATAGAGAATTAAAAGTAATTAGTTTAGAGGGGAGTGGTTCTTTATTTGAGCCAATTAAACACTTAGTCAAAAAACAAAAAACAAATGCAGTAATTAGTGTTATTCCAACAGGATCTACGGGAGGAAAAGAATCTTTAAGTGACAAAAGTTCTGATTTAGCGCTAACTTCACTTTTGGATTCTAATGGAAGTAATAACGGTCGAAAGGAATTACAACTGGCAACGGACCCTATTTCTTTAGTTTTTAAGAAGGGATCTAAATGTAATCAGTTGAGTTTAACGAATGGTAATGGTGGACAAAATGGTCAAAATAACTCTGAATTTCTCAAGAAATTATTTGAGGAATCAAATAATGATTGCCAAAATCTAATTCTCTGAATGAGAGAGGGAGGGCAAGAGAGATCTAACATAAACAAGACAACAATAGATAAAGGTCAGACTTTAAAAATACAGGTACAAGAGGCTCCGGAAAATAACTTCTTAGCACTAGAGAAGTTCCTGAGAGAAAGTTATTTGGATTCTCTTATTTTTTTTCCCACCTCTTTTTATGAATTAAACAAAGATTTATTCTCTGATTATCAAACTATCAAATTGCAGGGTCAAAATGGCAAAGAACAACAATCTCCAAAATTACAAAAAGAACTCAACTTAGTTTTTAGTTCAAACGATATAGACCAAAAATCTGATCTAAAAGCATTTATTAAAAACATTCTCTTGGAAACTAAAGGATTACAAAATGATTTCAAATTAGTGCCTAAAAGTTATTGTTGTTGTTCCAAGGGAGATTCTACTCAATGTGGAAAAGAACATTGCCCGAATGGCGATTCTGAAAACTGTAAATCAGAAGATATTGAGAAAATTTTTAAGAAATAATAGCTCTTAGTTTGATTTTTTATTTTCTGAGATTGGTTGAAAAACACAAGCATATTGTGAAGGGCTCATTCTTTTTAATGGTTCTGGAGATTTTCCCTCTTCCTTTACTAAATCACTAAATTTTTCAAATAAACTTTTTGCCAATATCTCTTTGCTATCAGAATCTTCATAAGGAGTTCTGATGATTAATTGAACTTTTTCTCCAGAACCCAATCACTCTTTTGTTTTCTTAACTTTTCACTTAAGATCGTGCTCATCTATCTTTAACTTCAAAATAATAGATTTTTGCTTAGATGCAGACTTAACTTTTTCCTTTTTGGCAGATTGATTAACAAGTTTTGTCTGCTCTCTAAGAAATAATTCGTAATCTAGTAATTTAACTACTGGCGGATTCGCCTTATTGTTAATTAATACTAAATCTAATTGTTTTTGTTTGGCAATGGAAAACATTTCTTCTCTGTTAACAATTGCTGAAATTCCATTTTCCTCTACAAGTCTAAAAGAATCTCCCTGTATTTCTTCGTTTAGTAGGTGATTTTTAGAGTTTTTAATAGTCCTTGCTAAATTTTTCCAAAAACAAAACTAATAGTTTAATCTAAATATAGGCTCTTATGGTGGAATAGGCAGACACGGTAGCCTCAAGAGCTACTGATATTTGATATCGTCCCAGTTCGACTCTGGGTAAGAGCACCAATTTATTGTTTAATCGTAACTGTCTTCATCATCTTCAGATTCTGGATTCAAAACAGTAGTTCTTTCTATATCTTCATCTAGGTTCACCTCTTCTGTTTCAGGTGCTTCATCTTCAGTTGCAGGTTCAGTATCCATTAAACCTTCTGCTTCTTGTGTTTCAACAACCACTTCCTTTTTCTTTCTAGGCCCTCTCTTTCTGCCTGTTGTCTTAGCATCTGCCTTATCTTTTGAATCTCCTTCAGCATCTTCGGGATCGCTGTATTTATTAACATCTTGTGCTCTTTTACCAATTTCTCTTAAGTATTCTGTGTAATCCATAAACTCTCTCAACCTTCATTGGTGTGTACCTACATAAACAAACCTAGGATCTATTAAAAGCTCAGTATAGAAGGCTCCAATTCAATTCTCTATACTATCTTTCCTAAAGTCCTTAGCCTTAGATCAAGTCTTTGCCCACAAGGCAGCAAAATTAAAACTATCTTTACCAAAACTTTCTTTTGCTGTGTCATAAGCAATATCCATTAATTCTCTCGCGCTGTGCTTCATAAAAAAATTAAATCTAACTTAAAGTTTGCTCATTTCTAACTTTAAATTCTATTCATTGATTTTGAAGATTTTTTGTGATTAATACAAAACGTGTTGTTTCCTTTTTTGTCTCCGGCAATATTAATTCCACCTGCTTAAATTCCTTGCTCTCTCAATCTAAATAATCTAAAGTTTGTGTTCTGCTAATTTCATCCGATTCTGAAATTAGAGAAAAAATCTCTGTAATTAAAACAATGTCTTTTTCTAGTTCGGAAGAATTATTTGCAAACTTTTGAAAATTTACTAATTCCTCTGTCTTCATTCTCAATAAGATATGCTGGCTTTCTTCAGGATATCCTTTGAAAAGCAATAACAAAGAATATAAGGTTTTTGAACCCGAACTATCTTTTTCTAAGTCCAAAAATAGTTCATTAACTCTAGACAACAAACTGCAATCATTTAATTTCAGAAATTCTGAGATCTTTCACTTTTGAGGTTCTTCAAAAAACAATGGAAAGACTAAATCATAAAAACTATTTCTATTGAATTTGTTACTCTTAAAAATCTTTTTTCATTCCCTAAGAATCGCTAGTATCATCACCTGATATGAAAATGCAGATAAGTTTCCATAAATCTCCTTATGCATATAATCCCTAGACAATAACAAAGAACATCTTTGATAATTAGTTTTTTCAAGAAAGCAAAGCTTTCTTTTTCCATTAAGTTTCATTAATCTAGTCCACTTAATAATTAAGTTCGGATCTATTGAGAGAGTAAAGCTACCGCAAAAGTATTTATCTCTTAATAGATAGTCAAGTCTATCTACATCTATTTTGGAAGATATTAATTCCTCTATTCACTCTCTACCACTTTCTTTTGAGAGAATCTTGACTATCTCTTCTGGAAAAAAACTATCTTCTTTTCCATAAACCTTAGATCTTTCCACTAACAACTTATATAGTTTTGAATTTTGATTCAAAATAAGTTGTTTAGTCATTTGTTCATGAGAAAAATCTGGTAAAAATTGCTCAAAAAAATGTGAAAAAGGTCCATGGCCGATATCATGAAGCAAAGCGGAACATAAACATAAATCAATTTCCAATTGGTCTTCGTTAGCACTTAAATCACCTAAAGAGAGAAAGTGATTAATGAACTTAGAAGTTAAGGCATAAACACCTAGAGAGTGCGAGAGCCTTGTGTGAGTTGCTCCTGGAAAATTCTCTTTTAAAAAACCCAATTGACTAATTTCTCCTAACCTTTGAAATTCAACTGTATTCAGAAGAGAATACAGTCAAAAAGAACTTCCCTCAAATGTTATTTCTCCATGTATAGGATCTTTAATAAAAGGCCAACCCCCTGCCCTTGGGAGCTCTAAATGTATTTTTGAAAATCAGCGAGACACTTTGTATTTGAAGGACTAAAACTACTAAAAACTAATTTGAAATTTTTCTAATTATTTCTGAAAAATAAATTACTTTCTAGTACTTTTAGAGATTAATTAACTAAAACAAAAATTCTATTTTTTAGTTGAAGAATTGTCTGAAAGGGTCATATCATTTCTTGAAACTTTTTTGGTTCAAGTTGAAGGGGTTTGTGGTTGTGTTTTGGGATTTGGACATGTCAAAGAGTAGTTGGCAGGGCTTCCATTATCTCCGGTTAACTTACAGCTAGAGGTGGAAAAGTCAGAACCTTTTCATTCTTTTCACAGAGAGGCGAGTGAAGTGCTAGCTTCTCTTGGCAAATTCTCGTTGTCCCCATTTTCAAATTGCATTAAAATAGGTTGGGAATTGGAATGACCGATCTTCTGAGTTATTTTCACAACCTTTTTAGTTTCTTTTTCTTTTCATTTATAGCTAAATAGAAATAGTGAACTGTTGGAGGATTCTAAATTATTAGCACAGATAAATAGTCTATGTCCACCACTATCAGACAATCAGAAACATCCTTTAGTAGATTTGGTTTGTTGGCCTGATTGTACATCACCTATCATCTTCATTGCCTCCTCCATTGGATTGACAGAAGCTTTTGTCTCGACCGAAATTTTTTCTTGTTGTTTAATTTCTGCCCCCACCAGAGACATATTTTTTTATGCAAAAGAAAATGATAACGGGATAGTTGAAACTGCTCCTAATCCTCCGAATCATTTAAGACTTCTTACAAAAAGGCTACTCATTAAACTAATGAAACTTTACAAATATCTTTAAAAAGGAAAGATGGCTTAAAAACAACGATTTAAAACTATTAAAAGATAGTAAATTTAGGTCGGTTACCAAGTTAACTCCAAAACCTTAATTTTACTTTCTAGAGTTAAAAGCATTTTTATGAACAGTAATGTGACTTAATGGAATTTTTTGACTTCAATGAGGCTTTTCTGATACACCTGATGGATTATTGCATGTTAACTCATAATCTGTTCCGCCATTATCTTTCTTAGTTATTTTGCAATGACTTGGTAGAAATGTTGTATTTTTTCAATTCTTTTGGAGTCAAGCGAAATTGGATTTTAAATATGAAGGTACCTGTTCGCTTTTACCATTTGAAAATTTCATGGTAGCTGGTCATCTACTTGTATAAGTAATATCTACCACTTCATTTAATTTCCTATTTCTCCAAGAGTAGTGGAACAAAAATAAATTATCAAGTGTTTTCATATTTACACAAATTAAGAATTCTGAACCTTTTAACTGAGGCAGTATGAAACAACCTTTATCGTCCTTCCTGCCTTCCTCACTTTGTTTTTCTTCCATGATCTTTATTGCTTGTTTAATCGGATCTGATGGTTGACTTTCTCTAGTTAATGAAGAAACTTGACTATTTTTTCCTGCTAATGTGCCCCCCCAATGTAGAATCAATTTCTACATTTTTAAATACAAAACTTGATGATAAAGGTATCACAGCAATAGCGCCTAATCCCAAAAATGTCTTTACTCCTAATGAACTCATTGTTTTAATCGAAGTCTTGTAACTTAGATTTTAGAGGGCTTTGTTCTATCTAGTTCTTGGATTTAGAAGAAATTTATCTCTTAGAGGGGAAGGTAATATCTTTGGTTGAGATTTCTTGAATTAAAGAATTATCTCTAGTTGTTTTAATTGAATTGTTGCACATTAATTTATAGGAAGATTCATTGTTTTGGTGGAACTTGCAATCCTGATCCAATCTTAGTTGTGTACCTTTTCAATCCTTCATTCACAAAGGTGGCAAGTAAAGACTTTTATCAGAACTTCCTTTTAACTTCATCTTTGCACTTCTAAAGGATTCATAGTTAATACTTGTAACTTGCTTTAATCTATCTTTTGGATTTTTTGCTTTTCTTAAAGATCAGTCGTAATGAAATAAAAATGGTTTATCTAAGTTATCTAAATCAATAAGAACAAATAATTCATGTCTCTTTACATCTTTTAGCGGGAAATAACCCTTACTATTTAGAGATACCTTTTTAACTATTTCTGGTTGATTTAATATTTCCATCATTCCTTCCAATAATTGCTGACTTTGATTAGAACTTTGAGTGCCCCCCCCGAGCTGGACTGATCAACGTAAACTCCTATCTGTTCTTGCTTTTCAAAGGATCATTTCAGTGGAAAAACTGAAATGGCACTTAAGCCAATAAAACCTTGCACAGTTCTCTTTAAAAAAGCCAAATTATCTACTTATTTTTGAGTACTTTAAATCTCTTATTTGATTTAAATGTTTTGAGTTAATTCTGCTTTTTCAGAAGAACCTTTATTAAATTGACAAGTTAGTTGATATGAATATTTACTATCTTTAGATTTAGTTAACTTACAATGTTCCTCAGGCTTAAATAATTTATCTTTTCACTTACTCATTCAAAAGGGAAGAACGCGCAATGTTTTCTTTGAACCTTCTTTTAAAGTTGCTTCTCCTAAATAAGAATAGGAGTAAGTTATTTCTTTGACTTCGCTTATTCGGCTAGCAAAAGGTTTTACCTTACTATCATAGTGAAATAAAAATGGTTTGCTTAAATCTTCAGAATTAATGCAAACATATAAGAAAGGGAATATTCCGTTATGACTACTACCTTCTAAAGCCACACAACCCTTATAACCTTTTTCTCCCTTTTCTTCTAATATTTTTGTCATTTTTTCACTTATTTGTTGCCCTACAGAATCTTGAAATTTAATTTCTAACCTGTCAGAATTATTGCTAAGTGTTAAGGGAATAACGGCAACCCCCCCCAATCCAGCAAAAATTTGAACAGTTCTTAATAGTATTGACACTATCTTTTTAATTCAATTCCAATACTGAAATTTTAAGTAACAGAAAAGCTAATAAAAATTACCCTTGTATTCTTAAAGAATTGCAGTAATATACTGGGTTCACTCGGTTTTTCCTTTTTCATCTTGCAAGTGCTTGCAAGTTAATAAATTCAAAGAACTATTATTGTTATGTTTCTTAATTTGACATTGCTCTTCTGGCTTTAACGTCTCCTTTTTTCACTTACTCATTCAAAAAGGAGCCCAAACTAAATCTTTATATTCTTTGCTTTCCAAATATGCTTTTGCTTTTGACGAATTGTCGTAACCTAAACTCAAGATTTTTTCTGGCTTTTCGGGAGAAGAAGCGCCTAGCCTATTTCACTTAGTTCTGTCGTAATAAAAGAAAGATGGTTTCGCTGAGCCATCATTTCTCGCACATACGTACAAAACATTTTTCCATCTTTGTCCTCCTATTAAAGCGCAGGCTTGACATCCATCTAATAATTTGTCAATAGGAGGAATAAAAACTGCCTCCTTAAAAGGTTCTGCGGGGGGGGCAACAAATCTTTAATTTCTTGATTTATCTCCTTTTTAAGTGGGTTCATTTCTAAAAGAGGAATTGTTCCAATTCCTCCTATTCCAAAGAATCCTTTTAAAACTTTTGCTGGAAAAGACATTATTTATTAAACACTAATGTAACAATGTAATTCGAATTGTTTTGCGACTAAACAGTTCTAAAAAATATTGATTTCTTGACTATTGGATGAATTTTTGCAAACTATATCATTAACAGAACCTTCTTTTTTTCTACAGTCTTTTTCTGGATTTATATCTACATTTCTTTTCATCCACATAGGAGGAAAATAATATCCTGATTTATTTTGTCCATCATCAAATTGCATTTTTGTATAAGAAATACTCTTAATTTTCTGAATTTTTAAAGGTTCAGTTCAAGAAGAACATCAAAGTAAATATAAAGAAGGTACTAAATTTTCTTCCTTATCCAAAAATAGACATGAATATAAAGAACCTCCTCCTCTATGCCCTTTTGAAATCTTGCAAGATCCTTCTTCCATTAACTTTTTCATCACTTAACTATTCATAACTGGTGGTGGCAAACGAAATTCTATCTTTTCAACATTATTAGTCATCGCGAAAGGTATGGAGGCAACAGCACCTAGACCTGAGAAACCTGAAACTACTTTAACAACAAAAGACACTGCTAAAGTACCGACAAGACAATAATTTTGATTTTAGCGATAAATTACCTTTTGATCATTATTTAAGGCGTTGCAAATAAAGTTTTGTTTTGTATCGGAATTTGTTTCACAGTAGTCTTTCTGTTTTAAAAGATTTTTAATGTTTTCTGGAATATTAAACAAAAAAGTTTTAACTTCACCGCCTGGCAGACCTATTGACAATTTGCCATTGTCAATAAATTTGATGGAACTTATTTCTCTCAAAAAAACATCTTTTTTCTTCAATTTCTCTGGCAAGATATAAAATACGTCTTTGCTCTTTATATAAGAATCGTTAATAAATGGATCTGTTCCGACATTAACTAAGCTATTGGATTCAACATTTTTTAAAGATTTTTCTTGAACTGTTTGAAGAACAACTTTTTGATCATGTTCGTTATTTTCTACATATAAAAACAAAGGGCAGGATAGTGACTTATCAGTCTGACAGACTGTTATGTCTCTATTGATATTTTCAAAATACTTTGTAAAAAAGTTAATTGAAAGATTTCTTTTGTAATCCTTGATCTCATTTTGTTCTTCTTGAGAGACATTCAAAATTGATAAAGAATCTTGCAGTTTGTCTTTCTTCGGTAAAGCTAAAGGAATTATCGCAGGAGACCCAAAAGATAAAAAGATAGAAAAAACTTTTAAGAACATTAATTAAGACTTAAACTAACCAATTAATGTTTTTACTTAAATGGTAAAAAATTTTAAAGAAACATAATTCAAAACTAAATTTTCAAAATCTAATTTTTGAAAATATGAAAAAAATCTATTCCTCTTATTTTTCCAAATGCCAAAACTAAAGATTTAGAAATAAGTAATTATCCCGTCTTACTTATCTACTTTAGGAATTCTAAAACTTTTTGAAATCTAAATCTGGATTTCTCTAATCCCAACAAAAAGAAAATAGAGAATAGTGGCAGTCCTTCTGATTCACCAGTTAATAACAATCTAAGATTGGTATAAAAATCATGTTTCTTAATCTCAAGTGTGGCACAAAGAATTTTTAAAAACTGTTGTATTTCCTTTTCTTCTTTTCAATCTTCAGAATTTATCTGCTCCAGCCTTTCTAAAGTTTTCTCAATTAACGAGACAACTTCTGGAAATTCTTTTAATTGATTAATAACTTCTTCAGACAAATAATCAATTGAATAGAAGGAACTAGCCAACTCATCTAAGAAAGAAGCATATTTAACTCTAGATCTAAATCTGATTGCAAATTCTTTCTTCTGTTCTAGAGTTAATGAATAATCTTTAGCTTCTCCCTTAAAAAAGGGCAAAACAAAATTTAAGTATTTATGAAGATCTAATTGATTCAAATACGATTGACTCATTCATTCAAGTTTCTTGAAATCAAAGGTAGAGGGAGATCCGCTCAAGCCACTAGTAGAAAAATGTTTGACTCCCTCATCTAACTTAAAAAACTCTCTTTCTCCTTCAGACCAACCAAGTATTAACAAATAATTTAATATTGCTTCAGGATAATAACCTTTATCCCAGAAATAATCTACTAAATATCTTTCTGAATCCGGATCTCTTTTGGAAATCTTTTTTCCAGATTCAGAAAGAATTAAAGATAAATGTCCAAATCTAGGTATTGAATCTTTTCAACCAAAAGATTCATATAAAGCTATTTGATAAGGAGTATTAGAAATATGTTCCTCTCCTCGGAATATATCTGTAATTTTCATTTCATAATCATCAACTACAGCCGCAAAGTTATAAGTTGGCAAACCATTACTTCGCATTAGTATGATATCTCCTAAAGCTGTAGCAGATACAAACATCTGTCCCCTAACATAGTCATTTCAGCTATATACCTTAGATTTGTCTACCTTTAATCTAACGCAGTGTGCAATACCTTGATCTAATTTATGCTTAATTTCTTCTTTGGATAAATTTCTACATCTTCCAGAATAAAAATACTCCTTGGACTCCTCTGAAGTATTTTGATTATCTGATTCGCAAAAGCATCTATATGCTTTTCCTTCTTTTAATAGCTGGTTTATTCTATATATATATTTATCTAGTCTTTCAGACTGTAAATATGGCCCCACTTCACCTGGTGACTCAGAAGATTCATCAGGTATAACTGACATAGACACTAAACTATTTCAGATTTTTTTAATCTGATCTGGTTGATTTCTAGATTTATCAGTATCTTCTATTCTCAAAACAAAAACTCCATTGTGTTGCTTGGCAAATAAATAATTAATTAGTGCTGTTCTCAATCCTCCAATGTGGAGAGCACCAGTTGGTGACGGTGCAAATCTAGTTCTTATTATTTTTAATTGTTCTTCAGCCATTAGATCACTAATTCTTTAATGTTATCTACCATAGAACTAAAAATTGATGATTCGCGTTGAGAAAATTACAACCTTTGAAAATATATCAAATTAGCATTACCTCATTACACCAAATTACTAATAATTAAAGAATTAAGGTTGAAAAAAATATTGGTAAATAACCAGATAAGTTATTTCCAATATAAGCTTCAACTTGGAGATATTGTCTCCATTATTCCAGTACCAGAAAAAAATAAATCTAGTTCTAAATTTCCCAAAACTAAATTAAATTGTTCTATTTCAATTTCAGATCAAATTGTCTTCGAGAACTCAGAAATTGTAATTGTTAACAAAAAAGCAGGACAAATTGTTCAACCATCAAGTAAATTAAATTGTTATTCCTTAGAAGAATTATTGCAACAATATTTGAAATCTAATAGTAAATTAGATGTTCAAATAGAATATTCAGCTAAATTTGTTCACAGAATTGATCATCCAGTTTCCGGATTATTGATTGGGGCTAAAACAGCCAATTCCCACCATTTATTAAGTGATTCTTTGAAAAACAGAGAAATTAAAAAAATCTATAGAGCTATTGTATTTGGATTTTTTAATCATGAATTTCTAAGACTTAGAAATTGAATAGTAGATAAACACTCTAAAGTCAAAGTTCTTAAAGATCCAAACAATGAATCTAAATTAGCTATTTCAGAAATTAAAAAATTAAAGGGAAACTCTAAATATAGCTATTTAGAAATAAACCTAATTACTGGTAGGAAAAACCAAATTAGAGCTCAATTAGCTGAGCTTGGTTACCCTATCTTGGGGGACAGAAAATATTACTCAGAAAAATTTAAATCAAACATTAACAAGGGGGGAGTTAAGGGTCTACCTTTTAACTCTAAGAAAATAGCTCTTTGTTCTTATCAACTAGTTTTTCCAGAACATCTTAAAAAGCCTTTAAATTTGCCCAAACAAAACTTTTGTTTACCGGAAGAAAGCAATGACTTATTGAATTTTGCTAAAAAAATTTAAATTATTGAAGGGTTTCATCCTTAAAAATACCTTTGTTAGTTGGAATATTGACAACTTTGTCAGATTTTATAATCCTCTCTTGAGGATTTGTAAGTTTGGTAGTATCAATGCTTGGAGTAGACCAAAGAGTGTATTCACTAAAACCTACTGCTAAGCAAAGGCCTCCGACACCGACGACGATCATAGGTAAAAAATATTTAATGTGTAACAGTTTAAAAGGAGCTAACTAGCAACCTTCAGAGTAATTTTTGGAAGAAAAGTTGATCCTCATTTAACTAAGTTTCCATTTCCATCTTCTATTCCCCTATCAGTCATCTTTAAATCTTTATTTCTTCCGTACAATACAGATTCAACCTTTCCCAAATTAAACTTTTTACCTTTTACGTTATGAGTTTTGCAATCTATAATTTCAAGTGTCTTGCCGTCCTTACTTAAAAAGCTAAATTTTTCAACATAAATTATCTCTGTTCCTTGGCAAGATGTTTTCATAACTTTTTGAGTTAACTTATTATCATCTATCACGCTAAGAATGCCGGGTCCCTGAACACCATCTTTTTTAACATACCCTATCTCACCATTTAAATAATTCTTTCAATTATCAATTCTTTCTTGACAGAAATAACTTCCTCCTTCATCTACTAAATCACTACTGGATCCTTTATTTCACATTTCACTATTAACTTTTTTGGCATGTTCAAGAGCACTTTCTCCTTTTTCATTCTTAAAGTATCTTTTTAGTCTTAAAATGGCAACTCCATTTTTCCCTTGCCAAATCATAATTGGTTGATCCTCGCTGGCCAGCATTGAATGCCCGCCATCTACATTAGGAGAGGAAGAAGACCCTACTCTCGCACTTCCAACATATCTCCCTGAAATAAACCCTCCAGTTGTATATACTCCCTTAGACTCAACAAAAATTCCCTCTCCTGTTGAACCTCCTACTTTAACCCAATCCTTGTTTTCAATACTTACACTTTCTCCAGAAACCTCCATTCTTACGCCCCCCCCAATTCTTAGGGCGTCCAAAATCATAAAACTGCTACCTGAAGCAACACTACCCGCCCCAAAAAGAATGGAAAACAAAGAGATTTTCATTACTTAATTGTGGATTGTTCCCGAAAATTAAATTAATTTTATTGCGAAACCTTGCTCTTAATTAAATGTTCGCTATATTTTTTTCACAACATATTTATCCAATCTACTCAACATTTCAGATACTTTATTCTCTTTCTTGATTTCCAAAAAATCAAGAGTTTTAGGTTTAAATTTATCCTTTCCCGTTCCCACTTTTTCAACAATTTCAGAAGCTTTATCTCAAAAACTATGCATAGAATCTCTTCCTCTAAGTCAACTGATTATGACATCCTTGGATCTCATAAATTTGAAATAGCCAATTACTGATAAAGTAAACAATCAACCAAATACAGGGAAGCAAAGGGCATAACATGCTAACCTTAATTCTTTTAAATTGGTTGACCAAGAAATGTTGATTGTATAGAGATTAAATATCAGAGAAATAAATGAAATTATTACTAAACCTAAATTCAAAAAGATAAAAGTAATTTCTCCAGCATTACTTGCCCTTCTGAGACTATTGAATAAAGTTCCAGAGAAAAAATAGTTTTGTCAAACTTTGGGACTTATAAAGAAAAGTATTTTTTCTATTCAAAGAGCATCTTTAATTTGAGCAGATAAGTGAATTGCAGATAATCCAACAATATAAATACAAAAACAAGCTATTGAAAGATAAAGAGATGAACCAAATAATCAAGAAAGTCTGACTTTGACTATCTCTATGTCTATAGGCTTCTTTTCCCTCCCCTCGAAGGAGAGGGAATCTAAAAAGAAATCCCTAAATCAAGTCCCGAATGGTTTCAATATTGTCTTTCAATATTTTCACTGAATTTTCTAACTTGCTTCTTTCTTTGTCTTTCAGAGGAACAACAACTATTGACTCGATTCCACATGAACCAACAATAGTTGGAACACTTATTGCCACTTCTGACAAACCATATTCACCGTGTAACACAGAACTAACTGGCAATATTTCCCTAGTGTTATAAATAATAGCTTGCAATATCTTAGTCATTGCAACTCCAATTCCATAGTGAGTCGCTCTCTTTCTACTAATAATTTCATAAGCTTTCTTATAAACCACTTTTTCCAACTTTTCTTCATAATCAGAACAACAGAAAGGGGAATTAGGGTAGTGAACTTCTTCACATCTGTTAATGCTTAATCCAGACACCTTCATCATTGAGAAGGTAACTAGAGAACTATCTCCATGTTCTCCTAAAACGAAAGTTCCCTCCAAACTAGCTGGGGCAACATCCAAAGCTTTTATAACTTCAACTTTTAATCTATTAGTGTCCAAAACAGTTCCAGAACCAATAACTCTTTTGTTATGAAATCCTGTAACTTTTTTAAACACATATGTCAAAACATCAACTGGATTAGAACAAATAAGAACTATTCCATTGAATCCAGAATCTTTTACTTTCTCAGCAATTCCCTTCATGATAACTGCATTGTCTCTAATCATTTGTAATCTGGTTTCACCTTCCTTTTGAGCTCTCCCAGCAGTAATAACTAAAATTTGGTAGTTCTTTAATTCTGAATAATCTTCAATTACTTTAATTCTTGGTCTGAATGGAAAATGTGGTATTGCATCTTCTAAATCTAAAGCTTGACCTCTTGCAAATTCAGTCACATAATCCAATAAACCATATTCAGAAGCAAGGCCTTGATGAATAGCAGAATAAAGGAAAGAGGAACCTACTGCTCCACAACCGATTACTGCTATCTTAGTAGTTTCCATTAAATCAAATACCTAATTTGATTTTAAATTGAAATGTTAAGAAAGCTGTTGGTTATCAAACTTCTCAATTACCTTAACTCTTGTTTTACTTCCTTTAAATTTTTGGTAAATAACTATTCCGGAAATCTTGGCATAAAGTGTATGGTCTTTTCCAAAACCAACATTATCTCCAGGATGAACCTTGAATCCTCTTTGTCTATAAATTATTTGACCAGCTTTAGCAAACTGTCCATCACTTAGCTTTGCCCCTAAATACTTGGGAGCTGAATCTCTTCCATTCTTAGTTGAACCTACTCCTTTTTTTGAAGCCATACCTAATTTCTAAAAATATCTAAATTTATATTAATTTTTAGGACTCCTTCATAATTTATGCCTTTAAAGTTATTTGACAGTTTATCTCAAACAACTAAATATCTTCCTAAAAAACAACTAATTACTATATATGTTTGTGGTCCTACTTTGTACAACTACTTACATTTAGGAAATCTAAGACCAATAGTCATCTTTGATTTCCTAATCAGATATCTCAAATACAAGAACTTAGATTACAAATATATCCAAAATCTAACAGATATTGATGAAAAGATATTTATTAGTGCAAAAGAAAAGGGGTTAACATCCTCTGAATTAACCTCACAATACACTAACTCTTTTTTCCATATATATAGAAAACTTAATTTAATTCAACCTGATCTCTTACCTAGAGTTAGTGAGCACATCTCTGAAATTAAATGAGTTATCAATAGTTTGATTGCGAGGGATCAAGCTTACTGAGACAAGCCCTCACAAACTATCAAATTTCTTCAGCCAACTAAAGATAAATCACTAAATTATTTCACCTCTTACGAAGATCAGGTTTCTGAAGAGGCTAATTTCGCACTCTGAAAAGAAAATATTAATAGTTCTGAAGATTATGAATCCCCCTGATTTAGGGGAATACCTGGTTGGCATGTGGAATGTTTTGCTATGTTAAATAAATATTTTGAACTCCCAATAACTATTCACGGGGGAGGAGTGGACTTAAAGTTCCCGCACCACGAAAATGTGAACTTACTAAGCAGATCTGCATGCAATTGTGAAATTGCAGAAATTTGAATTCACATAGGTCAAGTTTTGAATGAAGCAGGAAAACTTTCTAAATCTTCTAACTTTAGTTGGAAAGTCGAAGACTGTGCAAAAAACTACTCTTGAGATCTTTTGAGATATATTTTTTTGAAGGCAAAATATAACAAGCCTCAAACTATAACTAAAACTAATCTTGATAATTACTGATCAGAATGAAAGAGTTTTATTAGTGCCTTAAATTATTCTCGAATTATTCTAGAAAGAGAAAGAATCAATGAAGAATTTAATGAAATACATATCAAGCAATTAGATCAACAAATTATTGACAGCCTAGAGAATGACTTAAATTTGCCTGAAATTTTGTCATTACTAGAAGTTTGAAAACAATCTCTTTTAAATGCGATTAAGTTAAATCACATTCAAGATATGATTTTTTATCGAAAAAAATTAAGTTTTCACTTAAATTGACTGGGATTTGCCGTACCAAAACTAAATTCTGAAGAACTTAATTTAGCTAGAGATTGATTTGATTTAGTCGATTCTAAAGATTATCAAAAAGCTGATTTGATTAGAGCTCAACTCCAAGAAAAGATAATAATTCCTTAATTTAGTTGTTAAGTAATTCTTTTAATACTACTTAAATGATTGAGAAAAGACTAATTCTTAATGGTAGAAAAGGTTTATTAGAAATTCTTAAAAATGATCACTTGAGAAAGTTAATTCACAACGTCTACCTTTCTTCATCTCAACAACAAATTATCACTGAATGTAAGTCTTTATCAATACCTTACACTATTAAGCCCAAAAGTTGATTAAAAACTTTGCAACAAGAAATGAATGCAAAATACAGTGATGTATTCACTTCTCTCAATTCCAAAGAACAACTAACATTTCCTGAGATTCTGGAAGAGTTATCTCAATCCAACTCTCCTGAATGTATTGTTATGTTAGATAAATTACAGGACCCCTACAACTTTGGAGCAATCATAAGAACTTGTTTGGCTGCGGGAGTTAAATATATTATTTATTCTTCTGCCAATAATGTCAGACTTAATAATTCTGTATTAAAGACTTCTCAAGGCTATGCTCTTCAGTTGAATTTAGTAATGGTTTCTAATTTAGCTAATGCCTTAGAGAGACTTAAAAAAATAGGATTTTGAAGTTATGCCGCCTCTTTAACTCCTAACTCTAAAACATACTTTGAAGCTGAATTCAATCCCAGAAGCATAATAATTATGGGAAATGAGGGAACTGGAATCTCAAAACATCTGGAATCTTTAGTTGATTGAAGAATCAAGATTCCCCTAGAAAATAATGTTGACTCTTTAAATGTATCTGTAGCTACTGGGATATTACTTTACGAATGGGTTAAACAAAAGAACTCATAATTCCTAAAGAATTCCCAAGTGATTATTCAGTCAATGTTTGAAATCTACATCTTCTATATCTTGAGAAGAGAGTTTGGAGTTAAATCTGATACTATACCAGTTTCCGTTGTGACACTTATGTAATTGTTCTATTTCGTAGCTTTTACCTAAGAGATTATTGTCTGCACTTATTCCAAAAATTATCTTTTTAATTCCAACGGATTTAGAATTTCAGTTTGAAATTCATTTTTTTCAAAGTGGCTGAAAAAGTGCACTATGTAATTCTGATGATTCTTGGTCTTTTTGGAAAATTATTCTTTGTTTGTGTTGGGTAGAATCTAAAGGTTCAAGGGTGAAACCATCTGATAAGGTTTGGAAAACTTTTTTGGGTAGAGAAATTTGCCAATTCTCAGTATTTAATGTTTTAGTATTTCCCAATAAATAATTCAATAATTCTTCCGAATTATTAAATGATTTTTACTGTTTATTCTTAAGGGCAACATCATTCAAAAACAATTCACAAGGAGAACCGAAATCCAATTTATTTTCGTTAATTAAGATTATTGATCCATCTAAATTAACTGAACTATTTCGATTTGTTTCTGTTACTTTTGAATTATCTTTTGATATTTCTCTACTCAAATAGGGAATAGAGATGGTGGCTAAGGGAGTAACAAATAAGATTCCAAATTTAAGAAGATGATACATACTGACTAGTTACTAAAGTTTCTGGTAATAATTGAGATAATTAATTGCTTGAAAAACCTAGTAACTCAAAGAAGACATAGTTAATTCATACGATTTGCCCATAGTGGAAGATAGGGAAATTTTTTTAATAAATTGAGATTTAACTGCAGGAGGTTTTTTTGCTCTTAAAAACTTAATTAAGTAATTAAAGTTTTCCTCTAATTGTTCTATAGAAAAAGAAGTTTGACCTATTGATAAGTGAACATTCCCGACACTATCATTTTGAAGAGTTTTTTGACCCTTTCTAAAAATCTCAACCGCTTCTCTAGTATCCTTCACAACAGTACCGTTTTTCGGCGAAGGTAAAAGGCCTTTAGGCCCTAAAATCTTTCCCAATCTCAATAATTTAGGCATAGATTGATGGGAAGAAATAATTAGTTGAAAATCCATTCAACCTTGTTGAATTTTTTGAATGGTATCTTCTCCACCTAAATAATCAATGCCGGCTTTTTTCGCCTCTTCTTCTCCTAAAGATTCATCAAAAACCAATATTTTAATTGGTTTCTTAATCACTGGATTTGGAAGGAGATATCTTTCCTTAATATTTTGATCGTGTTTCTTTGGTTGAATAGCAAGTAGAATGGCAACATCAACACTTTCAACAAAACTACTTTTTTTATTTTCCAGTATTTTTGTTAAAGCTTCCTTTAACTCCATTATTCAGAATCCTTGTTAGCAACCTTTACTCCCATTTGTTTTGCTGTTCCAATAATCATAGAAATCATACTATCTAAATTATCAGTATTGGAATCTTCTAGTTTAATCTTGGCTATTTCGACTATCTTTGAATAGTCCAAAGTTGCCACTATATCAGTTTTCGATTTAGAAGATCCCTTTTCTAGTGAAACTGCTTTTTTAATTAAGGTTGCAGTTGGAGTAGTTTTTAACTGAAATTTAAAGGCTTTAGAGGGGAAAATTTCAATAACTACTGGAATTCTCTCTCCCATTCTATTGGAACTTCTTTCATTGAATTCCTTTGAAAATTGAACCATATTAATTCCTAAGCTGGCTAAAGCTGGCCCAGGCTTTGCTTGTCCCCCAATTAATTCCAGCTTAGCTATTCTATTTTGGGATTTAAAAAACATATCTAATTAATAGCAGTTTCTTTCATCACTAACTTGTAGTGATCTGGAGAATTTTTCTTTAAGTAATTAAGAAACTTTCTTCTCTTAGAAAGTAACTTAGATAAAGCTAATTTACTATAAAAATCTTTTTTATTCTTTTTAAGATGTTGTTGAAGTTTTTGTATTCTCTTCCAACAAACTCTTAATTGATGCACATGATGACCGCATGTAAACTCTGTAGTTTGTTTAGCTTCCGCACTCATGATTAGTTAATCCCTGAATACGTGATCATCTTTATTCTTTCCAAATGAAATCAGAGAGATTCTAATACTTAATTCAGATTCTAGAAATTCTACGAAATTTCTAAATTCAGTAGAAAAATCAGCAAACTTAGTTATCTTTGAATAATTGTCGTTTCAACATTCAAACTCTTTATAAACTGGAATTATCTCTTTTCCAAAGTGTTTTCCTCCTACAATCTCTGAAAAACTAACTTTTTCATTATTTTGGTTTTTATATCCAATACAAACCTTAAACTTTGGGAAATTATCTTTAACAAATACATCTACCAAAGATAAAGTTAATTCAGTCACTCCAGTTAAGGCAATGGAGTACTTAAGCGCACTTAAATCTAATCATCCAAGTCTTCTAGCTCTAACTGTATTAGAACCATACTCTCTACCCTTTTCTCTTATTAATTCTTCAATTTCTTTCTCTTCCTCTTTAAATTCAGTTGGTAACGGACCAGAACCAACTCTAGAAGTGTATACCTTACAAGCTCCCATTATTTTTCCCAAAGAATTTACAGGCAAATATGCTCCATGATAAATGGAGCTAACAATATTAGAGGAAGTAACAAAGGGATAAGTTCCCAAATCAATATCTAAAAGAATTCCCTGACTTCCTTCTAATAAAAAAGATTTATTACTAGAAATTTCTTTAGAAATAAAAGAGTAATAATCAACGAAATAATCTTTTAGTTGTTCTGCTACTTTAAAGTATCTTTCAGCTAATTCATTAGATTCAAAAAGGTCACAACCATATTTTTCAAACACAGGATTTTTAAGTCTCAAATTCATTTCCAATTTCTCTTTTAAATTGTCCTTGTTAAAAAGATCCACAAACTTTAAGCCTAATCTGGCACTCTTGTCTGCATAGGCAGGACCTATGCCTCTCAAAGTACTTCCAATCTTAGAACACCCCCTTAACTTTTCACATAACTTATCTCATTCAATATGAAAATCAAAAATTACATTCGACTGTAAAGCTATAAATAACTTTCCTTTTAAATTGTGTCCCAATAATTTTTCTAATGTTGAAATTTCTTCCAACAATAAAAATGGATTAACTGTTACTCCTGGGGCGATTATTGCAGAGGTATTAAAAATTCCTGAAGGTATTGTTCTTAAAACAAACTTTTCTCCTTGGTGATAAATAGTGTGTCCAGCATTATCTCCTCCTTGATATCTAATCACATAGTCAAAAGAGGAAGATAGTAAATCAACTATCTTTCCTTTCCCCTCGTCCCCGAATTGCAGACCAACTAAAGCAGAGAACTGAAGGTTCTTGCTCACTACTGCCTAACTATCGAAGGGGGGGATTTTTTAATTAAAAGTCACTTTCCCTCTATGTGGGAAAGTTGACTGAGGGCTATTCTATAATTTCTGTTACTGTTCCAGCTCCAATAGTTTTTCCTCCTTCTCGAATAGAAAATTTAAATCCTTGTTCAACAGCAACAGGACTAATCAAAGAAACTATGATTGGTGAGTGGTCTCCCGGTAGAACCATTTCAACTCCTTCTGGCAATGAAATTTCTCCAGTAACATCAGTGGTTCTGAAATAGAACTGAGGCTTGTAACCTTGACCAAAAGCTGTGTGTCTTCCCCCTTCTTCTTTTTTCAATGCATAAACTTCTGCCTTGAACTTAGAGTGAGGAGTAATAGACTTTGGTTTTGCAAGAACTTGACCTCTAGTTACTCCACTCTTTTCTACGCTTCTAAGCAATACTCCAGCGTTATCACCCGGCAATACTTCTTCCAAAGGCTTTCTAAACATTTCAATTCCGGTAACAACAGCTTCAGTGGTTTCTCCAAATCCAACAATTTCAACTTTTTCTCCAACTTTTAATCTACCTCTTTCACATCTACCAGTAACTACAGTTCCTCTACCAGTGATGGTTAGAACATCCTCAACTGATAGAAGGAATGGCTTATCAACTTCTCTTACAGGAACTGGAATATAAGTATCCAACTTATCCAAAAGTTCTTGTATTTTCTTTTCATATTCAGGATCTCCCTCCAAAGCTTTAAGAGCGGAACCTCTAATAACAGGCGTATTGTCACCATCATAGTCATAAGAGGTTAACAATTCCTTAATTTCCATTTCAACAAGATCAAGCATTTCTGGGTCTGTAAAAGTGTCACACTTGTTCAAGAAAACTACTATCTTTTGAACACCTACTTGCTTTGCCAAAAGAATGTGTTCTCTAGTTTGTGGCATAGGTCCATCTGTAGCTGAAACAACAAGAATAGCACCATCAACTTGTGCGGCCCCAATAATCATATTCTTAATGTAGTCAGAGTGACCAGGGCAGTCAACGTGAGCATAGTGTCTAGTCTTGGTTTCATACTCTACGTGAGTAGTATTAATAGTAATTCCTCTTTCTCTTTCCTCTGGAGCTCTGTCAATTGAAGCGTAATCTCTAGCTTCCCCTAAACCTAACTTAGAACAATAAGTACAAATTGCAGCTGTTAAAGTTGTCTTCCCGTGGTCAATGTGTCCAATGGTACCAACGTTAATATGTTCCTTGTCTCTACTAAACTTGACCTTTGACATAAACTAAACTTCTACTTTCTTAACCTCAATTAAGAATTTTACCTTAATGAACTTGACATAAATCTAATTTATCCTTCCAAATTTCAAATCTTTTACCCAAAAATTTAGAATAATTCGATTTTGGAGTAATAGTTTTATGTTCTAGAGAAATCTCGCTAGAACTGTCTGAAAAAGAAAGAAGAGCTGAACCCAAACCACTTAAATGTTCAGATTGATAGATTGTCATCGGACAATCTAAACAACTTGATTGCAATTCCAAAAAGAAGTTGTTTTTGCTCATTCCTCCTCCAGCTACTATGTAATTCTTTTCTCTATCAAAAAGTAATAAATTCATCACAACTTTAACACTAAAAGACATAGACTCCAAAAAAGAAACTATTAAATCTTTTTCGCTAGTTTCATAACTCAAATTAAATATTGAAGAATCAAAGTTTTCTGGAGTTGACAACAAAAACTTACTAGATAGCGTTGGTATGAAGTAAGGTGAAGAATCTAATTGGATATTGTTTGAATCTATCACACTATCTAAGTCTTGTGCTTGTAATTTCATTAACCTTAGAAGTCACTCCAAAGCTTTTCCTGAATTTGAAATGCCCAACTCCAAGGCATAGCTAGCTTTATTGTCAATAACTCAAGCTAAGCTAATCGATATAGGACTATTTTTAGGAAAAGACTTATGAATTTCTTCAAATGCTTTATTACTAGGTAATAATTGCAATAAGAATGTTCCGGTACCATATATTAAAGAAACAGGTAATTTGTCTTTTTCCTTTCTCAATTTATAAGTGGTATACAAAGCTCCTTGTTGATCTCCAATAACTCCCTTGAGTATTAGATTGTGTTTTCCAAACAAATTAATAGAACCAATATTGTGATCATTCTGACAAAGTTTAGGTAATTTGTCTAGAGGAATCTCAAAAAAAGAACAGAGCTCTCCATCTCACTTTAAAGTTTGTAAATTCAATAAAGCTGTTCTGGAAGCTGACACATAGTCAGAAACAAAATATTTCCCCCCACTCAATAAATAAATTAATCAGCAATCCAAAGTCCCTCAAAGTCATTCAGTATTTAGTCTAGGAATGAATTCCTTGACTAAATATCTAAATTTAGGGGCAGAACAATAAGAACTAACTCATAATCCTGTTTTAGACCTAATATGTTCTATGTTTTCTTGACTTAATGAAGAAACATAATCATCAGTTCTCTGATCTTGCCAAGAAATAATAGGACTTAATGGTTCAAAAGTGTTTTTATCTCAAACTACAACACTTTCTCTTTGAGTTGAAATGGATAAATACTGAGGAAAATCCTCAGAACTTAAATTACTTAAAAATGAAGAAAGTTGATTCTTCAACTTTTCTCATATTTCTAAAGCTTGATGTTCAACTTTATTTCCACAATACTGAGTATCAAAAGGGGTTTCTAGACAATTGAGTTGACCTCTTAGAGAAGAAAAAAGAATTAACTTAAAAGAACTAGAACCTAAATCAATAGAAATGGAAACTTCTTCTTGATTTATTTTTCTTTCTATGTATCTAAGACTAATAAAATGTAAAAACTCTTAAGACTAATTATTTCTTTTCTTTTGCGTTGGAAGCTTTATTCTTAGCTTTTTTGGCTTCTTCTTTCTTTGCAACTGACTTAGCCCTAGAATCTTTTACTTTTGCTATAGCGCCCCTGAAGGGTGAAAAAAACTTGTTGTCAAAAACCTTCTTTAAAAATTGCTGCACAGGACCACCCTTTTCTTCCTGCACCTCCTTAACTTGTTCCTTCCTAGTATCCAAGATCTCTTCAGGCACCTAAATACTAATTAAGTACTAACCAAAACACAAAATTTATTTTACTGAGAATCCTTTTTTTCTGAATCATCAAATTCTGGTAAAACAGTAGAGGTTGCTATTTTTGAATCATCTTCTACCTTAACATCACTAAAAGTTTCTGGTTTATCCAAGAAACTATCAAATGCCTTATCAGAATTTACAATAGATTCTGCCTCCCGAATCTTTTCTTGACTAGCTAAACTGTTGTGAGTTTGCTCTATCAATTCTCTTTGCTCATCTAAAGAAATCTTCTCTTCTGGGGTTAAGTCCAATCTATAAGCAGGATTTATTTGTTTATCAAATTCCTCTTTAGCTTGTTCCGCCAACACATCTTTACTCATCCCTCCTCCATGTTCTATAAATTCTTTAACTAGTTTTCTAGCCCTAGTAATTAAGGCTTTAACTTGATCTGGACTAGTTAATGTTGTACCAGAGGCATTGAAATGCCCTCCTCCTCCAAACTCTTCAGCTATTTTCTTGACATCAAAGGTACCAACAGACCTAAAACTTACTCTAATTTCAGTGGCACTAGCCTCTGCCAACAAGATTCACATAACATTGTCCTCTATATTGGATAAACTGGTGACTTGATTAGAAGTCAAAGAATATGGCTTAAACTTCTCAACTGCTTCATTCTTCATAAAGAATCAAGCAAATCTTTCTTCTTGAACAAAGTTTTCTAGGATATAACCTTTCAGTCTGGCCTCTAATTCATGTGTTCTTTTTAAGTTACTTATCAAAAATTCTCTATCTGCGCCAGCTCTCAAAGCCTTAGCGGCTATTACAAAAGTTCTTGGTGATACTTCTGCATTTGAAAAAAAACCACTATCTGTTAACAATCCCAAATAAAAGAAAGTTGCAGCTCTCTTAGGCATGTGCCATTGATAATAGTCACAAATTTGAAATAATTGTCCGCAACAAGCTGCATAGCTTGTATCTACTCAGGAAAGATCTGTGTGATAATCTTGTTTATTATCGTGATGGTCTACTCTAATAACGGCCCCTCATTTTTGTGTTTCTGGATTTCCAAAAAAATCTTGAAATCTTTGGACTCTATCGCTAGTTCCCGAATCAACTATAAGTGCCAAAGAAGAAGAATAGTCAAAATCTAATGGAATTTCATCAAAATCCATTTCTAATCAAGGAAAAATCCCTTGACTAGTTCCTACTACATATATATTTTTGTCACTAAATTGAGCTCTCAATGTTTCTCTCATCCCGAAAGCTCCTCCCAAGCAGTCTCCATCGGGATTAACATGTGGAAATATTACTATCTGTTTTGCCGCATTAATGTAATGTGGAAATTGCTTTAAGAAGTTATCTCTTTCTTTTGCTTTCTCGGAGATAAACTTGTCTTCTTCTACTTGTTTTTTATTAAGCAACTTCCCCATGAAAGCGCTAAATGTTGCCAAACTAATCTTGGACATTATAGACATTTTCTAGTTGTACTTATCGCTAAAAAAACTGGCTAACTCCTTAATTACTCCATCTTCATTGTTAGAATATTTAGAAATTACTAAAGCTTCTTGTTTTAGTAAGAACAATGAATTAGATAATGCATAACTTCTTACTCCTCCTTTCATCATGGGAATATCATTATGATTATCTCCGAAAGTCAAAATATTTTTATATTCTACCCCGAGAAAATTGGAGATAAACTGAACAAAACTAGACTTGTCTAATTGTGAACTTTGTAACTCCACATTAATTAATCCTGGATAAAAAAATAAATTTACTCTCGGAGTAGGACTAAACTTCTTAATTTGTTCAATAATCTCATTAACTATTGTGCAATCACTTTCCCTGAAAAAAAGCTTAATCCCCACCAAGTTAGATTTACTCCTCTCTAGTGACTGTAAAGTAGTTCTAGGAATGTTTGGCTCTAAAGGTATTAACAGTTGATCAGTTATCAAAGCTCCCCTAACTAAATTATTAAGTGTTTGTGGAATATTTAACAAATAACTCAAAAACTTAGTACTCAAAAAAGAAGTTATTAAGTGATTAGTGTGGGGGTTGTAAATATAAGAACCGTTTAAACAGGAGATATATGACTTTAATTGAAGTTGTTCATATATCTCCTTAGCTTCTGCTCAGGGTCTTCCAGTAGAAAAAGTAAATAAAACTTCTGGATGTTCCTTTTGGAACTTTAATAAATATTTTTTCGTTTGATCAGAAAGTATCTCCCTACTATCGCAAAGAGTTCCATCTAAATCTGAAATTACTATGTATTTGTAATCGGACATTTGTTGTACAGGGGTGTTAACTCCTTTCAACTAATCTCCTTAAAAGAATTTAAAAAATCATTTCAATCTCCGCAAAAATCTAATTCTTCCGAATCCCCCAGATCTTTCTTATATATGTTAATAGGAAAAGCAAAGGCTAAAGTCTGCACAAAGGCTACAACTAGTCTATTGCTATTTCACCTACTTTCTCTTTGCGCAATAAATATACTACCAATAGAATTAAAGTCGAGCTGATGTTCAGCTAGCTTTAAATCTATTGTTTTTACTAGTTTAGGTACAATCTCCAGAAAAGGTATTTCAAATTCTGTAAATACCTTTTTGTTTGGAAAATTAAATAGTGTAACTAAAAGATTTTCTTTTTTAAAGAGAATATAAATAGAAAGGTTATTAGCCACTTAAACTCTCAATATTAGAGCTGTAGTTAGACTCAAAGTTAGTTAAAGAACTAGTATCAATATTTAATTCAATTAGTTTTTCCGTAAACTCTAAGGGAGGCTTAGATGTTATAGATATTTTCTTATTAGTTCAAGGGTCTGTAAACGAAAGATTGAAAGAATGTAAATATTGTCCAAAACTATTAACACAATTATTTTTTTCTCCATAAATTGGATCATTTAGTATAGGGCAAGAGAGAGTAAATAAGTGTGCTCTAAGTTGATGTGTTCTTCCAGTCTTAAGACTTAGTAATACTAATTGAGAATGAATAGTCTCTGCATAAGTTAAAGCATTTTTATATTTCTTTGAGTTAGTGGCACTAAATTTCAACTTATTTCCCTTATCTCTTCCCAAAGAAAAAGAAATTTTTATCTTTGGATGAGGTAACGGTTTAGAGAGAATAGCTAAATACCTTTTGTCTATTCTCTGTTCTTCAAATAAAGATTTAAGTGTTACTAAAGCTATTTTGCTTCTAGCAACAAGTAAAAGACCACTAGTATCTTTATCTAGTCTGTTGACTAGATATACATCTTCTCCATATTTTTTCTTAATTTGTGCAATAAGTGTTTTATCTTCTGGAGTGAACTTATCTTTGTGAACCAAAATCCCTGATACTTTATCAACTATTAAATAATTAAGTGTCCTATATACAACTTTTGAGCCCACTAATAAATAGTCACTAATTTAGAGTTTGAACTCTAGCGAAAACTCTAAATTCTCCAAGAAAATGATCCGTTATCTCTCTAAGTATAAATCCCCTAGATTGTTCTCAGGATGTTATTTTGAAATAAAACTTTCTGACAGTAAAAACTTTAATGAAAAAACCATTGGTCAATTAGTGGGAAAATCTGGAGAAAGAAAGGAAGAATTCTTTTCTCTGACTGGAGTAAAGCCACACATAGAATACTCAGATGAACCCCCTACATTGATACTTTCCAAATACAATCCTAGAGATCTTAAGATTGCTCATCTTCTGGGTGAGAGATTTAAGACTTCCAAAAGTTGATCTTCTAGTTCAATTAACAAACACTTTAAACAACTAGAAGAAAGTCTAATCAGGGAAGAAAGAACATTAGGTGAGCAAGTGTTGGCAGAATATTGGCCTGAAAAAGTCACATCCCATCTTGCTACATTAGTTGGAAGAATGCAAAATGAAAGATATTCTCCCTCTCAAACATTACTTGCACACTCAAAAGAAATTGCCAGAGAAGTAAAAAAGTTAGCAGAAGCACTATCCTTAGACTCTGTAAAACTTCAAAGAATGGCACTTCTGCATGATATTGGAAAAATTGTTTTGCCCTATTACCAACATACTTCTTCTAAAGTTTTGGAACTAATTCCAGAACTAAATGAAGATATTGAATTATCAGAAGTAGTAACTTCCCACCATAACCCTCTAGGTAGCTTTAATTCACCCTATGTTGCTTTAGTGACTCTTATTAATAGAGTGATTTCTCAATCTCACTTTATTAATCTCGGGGGAGAAGGAGCTTCCGCTCCATTTAAAGAATCAATAGAAAAACTTTTAACAAGTAAGGTGGAAGAAGCGCAAATCTCTCATTTTTATGTAGTCTCATCTTTTTACCACTTTTGATTTATATTGAGATTCCCAAAAGAAAATCAAGAGGAACTAACTAGACAATTAACTGATGAGATTTATCCACTAACAAACAAATACTTAAATTCAGAAAATGTCAAGGATTCTAGGGAATCAAATAATTTAAGCGTAACTCTATTCTGATTACCGGAAGTGGAATCAGAAGAAAAAATTTCTTTTACAAGATTAAAGCTACTTGATTCTGTTCCCGTTGAATCAAATGATCAACACATAACTTAAACTGAATCCCGAAAAAAACCAAAACTTCGATCAATACTTATTTGAGAAGTTAATTCTCAAATCAGTCTACAACTTAAAAATTGACAATAAATATTCAGTTCACTTTAGTCCTGCTAAAAAAAGAATTCAATTAAATCTAACTGTTTTTTCTTCTCAAGAAAAACAGAAAATACAAGATCTACTAAATATTCAAAGTCCACTTGCACAGTTGGTTCACAAAATAACTAATAGCAAAATGATTATGTTGGAAGAGTCTAAAAATAAAGATCATCTAACTGTTTTTATAGAACACCTTCAAAAAGAAGGTAGTAAATACAAGTTTGACTTTGAAAAGATGGAATTTACCACTGCCTTCTATCATGCTTTAATTAATAATCCAGATTTAACAGCTGAATCTGTTACTGAGACTAGTCTGTTGGAATATTACTCCTCTATAGCCCAAAATCAAAAAAATTTGACTAAAGAATTAGGGTATCAAATACTAACCGAATTCTTGGAATATGATAGAGAAAGTTTAAGTGATGAATGAGCCTATTTAGTGGGAAAAACTAAATATTTTTACTCTTATAACCAAAACTTACTAGAACATCTACTAGAAGTTAGCATTTTAAGCGCTAACTTTGCATTTCAAATAAAAATAAATACATTAAAGGCAAAAAGAGCTGCCTTCTTTCACGATATTGGAAAAGTTACTGGTCAATATTCTGATCATGTTATTGATGGAGTTAATCTAGCAAAAAAATTTAATTTGGAGGATTACATAGTGAAAACTATTGAAGGACATCACAATTATGAATACACAGAAAACAATCCTTTTCTGGTTATTACTAGAGCGATGGATAAGTTATCAGCAGGTAGATTGGGCGCAAGGCCTCTTCAACTAGAGAAAACTCAAGAAAGAAATGAGAAGATTAACTCTTTACTTTCTCAAATAACAGAAATATCCAAATTAGAATTTTTGGCTGGAGGTCATATCATAAAGATTTACTTAAAGCCAGAAACTTTTAATTGAGAATTTTTAGAAGATCTAAAAAAGAGAGTATCTTCTATTATCAGAGAAGCTAATCTGAAGTACCAATACAACTATCAATTTATGATTAGACTGGAATACAATGATTCCTTCTTATTTAATGATTATTAATAGAAAGGAAAGTTGATAAATAATATTAACTTAGAAAAGGCAGGAGGCATAGTTCAGTAGTCAGAACACTCCCCTGATAAGGGAGAGGTCGATGGTGCGATCCCATCTGCTTCCACCATAGAGGGGGATTTAGCTCAGTCTGGTAGAGCATCTGATTTGCACTCAGAAGGTCGTGGGTTCGAGCCCCATAGTCTCCACCATTTTGTAACTTAATTTAGAAAAAGAAATTTCTTTATAAAACTAATACAAATTATTTGACTAAGTCTGTTGTTTGTTAAATTCCATTTGCCTCTATAATTCCTTGTTTTTCTGGTTCTTCTAACTCCAACAAATAATAAAAAAGAAGGAAAGGAACCATTTGGTTTTGTCCCTTTACCAAATAACTTAAGTGCTAAATACAAAATTATTGACTTATTTGCGGGAATAGGAGGAACTAGGTTAGGATTTCACCTGACCAACAAATGTCAAACAGTATTTAGTAGTGAAATAGATAAATTCGCTCAAAAAACTTATCTTGCGAATTTCGGGGAAGAAGCTTTTGGAGATATTCAGAAGATAAGCTCTGATGAAATTCCAACTCATGACATATTAGTTGCAGGTTTTCCCTGCCAAGCTTTTAGTCAAGCTGGCAAGAAACTAGGATTCAAAGATCAAAGAGGTTCTATCTTCTTTGAAATTGTAAGAATACTCAAAGATAAAAAACCTAGGGCTTTTTTACTAGAAAATGTTAAAAATCTAAAAACTCACAATAATGGTCAGACCTTAAAAAACTATTATTGACAAGCTGGAGAATTTAAATTACAAAACTTACATATTTGTACTAAACTCCAAAGATTTTGGAGTACCACAAAATAGAAAAAGAATATATATTGTTGGATTTAATGTGTCCTTAGTCCCTAACTATTCTTCTTTTAAGGAACCAAGTCCACTTTTCTCAAAAACAAAAGTTGGGAATATCCTAGAAAAAGAAGTTGATGGTAAATATACCATTTCAACTCAACTTTGAGAAGGTCATCGAAGAAGGAAAAGGATTTGGTTTTTCCTTATTTGACCAAAATAGTGAATACACTAATACTATTTCTGCAAGATACTACAAAGATGGGAGTGAAATACTAATTAAACAAGACAAAAAGAACCCTAGGAGATTAACTCCTAGAGAGGCTGCAAGGTTACAATGTTTTGCTGATGAATTTGTAATTCCTGTGAGCGATACTCAAGCCTATAAACAATTTGGCAACTCTGTGGCTGTACCCGTAATTTATGCTATTGCCAAAGAAATATTAAAAGTATTGGAACAATCAATTACTTTTAAAGATTAGTCAAACTATCTATAGAGGCTGGATTAGGATTTCTATAGTCTTCAACAATTCTTCCGGAATCAATTCTTATTACTCTATCAGTAATAGTTGCTATAGCTGGGTTGTGAGTAATCATAATGATAGTAGTCTTAGCATATTTATTAATTAACTTGAAAAATTGAAGAATAATTTTGGCTGTTGCGTAGTCTAGAGCCCCTGTTGCCTCATCGGCAAACAGAATTTTAGGTCTTTTGATTAGAGATCTGGCAATAGAAACTCTTTGTTGTTGTCCCCCTGACAATTGATTAGGGTATTTATTTTCATGCGAGAGCAAATTAAAGATGTTTAGCAGATAAGTAATGTCATTGCTTTCCGGGGCCAAGAAAATACCTTTAATGGCTTCTTTGGCTATGTTTAAGTAATTTAATCCCTGCGATCTAAGGTTTTTTAGAGTTTTACAGAAAGAGATAAAGGACTCTCTAAAGCTTTTCATTTTTTCTCTTAAAGCTACAGAAAGTTCTATATTTCCCCTAGCTGTTAAGTGGGGAATCAAGGCATAATTTTGAAAGATATATCCAATTCTCTCTCTTCTAAAAGCTGTCAATTCTTTGTCAGAGAAGGTAGAGGTATTGCACTTATCTATAATCATTGAGCCTGAAGTTGGAATATCAATTCCAGCTAATAAGTTAATAAGAGTAGTCTTTCCTGAGCCTGATGGGCCTAGGATAGAGATAAACTCTCCCTTATTAATATTTAGGTTTATGTCCTTAAGGGCATGGAAACTTCCAAACTTCTTATTTACATCCTTTAAGTGAATGAAGGGAAGATTATCAATCTCTCTTTCTAATCTCTCTAATTCTTGTTTAGATAACTTCATTGACTTAGTTCTCTTCTTTTGAAGCTTTTGCTTCACGGGTCTAGAGGATTTAAATGAAGTTTGCAGTTGCATAAAGATATTTCTAAAGAATGGAAGAATAAAAGGATTTCCTGCAAAAAATTCTTTTAGATATCTTCTATACATTCAGATAGAAATTACAAAGGAGAAGAGATTGAATCAAAAAGTAACATGTCCCTGAGGGGTAAATGGTAAGCTTTCAGTTTTTCCTTCTTTACTTTGGGTACTATAACCAAACAAAAGCGAGTAAGCCCCTACATCACCTATTTTGTCTCCAAAAAAACCTTTACCAAAGATCATTACTGAGGCAAAAGAAGTTCAAGCAATATTTATCAATTGAACAAAAAGAGTCTTGTAAGTTCTTTGCATAAATCTCTTATTTTTGGACATTAGTATTCCTATTCTGTTTTTTGAAAGAATACTGTCAATTTCCACAAAAAAATCCTTAAGAATAAATAAGAGATAAATTCCTATTACTAATAGTCCAACACCTAAAGTTACGAAGTAATAGGCATCATTATGCCAATTAGGTGGCTGTAATTGATAAGAATTGGATAGTGACTCTAAATTATGTCTTCGAAAAATATAGGTGAAAGCTGTCTCAAAAAGAATAGTGAAGTGATATGGGTGAACTATTGGAACTGAGCTAGTTGGAAAATACATAGAACACAATACTCAAAAAGCTCAAATAAAAAACAATCAAAAGAAAACATTAATTAGAAAGTTGTAATTAGAGATTCAATATCTTAAGGGGAAGTCGTTTCTAAATTTTGCTCTCTTTATCTCAAATTGCTTTAAAGAATCAACTAAAGCCTGTTGATTTGGAACTTTAACTTCCTTAATTAATCTGGATTTTTTATTTTCAAATGTTTTTCTTCCAAATAACTGATTAGAGGCTTGAAAAAACATTAATTATGTCAGTCTATCTGATTAGGGTGTAATGGAATCTGAGAGACTGTTGAAACTATCATACCTCTGTCTATATGTATCACCTTATTGGCTATTTTTGCAATTAATCTATTGTGAGTAATCAGAAGAATAGTTGTTCCAAATCTCTTGTTGATGTCTACAAAAATATTCAAGATTTCCTGACAAGTATCTGCATCAACAGCTCCTGTCGGCTCATCGGCAAAAATTAATTGTGGATTCTTTGCTAGTGCTCTAGCAATAGAAACTCTTTGTTGTTGCCCACCAGATAAAGCTTTGGGGACTTTTGAAAGTTGGGGAGTAATCTTCAAGAGTTCTGCTATTTGGTCAATGTCTAATCTTTTTCTTACATTAGTTTGGATTCTCTGTCCAATTTGTATATTTTCCCTGACAGTTAATTCAGGTATTAAAGCATAATTTTGAAAGATAATGGAAAGATATTTTGCTCTGAAGAGAGTCATTTGTTGTTGATTCATTGCAATTAAGGAATGGGAAAATACTACTGACTCTCCATTAGAAGCTCTTTCCATTCCTGAAAGAATATTTAATAAAGTAGTCTTTCCAGAACCAGATTCCCCGAGAATAACTACTAATTCTCCATATTTAATACTTAGATTTAGATTCTTGAGTACCTTAATATATTCTCCTGTCTTTTTATTAACGTATCACTTTTCTAAATTTCTGCACTCAATTGCATAACCTGGTCTATTTTGACTGACTATCGATCCATGATGAACTTTATTTAGCTTAACAACTCTATTGAAACATCATTTTGAATGTTTCTTTCTAAGTTGTTTAAAAGTCTTTTTCTCTCTCTTAACTCAACTTTCATAATCTAATTTTTTAAGTTTGTCTCACCGTTTGCACTGGCAATCAGAACTTCCACAACAACCCAAATATTTGGAAAATAATTGAGTTAACTGAATCAACTAAACCATTTTTATTGACTTTCTGAAGAATGTAAATTCTTGAAATAATCAATAATTTCTTGATAATTGAAAATACTTCTTTTAGCAAGAAGAGATTCAGGAATAAAGGGTGACTTAAGTACTTTTGCAGGTTTCTGTTTTTTAGTTAAGAATTGTTGATACCTTTTATATTCCTTTCTTTTGTAACCTACTAGAGTTTTTGGATCAGTATCCTCGGGTTCTTCAATGAAATAAAGTATTTGTTTGTGTATCTCTTCAGTCATTCAAAAGAGACTTTTATATTTCTCAACTAAGCTCAAGACTAAATCGTTAAATCTGTTGAGTAGTTGAGTTTTATAAAAATTAATTTTTATAAAAGATGATTGTGCTCTTCTATTGGATTGAATAGAAATAGGAACATTTGTTGGTTTAAAGGCAACCGCAAAGGGAGCCTTTAATTTAGTCCCTAAATAATCTCTGTTATATTTCAGTTAAGTTTTTTACTCTAGAATTCCCCTTTCATCAAAAAGAGAGTAATTGTAATTTAGTTGTATTTCTTGATTTTTAATATAGTAAAAGTTTTCTACTATATTAAATGTATGATCCAAAAATCTGTCTATTTTAACTATCATGTGTTGCAACAACTTAGAAAGATATAAGAGTTGTTCTATTAGCTCTAACTGAGCTAATTCACTTATATCTTCTTGTTTTATTTTTTGAAGTACGTTATGGCCTCAAATTGAGAGCAACTCTCCATTTAATTTTCTAGCAAGAGTAGATAATCTAGCATGTAGCTCAGATTTTTTATCTAGAATTTGTTGAAATATTTTTTGATCTATTTTTCCAGAAGCATCTCTAAATACAAAGTAAATATTTTGAAAATAATCTAGTGTAAGTTGCCAAAGTTCAGAATTCAAAATAATGGACTTTAGCTTTTTTTCTTTATCTTTAAGTGCTATTTTTGAAATGGAGTAGAGATAATCACAACATCTCTCTAAATCTTTCATAGAAAGCAATAAAGCTAAGAAGAACCTTAGCTTTGTATTGGAGGGTGTATTCTTAGTACACTGCCACTCTATGTTTAATAAATTTTTACAATAGTGATTATTAGATTCAGTTTCTACTTTTTCTATATCTTTTCAATCTAATTCTCCTTCTCAGAAAGAAAGAGAATTCTTTATGAAATTATTAACTAATCTGAGATAATCTAAGAAATTTGAGTAACATTCTTGAATAGATAACTCTAATAGTTCCTTGTTAATCGGCATATTTGAAAAGATGTAGCAAATTCATAAATTCTAAACCTTATATTTTAGTATTAGTGCAGGATATTTAAGTTTATAGAAATTAATTCCTTTTTTCTTATTTCTAACTGTTCTTCCCTAAATACTAAAAGATCTCCTAAATCTAACTCTTTACTATTTTCAGTACTAACTAATTTATAGATTCTAGAAGCTTTTCAGTTTGGTAAGTATCTATGTTCAAGAGGAATCTCTTCAAATTCTATCTTTCTATTAAATACTTGATTAGAAAGATCAATAACCAATTTTTTCAACAAAGAAAGATTATAGAAATTAAACTTTTCTTCTTTAGTTTTTGAAAAATTATTAACTATAGCTAATCCTAATTTCCAAATATTTAACCAAGGGCAATAAGAAAGTTCAAATATTGGATATAAATTATTAGATTGATTGAAATTTTCAATCAATACTTGAGTTAAAGAGATATGCAAATTATCTCTTAAGCTAGCTTTTGTGTTGCTAGTCAGAACTATAGAAGGAGATTTAAAGTTTTTATCTTTTTTATTGAATTTCACAGAATTGCATTCAACAAATCCTTGATTTCTCAAATAAAGTCTTATTTGAGTTAAAAGTCTTATGGATTGTCTTGTTTCTGTTGCCAATTCAATTGGGTTGAATTCACTTAAAGTAAATGTCGGATTGCTTAAATCTAATAATTTTGAGGATTGATCGGAGGGAATTAACTTGATTAACAATTCAGAAATAGTAGGAAGATTGTTTTTCAAATATCAAGGGGGTCAACAGACTTCTCATTCATCTTTCTTTTTTACTCCAAAACCTGTTGATCTAAGAGAAAAGTGGGTTTTTGACAATCTCTGAACTACTTTTTCTTCTCAATTTTCTCTCAACTCTGAAAAAATAGGTAATAACTTCTTTAACTTAATTTGAGAAGTCAATTTTGGGCTATGAAATTTATTTTCTAGTTGCGGGAAAATCAAGTTCACATAATCTCCGAATAGGTGAGTTACTAAGAAGTTCAATTTTTCTTTGTAACTGTTCACTGATGTTTCATTTAGACACCTAAGAAAGATAGACATCAATAAATTTCCAGTAGAGTTACTTGGAAATAAATCTTCTGGCTGTACATTCTCAAATTTTTTTGGAGCTAAATTTGCTGGTAAAGATAACTCTTGCGCTACTACCCAGATAGTAGAAAAATCAAAGTATTTATATATTTGCTTTAGTCTGTAAATTCTAGTTGGAAAAAAGAAATTAAACTTTAGCAACTCTTCAAAAACAAAATCTCTGGAATCTATAATTAAGGGAATTGCCTTGGGCTTAGGGGATTTAGCATCTAAGCTTTGATCTTTAAAAATATCTGAAAAAGATAAAAACTCACTATCTTTAATGACAGATTTATTTGGTATGGTTTTTTTGGAAACAAACACAACTTTATCTATATCTAGTTGAGGTAAATTGGAGTAAGCAAAAAAAGTATTACCTGTCTTTAAACTCAATAACTCATACCTATATCTCTGGCTATCAGCTAAAGAGACACTAAGTATCTTTAATGGATGAGGAGTTTTTACTATAGGATCTCAGTATTCAACTATTTCTAGTTGAATACTAGTTAAATAAGACTCTAAATTCCCTAAGGACTTTGTTGTTAAATCAGGAAGGAAGAAATGTAATAAGCTGTCAGATAATAACAAGAACTAGGTTGCAACTGTATTTACCACACTAGAGAAATTATTTCTATAAAGATCTCTAACATCTTGGATCCCATACTTTAAAATTGTTAGTCTTTCTATACCCATTCCCAAAGCTATGGCTACATAACTAGAATGTGTTTTCTCTAAGATTTCTTGTCTTAAAAAGCCACATCCTAACAATTCTATTCACCCTGTTCCCTTGCATAAACAGCAATCTTTAGATTTTTGACAATTACACTCTAAATCTACTTCATAAGAGGGGGAAGTGAACGGGAAATAAGAAGGTCTTAGCCTGTAATGATTCTTAATCTTTAAATTTGCATTTTTTTCAAATAACAGAGAAATTAATAGATTTTCTATTAATTCTCTTAAGTTAGAGAGATCTAATTGACTATCCACTCAAATCAAATCTAACTGATTAAATTGGGACAAATGAGTAGAATCATTGTCCTCCTTTCTATAAACATTACCCATAGAAGCTCCTAAGAATTTTTTTCCCTTATATTTTTTCAGGAGCTTAAGTGTGCTGGTAGTTGTATGAGTTCTGAGCATTAATGGTCCAGAACTACTCTTTAAAAACTTAAGTTTAGAGAAAATTGCTGATTTCTTTGGATCAGCATTTGAGAGAAAATAACTATCACTTTCTGCTCTCGCAGGGTGCGACTCAGGAATTAATAGAAGATCAAAATTTTCCTTCACTTTGACTATTTCACTTTCTTCATAAAAATAAAAGTTATTTTTATCAAGAAATTGATAAACTTTCTCGAACATATTTGAAAGTAAATTCTCTGAAGAATAATTAGGTTTTGAGAATTTATCTATACTCTCTTCATTTATTTCTCTTGCCTCTTGAAAAGGTATATTTCAGCTGGAGAAACTTAATTTTTTAGATTCATACAATTGTTGAGATTTTTTAATTAAACCTTTTAATTGAATTCCTAGATTTTTCTTACCTTCTGCAGAACTAGTTTTCTTAATTCTTTCCCTGATCGGATCAGTATATTTTGCTCTTCAATTTTTAAATACAGAGTCTAATTCCTCTCTCGAGGAAGACTCTTTAATTAACCTCTCTAGTTCTTTAAGAATTTTTTTGTTCAGTCACTAATTTCTTGCATTCTATCTAACTTCTCCCAAGGTAATTCTGGATTTAAACCAAAATGAGAATTTTGAGCTAAATCCGCAAAAGAAAATTGTGAAGAAGTGAAGAGATCAAATATTTCTTTCACCTTAGTCGGGAAACAAGAATGAATTAAGTCAGTTATTTTTTGAGGATCAAATTTAATTCCCTTAGAATGAGTGATTGTATAAGAAATGGCTTCCAATTGTCCAATTGCATAAACAATCTTTAATTCTAATTCTTGTGCTAAGCCAGTTGCAACAATATTCTTAGCTATTCAACGAGCATAATATGCTCCCAATCTGTCTATTTTTGTTAAATCTTTTCCACTAAGTCCTCCTCCGCCGTGGTGAGCGGCTGGGCCAAAAGAGTCTGAAATTTGTTTTCTATTAGTTAATCCGCTGTCAGCCTCTAATCCTCCAACTAAGAAGCTTCCTGAAGAATTAATTAATCATGAAGTTTGAGCATCAAAAGAAATATTTAATTCTTCTAGTGTTGGAAAGATAACTTTTAACTTTAAATCTGATTCAATTTGATCTTTCTTCACCAACTCAACATGTTGAATTGAAAAAACTAAGGCAATAAGTTTTGATTCCTGAAGCTTATGTCAATCGTTATAAGTCATATCTAAGTGAACAAGTGTTTTGAAGTCTTCCTTAGCTCACCATAAAATTCCATTTTCTATTAATTGAAGAGTTTTTAGAGCTAATTTCTTGACCAATAATTGTTCTAATGGAATTAATTCTTCGGAATCTTTTGAAGCGAATCCAAAAACTATTCCCTGATCATTGCTAAAACTACATTTATTAGTTAATATAGAAAGTTCTTCAGATTGCTTCTTGTAATCCAAAAGAATCTCAAATTTATCTGGTTCATAACCAGATAAATAAAGTATCTTTTTGGCTAAATCCTCAAAAATTACATCAGGATTAGAGCTCCCCTCTCCAGCTATTAGAACTTTTTTATTACTTACTAATACCTCTGCAGATAGTCTTGTTTCTTGAATTCCTAATTGATCAATTAAAGCATCTAAAATACTGTCTGCAATTAGATCAGCTATTTTGTCAGGATGTCCCTTTCCTACTGTCTCTGCACTTCTTGATAATTTATACATGATTAAATCAATAGGCTAGCTCTATAGGCTATCATTGCTCCATTATCTTCAGAGTATTTTGGATCTACAAAATACATATTTATTCTCTCTGAAAATAATTTACTAGTTAAATGATCTTTTAAAACGTAGTTCCTGCTAACTCCCCCAGAACAATATACCTCAGTTACATTAAATTTTTTAGCTCAATATTTAAGTTTCAAAAAAAGAATAAGTATTACTTCTTCCTGAAAAGAAGTACTTAATATTTCTTTTTTTACATCTAAAGAATAAAAAGTATTGTTCTTTAATTTTTTTCAAACTCTAGTAGCCGAAGAGATTAAGCCTGAGAAATTCAAACTAAGGTTAGAAGTATTTCTATCTCTTTTAGTTAAGTGGAAGCCCTCTAAATCAATGTCTTTCCTATAATACTTCTCTAGTTTAGGGCCTCCTGGGTATTCAAAACCCATCACTCTAGCTATCTTGTCATAGGCTTCGCCTAACGCGCAATCTTCACACTTCTCTAACTCCTTAATACTATCTTTACCTTGTAAAAAATAGATAATAGTATTTTTGCCAGAAATTAATAATGCTAAAGAAGGAAATTCTAGTTCCTTAGTTAATCCTATTGAGAATATGTGTGCTTCTAGGTGGTTTACTGGAATTAATTCTTTTTTTAGTGAGATAGCTAAAGTAGTAGCTATCATCTTCCCGACTAATAGAGAAGAAGGGAGTCCTGGATTAGACGAAAAGGATATGTATCTAATATCTGAAAGATCTAAATTTGTTTTTTTTAAACAATCTTCAATCAATTTAATTAGATGTTTTTGGTGAGCCCTAGCTGCTATCTCCGGAACTATACCTCCGAACTGTGAATGTTCTTTACTAGAAGAATAATGAGTTTCTCCTATTATTCTTTGTTGATCAATAGAATAGATAGCTATTGAGCTATCGTCACAAGTACATTCAATTCCTAATATTAATTTCTTTATATCCTAGAAATTATTTTTTTAACCTTTTCAAAGCTAAACAAGTTTGAAATTAGTGCAAAATATTTTATTTTAATCTTAAATTCCAAAAATTACTAATAAAGAGCTCAATCATTTTTTAAAAATTTATGCATTTTTGTCAAGGAGGAGTAATTAACTAATTGAATAAATCAATTAGAAAAATTTACTTGGATTAAATGTAATTTTTGGTTCTGACTCTTTAGTTCTTTAAAGAGTCATTACCTTCTCAAAAAAGATGTAATTGAAGTTGAAGAGAAGTTTCTTGGTACTAGTATTTGTCCTTTATTGGGAGAAGGGGAACAAGAAATCATTTAATGATTGCTTTAGAAGAGAGCTCAACAAATCTGATAGATTGGAAATTGCTGTGGGGTTTTGTTCACACAAATCATTAAAAGAATTGGAAAGATTGGTTTTGCAAGGGGCTATTAAAAATGTTTGTGTAATCCTTGGAATGTACTACTTTGATGGATTGCCTAAGTGATTATATGAATTGGCTTTAGAAATTAATGAGAGGTGAAGGCAGTTTGGAATAGGGGAAATAAGGTTAGTGCATTCTTGCAAATACCACGGAAAACTTTATTGCTTTTACAGAAACAATAAAATTTCCTCTGCAATAATAGGTTCTCCAAATTTAAGTTTTTTGGTTGAAAATCAAGTTGATGGCCCAGATCAACACGAAATAGCCTTACTAACAAATAATCCAAGAACACTAAAAAAGTTTGCAAAATATTTAGAGTATTTGAAATCTAGAAGAATCTCTGAAAAAATAGAGGCTCTAGAAAAATACAAATCACGCACAAAAGAAGACCCCGATTTAGGGGGAGAGCGAAGACAATCTAAAATTATCTACAAAATTTTTTCCCCTTAGAGCAATGTTGTGCCTGAAAGATTTAGAAGACTCCATATCTCTACGTACTATTACTTTGCCTTTAATTGTTCCTTCGGAGGAAGAAGTTCTAAATTCAAAAGAACTAGATTTATCCAAATCGCCCCTTAATGCTTGTTATAGCAAACCTTTGATTAACAAGAGAACTGGAAAAAAACAGAGTTGATTTGATGTAAAACTAACCGTTGAAGGTGAAGATAATCTTCCTTCTAGAAAAGAGTGGTTCTTTTTAGTTACAGATCATGGATATTTGTTCAAAGCTTGTTTTGCTGGGAGAAAAATAAAGTGATTGAGTTCTTTTGAAAATTCAAGACTTATAGGTAAGTGAATAAAGGGGAGGTTAGCGCAATGTGAAATAGTGAGTCGTTTTGATTATGTAGAGCAAGATCCAAAGAAAGTAGGAATAATTACTAAAGAAGATTTGGAATGATACGGAGGAGATAAAGTAATTCTAAAGAAAACTACTATAACTGAAAAAGATAAACAAGGGATTGAGAGAGATGTATGACTAATTTCTTTTCCTTTGAATCTTTAAATTTCTTCTCACTTATTGTTTAGATAACTTTTTTGTTCAATTAATTAATAGCAAAAACTTAGAGTAACTTATCTGTAACTAGAAATTATTCTTTCATCTCTCAAAAGCTAAAGCTAGGTTTAAATTCTGAGAATCATTTAAACCTCTTTCAAAGACTATAGAACATGTTTGGCCATTAGTTTTTTCTAAACATTTTTCTATATCTGGATCGCCGAAAAGAAATTCCATTTCTTTTTTGTAAAAATTGTCTCCCTCTTTTGGGGGAGGGGGTGGTGGACTTTTAGGAGGATTTTCCCCCCTTAATTCATTTATTGAATTCTTTTAAAGTTGGGGTATATCCAATTTCTTTAAAGTTATCAAGTAATCATTCCGGTCTATTCTCTTTCTCTTCAACCTCTTCATCTTCTAATTCTTTTTGTCTATCTAAACTAGATAACTTATCAAAATTTTCAAAAGATAATTTTTCCAAGAATTTATAGATTCTCTCTTCTTTTGCAGGACTTGATTTTGAAGAAATAACAATACTATCTAAAAATCAAAGGGCTGGAGATAAAGGAGCAACATGAATTTCTTTATCCTCGTCGGAAGAATCTGAATCACTACTATCACTCTCTTCTTCCCCCTCTTCTAACATTTGGTGTGCGTACAGGGCATCACCATTGTAAAAGAAAATACCTTCTAGTTTTCTTGAACTAAGAGCTTCTGATAACACAACTGAATCAGGACTAAAAAACAAAGGTCTGTCTCCAAGAATATCTTTGTTAATTCCTGACTTGTTGATTTGCATATATTGGTTGTAAAAATCATCTTCAGATGTTTTAGTTTCTTTCTTAAATAATTCTTCCGAAGAAGAAGAACTATTACTTAACTTAGAAAGAGAAAATAGAGTTAGTTCATCTTCTACCATTCCTAGTTTTGGTTCTCCATTGTGGGACTTAAATCGTTCATCTTGAGAGATCTTTTTCATTAATTCATTTCAGCTTATAGGTTTTTGTCCAGAAGAAGAAGTTTCCTCAGAAGATGTTGCAACAACTTGTGTAGATCCACTACCTTGTCCCAATTCTTTCTTACCTCTATAAGCAAAAGCTAAGTAGCTTATAAAATAAGGAACTCCATATTATGCTAAACTTGGTGCATTTTCAAAGAACTTATTGACAACGGGGGAATATATTGATCCCAATTTTTTACTAATTTGCCCTTGTTGTCCGTTTTCACCTCCCCCCCCATTTATTCCTAACTGACTTTTAATAGAAGTGAATTTGTTTCAATCAATCTTTTTAGCTAAATTTTTAGAAATGTCCTCCTCCAATGTAGAGGAACTTAAGATGGCTAAATCAAAAGCTCCTGAGGCAAATCCATTAAAAACCTCTTTGTCAGTTTCAAAGTAGATTGTTTTTAATGAATAATCATTAAAAGCTTGATCGGCTATATCAGAATTGATGTAGGATTGATAAGTTGCCAATACTATCTCATGATCAATTTCAGTATTTATAGACATTAAAGACACTGGTATTGCCAATACCCCTGAAGATGGGACTAATAGAAACTTAGTCAAACCCATAATCTATACGGAGTTTTTAAGTTTGCTTGGGTAGGAAGGGGCTCTTAAATTAAGTCTTTACATTATTTTTTCCCTGAAAAAAATTAAAAACTAATTTATTGACTATCAGGTCCATAAGTTAAAGAGTCAAGATCTCAAGCCACCAACTACATCAGTCTGACCCTTAATTTTGGCTACAACTTCACCGCCTCAAAACAACTTTCACCAACTTTCTATATGTTGTTTTTCAATATTTAAAAATTGTTCTAATGTAGGTATTTCCAATTCATAAGTACCTGACCCACTTAGTGCTGAACTAGTGCCCCCACTTCCCCCTCCAGAACTACTATTGTTAGTTAATTTCTTTATAGAATCTGATAAAGACTTAAATTTCTTAGTAATCTTTGAAGGATCATCCATTCACTTTAAGAGTAAATAGTTAAATACATTAGGTTTTGCTTTGAAATTATTATTCCCATCAAGGGGCAAACCTAATAAGAACTTACCCACCTTCAGTGTATTGCTTAACTCTTGATTTTTAAACAGTTCTATAAAATCAGAACTTGCTCCCCCAGAGACGAAAAAAGAAGTAACGTTTCACAGCTTCATATGTAAGTTTTGAAAAATCCTATAAAAGATTTCTGAATCTACTAAGGACATTAAAAAGTGTTTGATACTTCCAAAGAAATCTGTATAGGTTGTTCTTAGATTTGCAAAAGCTCCGACACTACTGGTCAAGAAGGGTCACATATGTGTTGTAACTACACTAGCAATCTGTGTTCCTGCCTGTATAAGAGCAGGAGTTACAGAATCTGTAGAAAATGATGAAGAGCTGCTTGCATTAGAAAATAATCCTCCTATTTGTCTACCTCATGAAGAAAATGTTGATTTACTATTTTCAATACAGACAATTCCTACAGTTGATGTAGCACTTAACGCTACTAAACAACTGTAAAATATTACTTTATTTTTGCAAAGAATGCCCCCCCCAAGAAACAAACTACTACTAAAAACTAAGTGTTACGAAGAATCTATATCTTACAGAAATTTAATTAAACTGACTTTATCTAATGAACTTCCTTCTTTAACTTAAATTAACTTTTAGGCACAACATTTATTTTTCTAGGGAATCCATTAAATATGTCATTATCTCCTACCATTAGCTTTCCGTCTCCTATTTTGACTCTACTTAGTCTATCTCCATATATTTTGTTAAATTGTCCTCAATCCAAACCATCCTCATTATGAGGTCAGAATGTTCAACCACCTTTTTTGCTATAGATGTTTATAACAGAAACTCCAAACTTTTTATTTGAACAATTTGAATCATCAGTTAATTTAATGTTCTTTTGTTCAACTTTGCTACCTCCAAAAGATCTCTTCAAGATATTTCCCATTTGAGGAAGTTTTTTGTAGTAACATTTATCAAACTCTTCCAAATCTTTTGCTTCTTCTGACTTTCAAATTCCATCTCCTCCGTCTCAACCAACTGTTTGATCTTGATCCTTTCCCGTTTTGGTTTTATCTATTCCATGACTTAATAATTCAACAATCACATTTTCATAATCTAAAACTCCATATCAGAAATTAGAAGTATTTCCTACAACTTCTAATTTTTGCCCTCCATTAGAAACACAACCTAAAGGAATCAAAGCATTTTCAATAAAACCATCTTTGACTACTTGATTAGTATTAACTTCCTTTAATATTCCTAATCCAACTAGTTCATGTTTACTTGAGCTAGTTCCTTCGCAAATCTTGGAAATTTCTGCTTTGCCATCTTTAAGTCTGTTCTTATTGTTTACTAATATTGCTACTCTTTTTAGTCCTGCAGTTTGACCTACTTGATCACTTACATCTTTGATCTCTAAAGTTCCTGCGCCATTAAAACTAGAAAAAATATAAGTTAAGGGTGCGCAGGCAACCCCGCCAGAAACAAATATTTTGTGTAAAAGACTCATCTCTTAAATTATCTACTTTTTAAGTATTCCTCTACAATTTTAGAGATATAAAAAAATCTAATAGAGATTAAAGAATTTTGCCAAACTATTAAAAGTCTCTGAAGATATACCTACTTGTCTTGAACTCTTATTACTAGAACACCTTCACCAAAGTCAAGTAGATTCGAAAACACAATCTAATCAATCTAAAGTTAATGAATATTTAGGGAGATTTTGACTGATACCTTTAAATCTTCCTTCTGTATTGTTTAAGTTATTCTTCTTTCTTTCAACTTCCTTAGAAAGTGTCACAAAGTCCTTAGAAATTTTCTCAGGATCTCCTGCAAACTTTAACAATAAGTAACTAAAAAGACTTGGGTTTGTAGTAAGAAATTTATTAGTCTCTTCCTGTAATCCTAAAAATACTCCTCCAATCTTTTGAGTGTTCTTTCAATTTTCTTCATTAAAAAAGATTCAAAAGACTTTCTTTTGCTTGACAAAAATCTTTATTTTTGTGTCTAATCTAGTAAATAGTTCATAAAAGACTCTGGAATCAAAAATACTAAACAAAAGACTCTTGACTATATGTAAAAAATTTATAAATCTTTGAAAATCAAAGATTTCTGGGGAGAAAAATTGTTAAGTTGTTTTTGCCTTTTCTGAAAAGAACCTATAGATTTTTGTCAGGGCACTTATTACATCAATAGGATGTGAAGGAATTTGTTGAACTTGTTGTTGAAGTTGAAAGAATTGAGAGATACTTTCTCCAGCAGTTGTAAGTCATGTAATTAATTCTTGTTGCTTATTGTTGTAATTGCAGTTGTAGAGGTTACTAAAGCTCCCGCTAAAAGAGTGACACAATATGCATTAACTCTATGTCTTTTATAAATTGCCCCCCCCAACAAAGAATTAAAAAGGAGTTATAAAGATCTAATTACTTCTTGAATTAACTAAAAAACTATATGCTTCAGGATCTTTAAACTATTTAACTTTTAGACTAATTCTTTAACTTCCAAGATTTACTTTTTAGATAAGTATTTAGATTTGGTTTGTACTTCAATAATTGAGATTTATAAGAAACAGCTTGACCTTTTGTTCCAGTCAACAAGTCAAATCCTGGAAGGATAATTTTTCCTTTGTCGTCAACTACCCAACTAGCTCTTAAGGGTTCAACGAATCCATAATTCAGACCTGGATTGTACATTCTATAAAGACCTAATAGTTCCCCGTTTTGATTTAGAACCATAGAACCGGAAGCCCCTTTTCCAAGGAAAGTATTGTCAATCAAATAGTTGTAACCTCAACCATTTAATGTTTGTCCGTCTCAAGTAATCTTGGAGGAATCAGTTCTTTTATCTATTTTTTCTATATCTGCGTGTCCAGGAATTACTTGACCTCTACTATTCAGTAAGTTGTATGAGGAATCATCTTGACTGTGGTACTTTTTGAAGAAAGTTAACTTACTACTGGTTAATTCTGCGTTATGTAGATAGTTATTGTAATAACCTCAATCTCTAGGCCGTGAAACCTTTACTTGTGCATTAATGCTAAAGGAAAGGTTTTCAGACACTGACCCTGGATACCCTCCTATATAGTATCTGTCTCCTGATTTAGCTAGTTGTTGTGGGTCATATTTACTCATTAATTCGGGAGCAAAGACATCAACTGCAGGACCTTTGTGTCAATATGGACTATTTGCTTTATCTTTGTAATACTTATCGTATGTTCCGTTAGTCATAACTCTTGCTTGATCTTCATTTTCAAAATCTATTTCCATAACTCCAAAGTCCTTGAAATAACTAACTTTTGTATTTTGATGACCAGAAACTGTATATCTAGGACCCAAAAAGTCTATAGCTGTATAGACTAACTTAGGGTCCTTAATGATGGTTGTATATGCAGTTGGTCTATCAAGATAATTTGAGAATCTATAAATGTCTGTTCAAGTTTGATGACCGTACCAATAATTTCTATATTCAGGATAGATATGTCTATCTATCTCATCCCTTTCTGTATATAGTTGAAGCTCTGTATTGTTGTTAACAATAGCTTGTTCACAACTATTTAAATCTCTTCACGGTTGCATCTTACTTGCTCTCAATTGATTTACATATCTTTCTGTTATTGGCAAAGCAACCCCATAAGGATTGCTTTTGAATCTAAACATGTTAATTACGTGTAGATTGGTTGCAACAAATCACTTAGTTGGATACTTACCATTTGCAGGAAGCTCAAAGTCTAACAATCAACCAGTCCCTGATTGGCAAGGCATTGCCAATTTCAAAGTATGGTCTTTGATTACTTTATATACAAAAGCTCTATCTCTGAAGCCGTTATAGTCCAAAAGATTTAGCTTATCTCTAACTGCTACGCCAGTCTTAAATCCTATGTGATAACTATTTCTATCTTGTCAGTCCTTACTTTGAGCTCACTCATCATTTTGAGTAATTGCAGATTCAGAATCATAAACCTTATTGTGCTTCAAGAAGTCTCTATTAGGCAGTGACATCTTATCTGCAAAATAAAAGAAACCATCATCTAAATAATTACCCCCTAATCTCCAATAAACTTGATGTCCACCAAACCCAACTCCTAATACTAATAAAGCTTTCGCTCCATTAATAATTAAAGGAGCAACAGCCATAATTAGTTAAAAAAATTAAAAATTATACAAGTTTAAAACTTTATTTTAATTATTTTTAATGGCTTTCAGAATACCTAAATTATTTAGTTTTGGATTACCTCTTTTTGCATTGGGCTCCCCAATTGCAATCACAATACCTAAGCAAACACTTTCCGAAGCACCAGCAATACATCATTATTTCTTCAGGATACCTCTATTAAATGGAAGCACCAATAATGATAAGTTATTGCAGGAAGATAAAGATAGGTTAGAAGGTTACTACAAGAGATATTACAACTATCAAACAAACATTAATTCAATAGATAACTTTGGTACTAAAAAGGTTGAAGGTTCCAATCAACCCAATTTATTTATTCAAGTACAAAGAAGTGATTATTTAGATGGAAGAGAATGGGAATGACTTAAAACAGTTAAGTTGAATCAATTAACTATTGATAGATGGTTTGAGAAGAAAGTTGATGATACTGACTTATTAGATGAATCCAAATACTATCAGGAGTTAATAAAAGTAGAAAACATATTAACTCCTTATACTAAGTTAGCTAGAAATGCTTTAAATCAGGATGCTATTGATATTTATTTCAAGGGAACAACTATTTCCACATCTGAAATCAAAAGATTAGTTTATTTTCCTTCTGACAGAATAGGTCAGAAGAATTGATATGTTTGATGAGATAAAGAATTACTTAGATTAAAGCTAAATTTTGGATTTCACATATGATTCTTTAATCAATCTGCTTTAAGTAAATACAAGTTTGTAAAGAATTACTTTCACAACAAGAAAAGAAAAGAACTTAAAAAACAATTAAGTACTCTTTACAAATCTTTAAGTCAAATAGAAAAAGATTTCTTTGAACTTTATTTTCAAGAAATTTGATTATCCAAGAAAGATAATCATGATTATGATAGCGCTACTCTAAATCCTATGGAATTTGAATCTAAGGATCTAAATATTATGTATAACCTTCTTAGTTCACAATCCAAGGATTTAGGAATATTTAAAGGACACTTAATTCAAGTATTGAAGGGAGGAGATAAGGAAAGATTTGAATCTTTCTTTCCTAATCACATTAACTATGCGGCAGGTCCTGACGCATTGCATGAATTAAAAGGAGAAAGTGATTACAAGCCAGATGTGAAACTTACTATCACTCCAGATAAAACTCTAGATAAAGAGTGAAATGTATCTCTACTTGTTGATTGAATCAAACATTACAGTGTAAGACATTTCACTCTTAGAACTAAAGATAGTTCTAAGAATCAATGACCAGCAATAGTATTTGATCCAACTAAGGGATCTGGAGTCTTTCCAGTAATTAGAGAAAGTTACCTCTCTCAATCAATAAGTACTGCTTAGTTAGTTATGTGTTTAAGTAATTAGTAAGCGACAGAAGTCGCGATAAAAGAAGAAAAAACTTAAGAGTAGCTAAGAAGCTTATAGCATAAACTAAACCTATTTTTCATACTTTTTGTTTTTTCCAACAATTAACTAAAGTCTTATGACCTGATAAAACTCACTTACTAAGATTACTGATGGAAAAGTTAATGAATAAGTTAAGAAGATAACTAACTAGGTGAGAGCTTTTGATTTAGTGTGTAAAGGGAAAAGAAATTAATCATATATCCCTTTCAATGCCTTTATTATCTTTTTCAGTAATATTTGTTTTCTTTAGAAATATTTGATCTCCTCCATATATTTCCAAAACCTCTTTAGTAATTATTCCTTCTTTTTCTTGATCCTCTTCCGCATAATCGAAACTACTCGCTAATTCACACTCGTCAGCCAGTCTACCTTTTATTCATGTACCTATAATCTCTGAATCTTCAAAACAACTTAACCTTTTAACTTTCTTAACTGCAAAACATGCCTTGAATAGATATCCACTATCTGTTGCCAAATAAAACCATTCTTTTCTAGAAGGCAAATTTTCTTCTCCCTCAATGATTAGTTGTACATCAAATCAACTTTGTTTCTTTCCAGTTTTTTTGTTAACCAAAGGTTTACTATAACAAGCATTAAGAGCTGAGCCAGATAGATCTAATTCTTTGGAATTTAACACTTCCTTTTCTGAAGGAACAATTAAAGGCAAAGTGATAGTCCGAAGAGCTTGGGCCTCTTCTTGCTCTTTAAGATATAACGTCATCTCCAGAAAATTTTTTGTAAATTATTTTAGAAATTTTTCGTGTCTTTTTAGATTTTTTCTTCTTTTTAAATTTGCATTTAATTTATATTTTTCGAGAATTTTTATATTTTCAGAGATTTTCTTGGACTTCAAATATTCTAAATATTTTGAAAAACTTGTGAGTTTTTTGGTTCTTTTATCAGGCAAGCCATTTCTTTTTGGGCCTTATGGTTAACTGGCCTCTCGGTTAAAAAACTTAAATTGGGGGAGCCAAATATTGCTGAGAAAATTTGATTATTCCTGAAAAAACAATAAAGTTTTACATGGTATTTTCAAGCGTGTACCAATCTTATTTCTCCTATGCCTGCTTTCATTCACCTCTCATTCATTTCTAAAGTAAATTTATGCAGTGGTTCAGGAAATCCATTAAAGTAATACATTCCTAAAATGACACATACCTTTTTAATATTCATTTGCAAAATCAATTTCTCTAGCTCTCTTAATGATTCATAGGAGCAAAATCCTACAGAAATTTCTAATCGATCCGATTTCTTAAGTTCTTCCCTAAAACGATCATTAAGTAATTCTTGTTCCTGCTCCTCTAAGAATGTACAAATGCTAGTGACAAGAACCTCATCTTCCATTAATTCACATCTCTATTTGGTTTAATGGTTGTTTCAAACAGTGAAGTCCTATTCTAATTAATTACTCGTCATTGACAAAAATGCATAATTTTTTAGCAAAAAAATGAGTTTTTATTAATAACTTCTAAAATTAAAAATTTGTTAACTTAATATGGACTCTTTTAAAAAAGATAGTATCAATCTTGCCGTTGAGACTAGACTTGATATTTGGATTAGTCAAGGAGTCACACATTACAACAGAACTGTCAAAATTATTGAAAGACGCAATGAAATTTTTTGTATTAATTTTGATCTTTAACCGGTCGTTCTAGTAGACTGCGAATCTTTAAGAAAGAATCTTACTTAGGGGTAGAGAAGAAGGGGACAGAAAAATATTGGTGATTGGTACCTTTTTAACTAAATATCGGAAAATCTAATGAATTCAAATAATCTTTAGAACAAACAGAATATGAAACAAGTGACGAGAAGTAAAAAATATTATTCGCTTTTGAGAAATTTATCGAAACCTAAAAAAATAACTTATGAACTAAATAATTAAAAAAAGCTATTTAAAGTTTTAAAGGAAAAGAAATTAGTCATACGTCTCTTGCAATTCCTTGTTTATCCTTTTCAGTTATAGTAGTTTTCTTGAGAATTACTTTATTTCCTCCGTATCATTCCAAATCTTCTTTAGTAATTACTCCTCTTTTTTTTGGATCATCTTCTACGTAATCAAAATGGCCCACTATTTCACAATCAATTAACCTCCCTTTTATTCACTTACCTATAAGTCTTGAGTTTTCAAAAGAACTTAATCACTTAACTTTTCTCCCCGCAAAACAAGCTTTAAACGCATATCCATGATCTGTAACTAAAAAGAACCACTCTTTTCTAGAAGGTAAATTCTCTTCTCCTTCAACAGTTAACCTTACATCAAATCAGCTCTGTTTTTTTCCGGTTTTTTCATTAACTAAAGGTTTACTATAGCAGGCATTTAAAGGTGATTTTGATAAATCTAATTCTTTTGAATCCAAGACTTCTTTCTCTGTTGGAACAATTAACGGCAAGGTAATGGTTCGAAGTGCTTTGGAATCCTCCAATTCTTTAAGGTATAACACCGCTCTACAAGAATTTTTTGTAGATTATTTTAAATTGTTTTTTCTCGGTGTTTAATCGTTTGTCTTCCTCTAGATGTGATTTATATTTTTCGAGAATTTCTACGTTTTCAGAGATTCTTTTAGACTTCAAATATTCGAAATATTTTGAAAACTTTTTGAGAGTTCTGCGATTATTTGTTAATAAAGCTATTTCGTGTTGAGCTGGGCCAACTTGTTCCTTAATTAAGAAACTTAAATTGGGAGAACCTATGATGGCTGAAATAATTCTATTGTTTCGGTAAAAACAATAAAGTTTTCCATGGTATTTGCAAGAATGTACCAATCTTATTTCTCCTATCCCTTCCCTTCGTCATTTTTCATTAATTTCTAAAACCAACTCATACAATGATTCAGGAATTCCGTTGAAGTAATACATTCCTAGAATTACACACACTTTTTTAATTTTCTTTCTAAAAATCAATGTATCTAATGCTCTAAGCGATTTGTGGGAACAAAATCCTACAGCAATCTCTAATTGATCTGACTTGTTAAGTTCTTCCAAAAAGCGATCATTAAGTAGTCCTTGCTCTCATTTTTGCAATAAGGGACAAGTATTAGTTAGAAAAAATTTATTTTCCATTGGGATTGATAATTTGTTCAATAAATAAAGTCCTATTTAATTAGTTAATTACTCGTCCTCGACAAAAATGCATAATTTTTAGAAAAAAGAGAAGAGCGCGTCCTATCGCTATTGGTAATTCAGTTGATGAAGGTGAAACAGTGAATATAACTCAAGTAGGAAATTGGTGAGGGTCAATGAAAGCTTTAGATGTAAGGAACCCAGAGGCATTAAGAGTTGGTAAGGGGTCTATCTGAGCAAATGGTAATAAGAGAGATATCTTCGAAGACAGGTTTTTTTGCTCCTAGGAAATTTGGTTGGTTAGGAACGAAGTATAAAGACGTTAAATCTTTGGTAAGTGGGATTAGGCTGAAGATTACAAATATTGAAGGGTGGGGAATTTGCGAAAGATATGAATGGTGTAACCTTCGGGAGTAAGCGGAGGGGGGAAATTCGAAAGGATAGCAAACAAGGAAATGATGTATTAACGAGAAAATTGAGCATGGAGCGAGTTGCCTACTATAAGCCAAGTGTTGGGGGTATTTGAGAGCTGGGTTGCGGGACATGCGCGATTGAAGAGAAGATTGAAGAACGGGAAGTTTATTTGTTTGTTGGATTTGCTGAGGTGGAGAAGGGGGAGAGGGGATATTAGTGGAAATTTAAAAAAGGATAAATCGATTGGTTAAGGAAAGATTGGTAGGGCGGGAACTCAAGATGAGAGTGAAGGGAACGAGGTAATTGTTATTGGAATTGATGGAACAGCTAGTAAGGATTAAGGGGCGGATAAAAACGTGAAAGGCATCCTAGATTTAGGAATATCTAGGAAGGCTAACAGCACAATCGGTGTTTTGAGGGGGGGATCGCGATTAACTTAAGTTGGGACAAAGGGTGTGATTAGGCTTTCAACGAAAGTCCGACGGAAGAAAGGGGTACGAGAATTGACACTTGTTTAAAGGCTACGAGGACATGACTTGTAGAGCAGGTTGAAAAAGTGAGAGGGGGTGCGCGGGAAATAAAAATTAGGTAAAGACAAAACTAAAAAACATCTGAAGTCTGATGGGAAATTTGCAGTTCTAGGACAAAGAAGAGAAAATATCCAACTTTCATACAAATATGACTAAGCAGGAAAGGTGGAGTGGAGAGAGTTTTTCACTAATTAACTCTGAATTACTTATTTAGAGGGGGGGGCAAAACATTTCAAAACATTTTTTTATTATCGGCATATTCAAAAAGACTAACAAAATTTTTAGAGATTTTGTTAATAGTTACTATTCCCGAGTAAAGATTAAATAAATAAAAAATAAATTTTCTCTTTTAAGCTTTTTTCAAAACCAATAAAGTTAAGCAGGTAATTAACTAACTAAACTAAAAAGTTATTTAAAGCTTGTAAGGAAAAGATATAAATCATACATCCCTTTCAATACCTTTCTTATCTTTTTTGGTTATATTTGTTTTCTTTAAAATTATTTGTTTTCCCCCATAATCTTCCAAAACCTCTTTAGTAATTACTCCTCACTTTCTCTGATCTTGGTAAACATAATCAAAACCATCTATTAATTCAAACTCATCAGCCAACTTACTTTTTATTCAACCACCTATAATTTCTGAATCTTCAAAAGTACTCAACCATTTAACTTTCTTACCTGCAAAACATGCCTTACATAAAAATCCACAATCTGTAACTAAATAAAATCATTCTTTTCTAGAAGGCAAATTATCTTCTCCTTCAATAATTATTTGTACATCGTATCAACTTTGTATTCTTCCAGTTTTTTCATTCACCAAAGGCTTGCTATAACAGGCATTGAGTGCTGATCAAGATAAATCCAGTTCTTTCGAATCTAAAACTTCTTTCTCTGAAGGAACAATTAAAGGTAAGGTAATTGTTCGAAGAGCTTCGGCTTCTTTTAAGTCTTTAAGCAACATTTATCTAAAAAATTTTTTGTAAGTTATTTTAGAAATATTTTGGAAGATAAGTTATTTTATGTTCCTGAAGACTTTTTTTGATTGGGAAAGGAATTTAAAAGTGTGAAATCACTAGTTAGCGGGAAAGGCCTCAAGTTTAAAGGTATCTATAATGAAGTATTTACTTCGAATATAAAGAGTGTTAAATTTGAGAGTATTCGAAACGGAAGAGCTAAACGACACACCGATGGTAAAGATGGGAAATTGACAAGAAAAGTGGGCTTAGAGCTGGTTGTGTACTATAAATCTGATAAAGATGGAAAGACATGAGAGTTGGGCAAGGAGGTTTGTGCAATTAGGGGAGACTCGGCTGGTCAAGCTGTTTTCTTGTTTATTGGATGTGTTGATGTTAAAGATAAAGGGTCGGTGGGAGGCGGAAAAGGACATGCTTGAACTTTTCAGAAAGGAAGCTTCTTGAGCGGGGAGAGCCGTTGCGGAAACCTACATAGGGTACAAGATAAAGGAATTAGATTAGTCGAGAGTGAAGGTGGGGATTATCTAGATTGAGGGGCGTCAAGCATGGAGAATCTTGATCCGAAAGTTAAAGAAGTGCTTCTAGGTGTTGGAAACAATAAGAGTGTAAACGTCTGAAATTTCCGTAGTGATACAAAGGAGAAAAGCCCTTGGTCGGGATTGCAATTAGTTTAATGGGGGATAATAACTGTAAAGATAAAAGAGAAACTATTAATAAAAAAGTGATGGGAATAAGTGGAAAAGAAAAACAGATAAATGGGTTGAATGCCTTGAAACAAGGAGAAAGAAACTTGCTGAAAATTAATATTCGGAGGTTAAGGATTTAGTTGGGAAGTTAAGTGAAGATATCTGGAAATTAGGAGACGAGGAAGAAAACAAGAATTTAATAATTGGAAAAAATGCCAAGATTACAACTAACGATAAGCATATTGAAAGGGAAGTGAATGAGAAAATGAGTAGATGTCTACTGAACTCCCTTACAAATATTCAAGTAAATAGGTATGAGATCTATACTAATTAACTATGAATGGGAAAATAAATTCGAAGTAAATCCTAAATGAATAAAAAAATATATTTCCTCTTCTAAGCCTTTTATGAAACGAACAAAACTAAGAATTTATTTAAAGCTTGAAAGGAAAAGAAATTAATCACACATCTCTTTCAATCCCTTGATTATCTTTTTCAGTTATAGTAGTTTTCTTTAAAACTACTTGATCTCCTCCATATTCTTCCAAGTCTTCTTTAGTAATTATTCCTGTTTTTCTGGGATCTTCATCTACATAATCAAAATGACGCACTATTTCACAATCAATAAATATTCCTTTAAGTCATTTACCTATAAGTCTTGAGTTTTCAAAAGAACTTAATCACTTAACTTTTCTTCCCGCAAAACAAGCTTTAAACGCATATCCATGATCTGTAACTAAATAAAACCATTCTTTTCTAGAAGGTAAATTATTTTCACCTTCAACAGTTAACCTTACATCAAATCAACTTTGCTTTTTTCCAGTTTTTTCATTCACCAAAGGTTTACTATAACAGGCATTCAATGGTGATTTAGATAGATCTAGTTCTTTTGAATCCAAGACTTCTTTCTCTGTTGGAACAATTAAAGGAAGGGTAATAGTTCTAAGGGCTTCTGAATCTTCTAATTCTTTAAGGTATAACATTACTCTACAAAAATTTTTTGTAGATTATTTTAAATTGTTTTTGTTCAGTGTTGAATCGTCGGTCTTCCTCTAAATGTGATTTATATTTTTCGAGAATTTCTATATTTTCAGAGATTCTTTTAGACTTCAAAAATTCGAAATACTTTGAAAAATTTTTAAGCGTTCTGGGATTCTTTGTGAGTAAGGCTATTTCATGTTGGGCTGGTTCAAATTGTTTTTCAATTAAGAAGCTTAAATTTGGAGAACCAATTATAGCTGAGGAAATTTTATTGTTTCGGTAAAAACAATAAAGTTTTCCATGGTATTTGCAAGAATGTACTAATCTTATTTCCCCTATTCCTCACTTTCTTCACCTATCATTAATTTCCAAGGCTAATTTGTGTAATGACTGACTCCATCCGTCAAAATAGTACATACCCAGAATTACACAAACATTTCTAATATTCACCTGCAAAACCAATCTTTCCAATTCTTTTAATGATCTGCGGGAGCAAAAGCCCGCAGCAATTTCCAATCTATCAGACTTATTAAGTTTTCTCCTAAAACAATCATTTAGTGATTCTTGTTCTCCCAATTCTAACAGAGGACAAATATTAGTTCCCAGAAACTTTTCCTCAACTTCAATTACATCTTTATGGGAGAGGTGAAAGCTCTTTAAAGAACCAAAGAGTCAGCACCAAAAATTACATTTAATTCCAATAAATTTTTCTAATTTATTCATTCAATTAGTTAATTACTCGTCCTTGACAAAAATGCATAAATTTTTAACAAAAAGATAAGTTCAACCCTCCTCACCCCAATAGCATTGGGTGATTCAGTTGATGAAGGTGGTTCGGTATATATTGAGCCGGCTGTTAATTGAAAGTGACAGGTAGATGGTTTTTATCCAAGAAATCCAGAAGCCATTAAGCCAGATGGGAGAGCTATATGAACTACTGGTAAAGTGGGTGACATTTTCGAAGAGCAATATTTTTATATTCCAAAAGATTTTGGTTGATTATGAGAACAATTTAAGGGAATTAAGTCTTTAGTCAGTGGTATTGGTCTAAAGATTACGAGTGTCGCAGGTGAAAAATTTACTAGGAATATGAAGTCAATTAGTTACAAAGATAAACGAAGCCATGAGGCAGTAGAGAATAAAAAACTTGGGAGTAGGGTGATGACTAAGAGAGTGACTTTAGGGAGGACTTTGTATCATCGGCCTGATGGATCTGGAAAAACTTGAGAATTAAATAAAGGAATTTGCACATTGAAGAAGTCCATTAACAAACAGGATGTTTATTTGTTTATTGGTTTTATTGAGGTTAAACGAGGGGAAAAAGGAGGTGACGGAAAAGGGTATAGCTACTCTATTCCGACTGATGGTAGGGGAGTTTTATTGATAGACCACGGTGTGACTTGTTAAGACGGAGAAGCGGTTATAGTTTGGTCGAGTTCAACGCAAAATCACAAACACAATTAGAAAACGGGAAAACAATGATTAGTCTCGGACCTGAAGGGGAAAACAGTAATAATATAGGAGACCTTCGGATAACGGGAGAGGAATGGGGCCAACCTCTAGTTGGAGTTTTGATGGGTCTTGCGATTAATGTAGCTCAGACAAGAGTCAAAAACGCTGAACAAAAAAGTAAAGTCTACGGGGAAGTCGGCGAGGAATGCTGAAATACCTGAGGTGATGAATGAAGCAAAAAAGAGAAGCTTAAGGAATGCGAAAAAATGAAGAAACAGGAGAAAAGAATGACTGAAGTAAAGTTTGAAGAGGTGTTATGGATGCTCGCGGGACATGCATTAAGAAAGCTAAAGAAAAGTTAAAGGAAAATGACGAAGGGGTATCGAATTTAATAAAAGGAGGTCAGTTGATTGATGTGATAGGCGGTGGACACGGGAAACCGATTCTACAAGTGGCGAGAGCAAAGTGATAGAGGATCACAGACATTCAAGAAATATGAAAGAGATGAAAGCGGGATTCTGAACTTACATACAGATATACCGGAACATAGGAAAACCATTTCTGAAGATTAAATCTGAATTACCTATTTAGGGGGGAGCTAAGGCAAATTTTTTATGACTAACGAGAAATGATATACTTACAAGTCCTCAAAATAATGATAACTAAGTTTTGTAGGAATTAATTAACTAGAACAATTAAGTCTTTTGGGAATGATAGTTAATGATAATTGAAGCTTATGACCTATTTCAATATTTGAGAATTAACAAATCAATTAGTGGAATTACTAGATTATTGGACCATTATTTATTGTCAAATTTTGTCTTATTCAAAAAGTAACTAAAAATAGTTTTTTATATATAACAAACGCAACCCCCTTCCAGAGCCATCATCAACATCCAAATAATGACTTTTTTGAAATTTGATAATTTATTGAATTTTTAAATTTTTTTTGGATTTTCTGTGAAATGAAATTTGCTAATGCTTGGTACCCTTATTTAGTGCAAGTTTTTTCTTTGTTTTCCCCTTCCTCTAAAAAGTAAATGCAGAGTTAATTAAGCGAAAAAAAGTTTTCTAACTAATTGAAGTGAATATTTCTTGTGTTGCTTTTCTTAATTCTTTGCAACAATATATTTTGTAGTACTTCTGCTGGCCTGTGGTTTCAATTTTCCAAAAGAGAATCCCCCTCTTGCGGCCGCTTTTCGAAGCTCGTCTCTTTTGAACAGCGTAAGCTCTATAACGGGACTCTCCATAGCTCCCTTGCCCATTGCCCCATAAATAAAGCTTCTATCTTTGCTCATGACTCTTAAGTCATAATTTCTATTATAATCTCCATATTCCTTATATCCCCCCACCTGTCATTTTGCAATATTGCCCGACTACACCAAGTAAAACTCCAAAATATCCCCTTATATTGGCCTGGGCCATTTCAATAAAGAGTTCCCCCATCCTTAGAACTAAGAGTCATCACAGAATATTCACTCAACCCTCCGCCAAAGCTATTACCATAATGCAAAAGCAAAGTCAAATTGAACCCGTGTCCTCCGTTTACCTTCCCCAATCCCTCGCAAACACCATAACCTGTTGAAACCATCTTGTTATCTTTGTCTCACTTCATCTGATCTCCAATCAAAGACTTATTTTTATCGTTTTGTCTCACTTCATCTGATCTCCAATCAAAGACTTATTTTTATCGTTCTCAAACCCAGTTCCAACGGCAAAAATAAAACCCAAAGAACTTAGATTGTCTATTTGTTTATTCTTGGTTATAAGTCTTGCCATACAAACCGTCCTTCCCAAATAACTGAGTTGATCATCAGTCGCTTTCTGATTTACTAAAGGAACCAAATCAACATCTAAATGTCTTGTGATAACCTGCCCCTCCCGTCTAGTCTTCTCACTATTTTCTGGACAACTTCTTAGATCTTTCCATTTAGCTCCATTCTTATTACTTACGAGTATACATGGCCCAGTGATCTCTTTGACTCTTATTCCAAGACCACTAATTAAAGTTTTGAATTTTTCCCCGCCAGAAATGGTATGCCCGCCTTCAGCCTTCCCATTTAGTCAACTGTAATCTTTAAATCCAAAGATACTTTCATCTTTATAAACTTTTCCAGATTTTGTTAACCTTCATGCTTCACCTGCCGAGTCATTTGTAAATCCAAAAGCAATTGGATTTCTTTCTCGTAAAAAGTTCCCATCCGCGTTTTGATAAATTTTCCCACCCTTCGCCTTAAACCCATCCATTTGTCCATCATCAACTGAATCACCAATAGCAGTAAGGAGTGGAATCCCAAAGATGGAAAGGGGCATGAAAAGCCCGATTAGACCTTTGAAAAGTTGCAAAAATAAAATATACCCTTCCCTTAGTAAAAATTATACAACGATTTGGTTTCAGATGTTTGCATCTGAAACCAAAAACGATATCTATAGCAAAGGTGTATAATTTGTTTTTGTCTGGGGGCGATCTCGATATGGCGTGAAATGGCAAATACAAGATTCGACCGTAGATGAATCTCACGCTCTCGACAAAACTTACCTAATGGATAAGCAGCTTAACTTTATCAAAAAATCAAAAGTAAGTTTGACCTTAAGCTCCAACGAACTGAAATTTGTTAGGAGATAAGCGAGGCTTCCTTAGTTATATCCCTTCCTCCCCCCCCTTCCTTTTTCGAGGAAACTTCTCCAGAGAGAAAAAGGTCTTGCCATCTGTTCCCGAAAGGATTACAAAAATTCTAGATACTTTATCAAAACTAAAAAGATTTTTGTGAACTTACACCATTTAACAGACTGAAAAACAAGAAATGAACTAAACTATTTTTCATACTTTTTGGCGTTGAAGAGTAATTAAGTATTTGAGAGGAAATACAAAAATATTATTCATAAATTCACTCCTCTCAATACAATTACTATTAATCCCTCAAACAAAGTAATAGTTATGAATATTATGCAAAGAATTGTCTTGTCAAAGAAGACAGGAACTGTTCATGAAAGAGATGCATAATCCTCTGCCTGTGGTTATGGTTTTTTATGAGAAATTTGGAAGAAAATTCAAGTAATAGAAAATACACTTTGTTATACTTCTTTAAATAAATAATTAACAAAGACATGAGCATCTTCAAATTTAAAAATAGAAAGAAAAAAGTTTTAAATAAGGACAAATTGCTTGAGCTTGCAATGACGGACCACGAAACTTGTCTCAAAATAATTCTGAAGCTTCCAGCTATTCAAATAGCAAAGGAACCAATAAGATTCAAAAGGGAAATGCTTATTCAAAGAAGAACAGTTGGAGACGAAGATGTTTATAGACATTCTGTTTCCATTGAATATCTTAAAGTGGGAATTTCAAAGGACGGAAATCTTGGATATGTTTTCCCTGATGATGAGCTTCCTGATGATAAAAATGAAAAAGATTGAAAAAAGTTAAATGAAACTGAACATACTGTGATTTATGAGAAGAGCAGAATTGAAAGAGTAGCTCGTACGGGTAATTCTTGCCCAAGGGCACTAGCGGAAGGGGAGGAAGAAATTGTAGAACATAAACTTAGTTCTGAAGAATTTTTTGATAAGTTGAGAGAACTAACTGAAGAACTGAAACGGATGAGAAAAAGTGGCGAAGTTAAATAAGAGGAAGAGTAATATTAATAAATTAGAGAAGCTTTATTTACTACTCCTTCCCTTTAATCCCATTATTATCTGGTAATTCAATTTATGAAAAGTAAATAGTGAAGTTTGAGAATCCGAAAGTAAATGTTAATTACATTTTTGATAGAAGGAATTGTGGTGATTCCGTTGTAACCGATAATGAGGGAGCTGCATGGAACAATCTAAGGTGCTTAAAGAAGGAAAAGAGAATTAGAATTCAAAGAGTTCCTTGTTATGTAGTTGAAGAAAAAGACTTAGTTGAAAAGGTGTTGGAGACAACTTTCTAATTAAAAGTTACGGCTGTAACCATTTAGAATACTGGTTCAAAAAGGTGATAAAACTAGGGATTGGTTATAGCTTAAAAAGTGATAACAGCAATTGAAGTGCTAGGGAGGGTAGTTTAGTAGTTCTTAAAAGTGGTGATGGAATAATTCAAGTCAATAATGACAAGGGAAAGCCAGTTATTCTCATTGTCTTGGGGTTGGTGTGTAATAAAATTCAGGCTTGAACTGTGAACTTAGCGAGGAAAGGAGGAGAGCCAGAAGATGAAGGGCGGGAAGTAATTCTGGATGATCAGTATGATGATTGGAATCAGCAATCATGGAATGATGTTGTGAGTGATTGCTCAAAAACAGTTAAACCAAGTAAGTTAAGGAGTTAAACCTGAATTCAAAGAAAACTGTCCTAGCGTTAAAAGTCGAACTAATGTTTTTAAGAGATAACAGGCAAACATAAATCTTACTTATTCTTACAGACTTCAATAATTAACTCTTAATTACCTATTTAAAAGAAGGGGAAGACACAAAAAGAAAAGAGCGCCCTCCCCTAAATAAATTTGGTGATTCAGTTGATGAAGGTGGAGAAGTGAAATTTAAGAGTCCGGATGTAAAAGTAAGTATTCAATCCTTTTTGCACAAGCGGAATGCGACGGGTTTAGGAACGGAGTTAGGAAAGATTGGAGATGTATGAAAAGGAAATAAGACAGGACAAATGTATCGGGATAGTTTTTATTACGTCGAGCCCAACTTTGGATGACTTAAGGGTATAGAAGGGTCGGAAAAAATTCAGAGCAAGGTAAGTGGTGTTGGTTGAAAGGTAATAACAAATAATGGCGATCCAATTGTTGCAGGAAAAGAGGGGATCACATGAAAGGATCTGAGGGAAAATCCTAGTTGAGTTGTTGCAAACCAGACGGACTTAAAGAAAGAGAAAAGCATCAAAATTAGACGCGCTCCATACTATGAAGTGAAAAATACAGACGGAAGTACACAAACCATTGATCTCAGTGAAAACACTTGTATTGTGAATGTAGGGAGCACGAGCACTGAAGGAGGCGTATATGCTTACTTAGTGATTGGATTTGCACAGGGGAAGGCTAAGAAAGAGAGCGGTAACGAATATAGACTTAGTTGAGAAAATGTTGGTAACAACTTTTTGATTAGCGGGTACGGTTGCGACAATTTGAAAGGATGATTTAATGGCGATGTTAATTTAGGGGTTGATTGAAGTTGGAATGACGGGGGTGGAAAATGGACTGCAAGAGAAGATAGTATGGTGGTTTTGAAAAGGGATGAAGAAATAATTAACCTTACGGGAGTGAGTGGAGACGCTGTCGTACCAATTGTATTGGGGCTGGTTTTAGATAAAGTCACTGTTGTACAACCGAATAGACCGAGAGGTTGAACGTACAATAGTTTAACTAACAATGAATGGAAACAAGTGGAGAAGGGGGAGCTTGATAAATGGAAAGTCGTAGACGAGAAGGGTAAAGACAGCAAGTGTTTCGACAAGACTGAACGAGGGAAGATACGAAAAATTAAAAAAGATTGTTTGAATGATAGAAATAGATTAAATACCTTGCAGAAAAGAGTGATGGAATTGAAACTCACTTATTCTTACAAACTTAAACAGTAGACATAATAGATTAATTAACTCTGAATTACCTATTTAGAGGAAGAGGAAAACAAAGAAAAATTTTGATATTTATTTATTTACTCACGGATTAGCAATAAAAAAGAATCTATATTAAATAATTCCAAAAAACATATACCAATCCTTATATAGCTAATAAAGTACAAGCTAGAACCAATCTATTCTTAATTAGCAAACAAAGTAAATGTCGACGTCACCCCCCCGCCGCTCTAGACTTCCCACTCCTTACTGCTATTGGTGATTCAGTTGATGAAGGTGGTACAGTGGAGATTAAGCAGGAAGGAGATTGATGAAAGAGTATGAAGGGCTTGGACGCAAGAAATCCAGAGGCATTAAGAGTTGGTCAGGGATCTATCTGAGCGGGCGGGAAGAAAGGAAATATCTTCGAGGACAGGTTTTATTATGTTCCTAAAGACTTTGGTTGATTGGGAAAGGACTTTAAGGGTGTGAAGTCATTAGTTAGTGGTATTGGACTAAAGGTGACGAGTATTGAAGGAAAGAATTTTACTAAAGACATGAGCGGTGTAACTTTTAAAAGCATGCGCGACAGAAAAGTGCTAAAGGATAACGAAGAAAGCGGTAGTAAAATGAAAAGGACGTTGAGTATTGAACGAGTTGCTTACTATAGAGCGAGTCAAGGGGAAACTTGAGAATTGGGGAAAGAAATATGTGTAGTTGAAAGAAAAGCTGGCAAAAGACCTATTTATTTGTTTTTTGGTTTTGTTGAGGTGCAGAAGGGAGAAAAGGTGAACGGCAGAGGGTATGCGTGAAACTTTATTGGCAACAAATTCCTTAGTGATGAGGGAAACTGTAATAATTTGGTGCGATGGGGCAAAAGCAAAGGGCATAAGTTGATTCAAAGCCTAGACGGTGATTATCGGAATGGAGATGGACAATACTGGACGGGTCCGAATGAGAAGGTCATTCTTCTAGGCAATAAGAACAATGGAGGAAACCAGATCTGACAATTCGCAGAGACAAAGGAAAGGAATGCGTTGGTTGGGATTCTAATGGGCATCGCCGTAAATCTAAGTTTTGATAAAGACTGCGATGGTGCGTTTGGGACGAACAATGGTAAGAGCACTAGCAAAGCAATTAGCGAATGTATTGGTAGGGCAAGAAGAAAGCTAGAGAAGCAAGAAAGCGAGGTAACAATGGGTGGGAACGGAGGAGTTGGATTCAGACCGTGAAAAATTGAAAGCAGTAGTGACGCTAGAGGGGGAACTGTGGACCTTAGTGAAAGTTGGGTTGAGCGACCTTGGAAAGAACTCGAAGGGAACAAAAAGAAGTTTACGAATTTAAGCGATTGAAAGGAGGAGATAGAGCTGTCGTACAAGTATAGTTAATGAAGTCGGTGACACTGGATGGTGTGTGTAGCAAATTAAATCTGAATTACCTATTTAGATGAAGGGGAAAACAAAGAAAAAACTTTTTGATATTTATTTTTTTACTAACAAGTTAGCAATGAAAGTGTTTTTAAGATAAATACTTCACATATTCATTTATCAGGATTTATATAGCTAACAAAGTGTTTTTGTTGTTTTCTCTAGAGTTTTCCATTTAGCAAACTAAGACTTTCTACTTTAGAAAAGGCTATACAACAACTTCAAAAATTGAATAATTCTATTCAAAGAAAGTTAGAGTCAATCTATTCTTAATTAGCACAAAAAGAGGGTTGCGTCCCCCCCCAAAAAAAACCCTGCTATTGGTGATTCAGTTGATGAAGGTGGAGAAGTGAAGTTTAAGAATCAAAGTGTAGAGGTGAATGTTAATTACATTTTGGACAAACGAAATGAATCGGGTTTGGGAGCGGAGATAGGAAAGATTGGAGAAGTGTGAAGGAGTGACAAAGTAGGACAGATATATAGAGATAACTTCTTTTATGCTGAGCCTGACTTTGGTTGGATTGATGGAATACAAGGGGCAGAGAGGATTAAAAGCAGGGTGAGTGGTGTTGGTGTAAAGATAATAAAGAATAATGGTGATCCGATTGTTGCAGGAAAAGAGGGGATAACATAAAAGGATCTGAGGGAAAATCCTAGTTGAGTTAATAACACCCAAAGAGACTTAAAAAAAGAAAAGGAAATCAGAATTCAACGGGTCCCTTACTATGAGGTGAAGGGTGAGAATGGGAACACACAGATCATTGATCTCAGCGAGAATACTTGTATTGTGAATGTAGGGAGTATGAACCTAGAAGAGGGAATACATGCTTATTTGGTAGTTGGCTTTGCTCAAGGGAGAGGGAAGAATGGAGGAGGTGGAAAATACAGACTTAGTTGAGAAAATGCTGACAAGAACTTTTTGGTTAAAAATTATGGTTGCAAGAACTTACCATGGCACACGGGTAGCAACCTAAGACTTAGACCGGACTGGAGTTGAAACACAGGAGAGGGGAATTGGTCAGCTAGAGGGGATAGTATGATTGTTCTTGGCAATGATAGCGGAATAATACAGATCGGTGGGGAGGGGGATAGACCTATTGTCGCTGTTGTTTTGGGATTGGTTTATAATAAGGTGACGGTTAAGTGAAAAAACAGGACTAAATCAGGTTGAGAAAAAGCATCAGAAGAGGGAGGTTGGAGAGGAATTCTGAAAGATGAAAGCGAAGAATGAAAAAAGCATCCATGGAGGGAAGGAGAGACAGAATGTTTTGCCCAAAGTGGGAGAAAAGTAGAAGTTAGGATTGAGGAGGGCTGTTTGAAGACAAAGGCGCGTCTTGATGCTTTCAAGGGGTGAAAGGCGAATCTAAAACTCACTTATTCTTACGAACTTGAACAGTAGACATAATAGATTAATTAACTCTGAATTACCTATTTAGATGAAGGGGAAAACAAAGAAATAATTCTTTTAACTAAAGGATTATTAACCTATCAATCCTATATCAGATGTGATTATTTAATAACTTTAAGGGAATTGATTACACACCAGTTCTTCAAGATTACAACAAATGCATTGAAAATACTCCAACAGAAGATATTTGTTAAAAAGAGGATTCTCGGCATTTAACCTCTCTTTAACTTTTGAAAGGTGAAAAAATAATTTTTAGTTAAAGGTCAGTTTCTTTAGTTTTTCTTAGTTAGCTAACTATATAATTTTTTTCAATTAATAAACAATCAAAAATATAAACTTCAAGTTTTTTAATCTAAAGTTTGAAAGGAAAAGAAATTAATCACACATCCCTTTCAATCCCTTGTTTATCCTTCTCAGTTATAGTCGTTTTCTTTAAAATTACTTGATTTCCTCCGTAATCGTCCAAATCTTCTTTAGTAATTACTCCTCTTTTTCTAGGATCTTCATCTACATAATCAAAACGGTTCACAATTTCACATTGAGCTAGCCTCCCCTTTATTCACTTACCTATAAGTCTTGAATTTTCAAAAGAACTTAATCATTTAATTTTTCTCCCCGCAAAACAAGCCTTAAATAAATATCCATGATCTGTAACTAAAAAGAACCATTCTTTTCTAGAAGGAAGATTATCTTCACCTTCAACGGTTAGCCTTACATCAAATCAACTTTGCTTTTTTCCAGTTCTCTTATTAATCAAAGGCTTACTATAACAAGCATTCAGAGGTGATTTAGATAAATCTAATTCTTTTGAATTTAAAACTTCTTCCTCCGAAGGAACAATCAAAGGCAAAGTAATAGTGCGGAGAGATATGGAGTCTTTTAAATCTTTAAGACACAACATCGATCTAAGGAGAAAAAATTTTGTAAATAATTTTAGATTGTCTTTGTTCTCCCCCTAAATCGGGGTCTTTTTCTACATGTGATTTGTATTTTTCTAGTATTTCTATATTTTCAGAGATTCTTCTAGATTTCAAATACTCTAAATATTTTGCAAACTTTTTTAGTGTTCTTAGATTATTTGTTAGTAAGGCTATTTCATGTTGGGATGGGTAAACTTGCCTCTCAACTAAAAAACTTAAGTTTGGAGAGCCTATTATGGCTGAAACAATTCTATTTTTTCGGTAAAAACAATAAAGTTTTCCATGGTATTTGCAAGAATGTACCAATCTTATTTCCCCTATTCCTAACTTGCTTCATCTTTCATTAATTTCTAAAACCAATTCATATAATGAACTAAGCAATCCATCAAAGTAGTACATACCTAGGATTACACAAACATTTCTAATATTTCCCTGTAAAACCAATTTTTCTAATTCTTTTAATGATCTATAGGAACAAAATCCCACAGCAATTTCCAATCTATCAGACTTATTAAGTTCTCTCCTAAAACAATCATTTAGTGATTCTTGTTCTCCCCATTCTAACAGAGGACAAATATTAGTTCCCAGAAACTTTTCCTCAACTTCAATTACATCTTTATGGGAGAGGTGAAAGCTCTTTAAAGAACCAAAGAGTCAGCACCAAAAATTACATTTAATTCCAATAAATTTTTCTAATTTATTCATTCAATTAGTTAATTACTTCTCCTTGACAAAAATGCATAAATTTTTAACAAAAGAGGGTTGTGAGCCCCCCCCAAATAACTTTGGTGATTCAGTTGATGAGGGTGGGGAGGTGAAGTTTAATAATCCACAAGTAAAGGTAAGTTCTAATTACGTTTTGGATAAAAGGAGTAAAGAAGGCTTAGGCACAGAGAAAGGGAAAATTGGAAGTGTATGAAAAGGCAATGAAACAGGAAAGATATATAGAGATAACTTTTTTTATGTCGAACCACACTTTGGTTGACTCGCCGGTATTAGTGGCACGGAAAAGATTAAGAGTAAAGTAAGTGGTATTGGTTGGAAGGTAATAAGCAATAAGGGTGATCCGATTATTGCGGGAGAAAGTGGAATTGCATGAGGGGAATTAAGAAAGGATCCTAGTTGAATCAGTAATACTCAAGAAGAGTTAAAGAAAGAAAAGACGATCAGGATTCAACAAGTTCCTTACTATGAAACTGAGAAGGATGGAATTAAACATACCGTTGATCTCAGCGAAAACACTTGTATTGTAAATGTGGGAAATCGAGTGAATGGAAAGGGTGTGGATGCATATTTAATAATTGGATTCGCGCAAGGCAGTGGGGAGAAAGAAGATAAAAAGGGATACAGACTTAGTTGAAAAAATATTAAAGATGACTTTTTAGTTAAAGGTTATAGTTGCAAAAGCTTGAGTAGTTGATTTAATAATGGGGTTAGTTTAGGGCTTGATTGGAGTTGGGCGAGTGACAATGGTAGCTGAAGTGCGCGGGAGGATAGTATGGTGGTTTTGAAATCTGGGGGTGGAATAATTTATGTTAATGGAGACGTAGTCAAGCCGGTCGTACCTATTGTTTTAGGCTTAGTCGTTAATAAACTCACAGCTGAGTGACAGTACAAAGCGGATGACGATTGGAGGGAGAAGTATGGGAAGATTAAATGGGATAAAGTTCTTAGTAATAAAGAAGAAGACTGAAAGAATAGAAGCTGGGGAAATGGTAAAAAAAGCTGCTTTGTTGAGAAGGAAACAGGTGTGAAAGGTGAAATGACAGAAACCTGCTTAAAAGACAAAAAACGACTTGATGCTTTCACCAAAAGGGTAGGGAATATTACACTCACTTATTCTTACAAACTAAACCAATAGACATAACAGATTAATTAACTCTGAATTGCCTATTTAGAGGAAGGGGAAAACAAAGTATCTTTATTTTTGAAGTTTTTGTTAAATAGTTATTTTTTTAGAAGTAAATCCTAAATAAAAAATGTATTTCCCTTCTTAAACCTGTTGTAAAACCAATAAAGTTAAGAAGATAACTAACTAAATATGAACTTACAGTTTATATGTCAAAATTCAGAGGTAAAGAAATGAATCACACATCTCTTTCAATGCCTTGATTGTCTTTTTTAGTAATGCTTGTTTTCTTCAAAACTACTTGATCTCCTCCCAAAACTTCCAAGTCTTCTTTGGTAACTACTCCTTTTCTTTTGGGATCTTGGCAAACATAATCAAAGCCCCTCACTATCTCACAACCAGCCAAATCTCCTTTTATTCAATGACCTATACACCTTGAATCTTCAAAAGTGTTCAATCACTTATTTTTTTTGCCAGCAAAACAAGCCTTACATAAATATCCACTGTCTGTAACTAAATAAAACCATTCTTCTCTAGAAGGAAGATTTTCCTCTCCCTTAACGGTTAACTTTACATCAAATCAACTTTGTCTCTTTCCAGTTCTCTTATTAAACAAAGGCTTGCTATAACAAGCATTAAGAGATGACTTAGATAGATCTAACTCTGGAAAATTTAAAACTTCTTGCCTTGAAGGAACAATTAATGGAAAGGTAATCGTTCGAAGATCCTCAGCTTCCTCTAAGTCTTTAAGGCACAACATATCCCTAAGAAAAAATTCTGTACATGATTTTATCTTGCTGTTGCTCGACTTTTGAGTTAAGGTCTTTGTCTACTTGTAATTTGTATCTTTCAAGAATTTCTATATTTTCAGAGATATCTCTGCATTTTAACTCCTCTAAATGTTTTAAATAATCTTGGAGCTCTCTGGGATTACTGGTGATCGAAGCTATTTCATATTGAACTGGGTCATCTGTTTGTTTCTCATCTAAAAAACTCAAATTAGGAGAACCCATAATAGCTGAAAACATTTGATTGTTTAGAAAGAAAAAATAAAGTTTTCCATGATATTTCCCAGAATGTACTAATCGTATTTCTCCGATTCCTTCCTTTTTTCAATTTCTATTAATCCTCAAGGCCAAACTATGCAAGTATTTAGACATACCATTAAGTAATACATTCCTAGAATTAAACATACTTTTTTAATCTTCTTTTGCAAAATCAATCTCTCTAACTCTAGTAATGATTTGTAAGAACAAAATCCTACAGCAATTTCTAAGCGATCCGACCTGCTTAGTTCACTCGTGAAACAATAATTTAGTGGCTCTGTTTTCTCTCTATCTGATGAAGGGCGAAGTTTGGTTCAAATCGCTTGGTCTTTCACTTAAATTACATTTCTAATGAATTAATTTACCTGTTTAATTATCCAATTTTCTAAAAAGGAATAATTTTTTAACCAAAAAGGGTTACGGCCGCCCCCCCCGATGCACCTTACTGCTATTGGTGATTCAGTTGATAAAGAAGGAGCGGTTAAGTTTGAACGTCCAAATGTAAAGGTAAATGTTAATTACATTTTGGACAAAAGGAATGAAGCTGGTTTAGGAACTGAGATAGGAAAAATTGGAGATGTATGGAAGGGAAATAAAACAGGACAAATATATAGAGATAAATTTTTTTACACTGAACCGGACTTTGGTTGGATTTCTAATATTAAAGACGCGAACAAGATTAAGAGCAAAGTAAGTGGTATTGGGTGAAAGATAATAAAAAATAATGGCGATCCAATCATTGCTGGGAAAGATGGAATTACATGAAAAGATCTAAGAGAAAATCCTAGTTGAGCAAATAGCAACCAAGAAGACTTAAAGAAAGAAAAGGAGATCAGAATTCAACGAGTTCCCTACTATGAGACTCGAGATAAGGACGGAAGTACACAAATAATTGATCTTAGCGAAGGAACTTGTGTTGTAAATATTGGTGAAGTGGGGAGTAAGGATGTTTATTTGGTGATTGGCTTTGCTCAAGGGAGTGGGAAGAATGAAGGAAATGGAAAGTACAGACTTAGTTGAGAAAATGCTGACAAGAACTTTTTGGTTAAAAATTATGGTTGCAAAAACTTACCATTGCACAAGGGTAGCAAACTAAGACTAAGACCGGACTGGAGTTGAAACACAGGAGAAGGTAATTGGTCCGCTAGAAAGGATAGTATGATTGTTCTTGGCAATGACAGCGGAATAATACAGATCGGTGGAGACGAGGAGAGACCTATTGTTGCTGTTGCTTTGGGGTTGGTTGTTAACAAAGCCCAGATTATAAAAGAAAGGGATGAAAATGGGTGAATGAAAATATTAAATGATGGTGATGATATGTGAAAAGGGAGAAGTTGAGTCGGGCAAATAACAACGTGTTTGAATACAACAGGTGATAGTGAAATTCAAGTAAGGTTCGAAAAATGCTGGGGAAAGCAAGGACGAATTGATGCTATTAAAAAGTATAAGGCTAACGTGAAGCTTACTTATTCTTACAAACTTAAGAAGTAATAATTTTTAACTAATTAACTCTGAATTACCTATTTGGAGGAAAGGGAAAACAAAGAAAAACTTTTTGTATTAGTAATCCTGTTAATTCAAAGAATTAACAAAAAACTTTAAATCGAGAATATGGGGCTAGCAAAATTCTTCTTAATCCCTTCTTCGGGGGTACTGGCGATACCAATATCTTTAATGTCGCTAAATACCGAGATCGATGATGAGATAGTATTGGCAACTTATCAGTCCTACATCAATTCTGATATAGCCGATCAAGCTTTTAATGATTATTCATTAAAAACAATCTACTTTGAAACCGATAAAGAAGTTTTCAATGGTTTTGCTTCCGGAGCTTTTGATTTGGCCATCTTAAGCTCTTCTACATTGGAGGAGGCTATTTCCAAAAATTTAGCCAAAAAGATTGATTGAAGAAAATTTAGTTCTATTAAAGGCCAATTAGGAGAAAATGGAGGGGGCAATGGACAAGAAAAAATTAATGAGAAATTAGGAAAACTTTATTCGCCAGTTGTTAATAAGTTCTTTAAAAATGCCCCTGAATTGGCGGAATATGGAGTTCCTTATTTCATAAGCTATTTTGCTTTCGCATATAGAGGAAAACCTTTAGAAGAAAATGGTTCGACTGTAACTACAGTTTCGCACACATCCTCAACCACTTCCGAGACTTCACCAAAAACTCCTATGACTTGACATGATTTGATGCAAAAAATCTCCAAAGATAAACGTTTTCACTCAAAAGATGGTGAGCCGAAACTAGGGATGGTAGAAGATGAGTTAACTTTATTTTCGTTATCTAAGTTAAGTGGTAAAAATACAGAAAAGGAAAAAGTAGAGGAATTATTTAAAAAGGAGGAAAAGACATCTGAAGATGATTTTTACAGGCAATATATGCAAATAAATGAAGCGGGAATTAACAAAAAAATTTTGGGAGAAAGACCTTTGTTTTTTAGTCCTGACTCAGTTGTATTATCTACTGCCTTAAGTTCTGGAGATCTAGAGGGTATTTTCTTCTACAATGGTGATGCTTTATATGCCCACCAATTGCTAGAAGAAGAAAAGGAAGAAAAAGATTCAGAAGATGAGCGGGAGATTAACGTTGTACCACTGTCTCCTGCACTTTGGTTTCTAGATAGTATTGTTATTTCTTCAAAATCAAGTCCTGCAAAGGAAGCCAGAATTTATAAATTTTTGGAAAAGTTATCTTTTGAGCATTTTGACCAATTATCAAGCTTAAATAGAGAAAAAGAGTTAGGGGAAGAAAATGATGATCAGGTAGAAGAAGAGAATAGGCCAGAATGATTATTGGATAACTTTAAGGAAATTGGTTACACCCCGGTTCTCCAAGATTTCAATAAATGAATTAAAGGAGAACGAGCCAGTCCTCCGGTACCAGCACCTTCAGGAGGTAATGGTTATTTTTACAAAAAAGAAAAAGAATTTCTTTATGGTGAACCAGATATGGAAAAATGTTTAGAGCAACAAAAACGCAAGAAACAACTAATGGTAAAAATTGTTTTGTTATTTTTGAGAGAGGTTTAAATGATTCTCAGAATTTAAATCTTGCTTTGGCTTTTGAAAGATGAAAGAATCATTTTTAATTACAATGAAGTTGCTCTGAATTTTTCGCCTTTAAGCCTTTTTTACTTACAGAAATCAATAAATAACAAGAAATATAGATTTAAAGTTTTTTAATTTAAACCTTGAAAGGAAAAGAAATTAATCATTTAATTTTTTTGCCTGCAAAACAGGCCTTCACCCAATATCCATTATCTGTAACTAAAAAGAACCATTCTTTTCTAGAAGGCAAATTATCCTCTCCTTCAACGATTAGTTGTACATCAAATCAACTTTGTTTTTTTCCAGTTTTTTCATTCACCAAAGGTTTACTATAGCAGGCATTCAGGGGTGATTTGGATAGATCCAGTTCTTTGAAATTTAAGACCTCTTGTTCTGAGGGAACAATTAGAGGAAAAGTAATAGTTCGAAGAACTTCCGACGCTTTTAATTCTTTAAGGTTGAACATTTACCTAAGCAAAAGGTTTGTAGATTATTTTACGTTGTAATGGCTGATTGCTTAGATGGGGGATTTCTTCTAAATGTGATTTTTATTTTTCGAGAATTTCTATGTTTTCAGAGATTTTTTGTGACTTTAGATATTTTAAATATCTTGGAAACTTATTAAGTGTTATGGGATTATTTGTGATTATGGCCATTTCTTCCTGTTCTGTATTACTAAATCACTTCTCGGTTAAATAAAAAACTTAAATTCGGAGATCCGTAGATTGCTGAGAAAATTTGATTATTTTTGAAAAAACAATAGAGTTTTACATGGTATTTTCAAGCATGTACTAATCTTATTTCTCCTATTCCTGCCTTTCTTCACTTCTCATTAATCTCTAAAACCAAATCATGCAATGATTCGGGAATTCCATTAAAGTAATACATTCCTAGTATTAAACAAACTCTTTTAATTTTCTTCTGAAAAATCAATGCATCTAATTCTCTTAAAGATTTGTGGGAGCAAAAACCTACAACAATCTCTATTTGATCAGACTTGTTAAGTTCTTCCCGAAATCGATCATTGAGTAGTTCCTGTTCTAATTCTTCTAATAGGGGGTAAATATTGGTGAAAAGAAATTGGTCCTCCATTTAAATTACATTTTTATTTCAGACGCAATAATCTCATAGAAAAAACAAAGTTAAGCGCTGAAAATTACATGTAATCCCAGTAAATTTTTCTAATTTATTCAATTTATTAATTACTTGTCATCGACAAAATGCATAATTTTTTAACAAAAGATACTTCGGGCACCCCCCCCATTCCTTACTGCTATTGGTGATTCAGTTGATGAGGGTGGAACAATTTCTATTAAGCCAGTTGTGAACTGAAAGTGAAAAGTAGATGGGCTATATCCGAGAAATCCCGAAGCATTTAAGCCAGATGGAGGAGCTATATGAACAACTGGAGAGAAAGGTAATATCTTCGAAGATCAGTATTTTTATGTTCCAAAAGACTTTAGTTGATTAGGGGAGCAATTTAAGAATGTTAAGTCTTTAGTCAGTGGAATAGGTTTGAAAATCACAAATATCGAAGGTGAGAAGTTTACCAAGGATATGAAGAGTGTTAGCTATAAAAGTAAGAGAAGTGGAGATGTCAAAGAAAACACCAAAATTGGGAATGGTGTATTAACTAGAAAAGTAGATTTGGAGCGGGTTGTGTATTATCAACCTGATAAAAATGTACCAACATGAGAGTTTGGTGAAAGAGTTTGTGCTATCAAAGGAAAGATGAATAAACAGGATGTTTTCTTATTTGTTGGGTTTATTGAGGTTGCACCGGAGGGTAAGGGAGAAAAAGGAAGCGGAACACACTACTCTATACCTGATGATGGAAGAGGGGTTTTTATTAAGGAACAAATGTGTGGGTTATTGGGAGATTGAGGATCGTATAGCTTAGTTGAATTCAATACTAAGTCAAGGACACCTTTAATAGAAGGTAAAACAATGATTGGTCTTGGTCCTGCGGGTCAGAAGGGCAACAACATAGGAAGTCTTAGGAGTTCTGGAGCAAACCGACCCCTAGTTGGTGCTTTGATGGGTCTTGCGATTAATGTAGCGCAGTCAAAAAACGAGAAACACGAGGAGGGTAAAATATGCGGAACTACATGAGGAAAAGAATATGAAAAGAGAAATAAACTAGGTGAATGGCGAGCGAACGAAGAGCAAGCTAAAAGGGAAGTTTGGGGCAAAGTGTGAGATGAAATTATGAGGGCACGCAAGGAATGTATTGACGGATCGAAATTAAAACTAAATAAGAAAGATAAAAATGAAATAGGAACGTCTTTAAAAAGTAGTAGTGGATGAAAAAAAGGTGAAGAATATAAGAAACCTCAATTAATTTTTGACGCAACTAGAAAGATTACTGATGCTAAGAAACTGAGGTTAATGGGTGAGAGTAAGTGAGTTCCGTGAACAAGTTCTACTGAATTACCTTACCGATATGAATAAGTCAAAAATCTTTTTCAACTAATTAACTCTGAATTACCTATTTAGAGGAAGGGGAAGACAAAGTATCTTTATTTTTGGAGATTTTGTTGCATTTGCTATTCCCAAATAAAACTTGAATAAATAAAAAATATATTGTTGTTTTTAAATCTTATGTAAAACCAATAAAGTTAAGAAAATAACTAACTAATTAACTAAACGAAGAAGTTATTTAAAGTTTGAAAGGAAAAGAAATTAATCATACATCCCTTTCAATACCTTTATTGTCCTTTTCAGTTATGTTTGTTTTCTTTAAAAATATTTGATCTCCCCCATACTCCTCTAACATCTCTTTAGTAATTATCCCTTCTTTGTCCCGATCTTCTTCCACATAATCAAAACTACTCACTAATTCCCATTCATCAGCTAACTTACCTTTTATTCATGTACCTATAATCTCTGAATCTTCAAAGCAACTTAACCATTTAACCTTCTTACCTGCAAAACACGCCCTGAACAAATATCCACTATCTGTTGCTAAATAAAACCATTCTTTCCTCGAAGGCAAATTATCTTCGCCTTTAACGGTTAATTTTACATCAAATCAACTTTGTTTTTTTCCTGTTTTTTCATTAACTAAAGGCTTACTATAACAAGCATTAAGAGGTGATTTAGATAGATCTAGTTCTTTGGAATTTAAAACTTCCTTTTCTGAAGGAACAATCAAAGGTAAAGTAATCATTCTAAGAGCTTCGGCTTCTTCTAGTTCTTCAAGATATAACGTCATCTCCAGAAAATTTTTTGTAAATTATTTTAGAAATTTTTCGTGTCTTTTTAGATTTTTTCTTCTTTTTAATTTTGTCTTCAATTTATATTTTTCGAGAATTTCTATATTTTCAGAGATTTTTTTTGACTTTAAGTATGCTAAATATTTTGAAAAATTTTTGAGTTTTTTTGGATCATTTATAAGTACAGCCATTTCTTTCTGAGCCTTATCATTAACTGGCCTCTCAGTTAAAAAACTTAAATTAGGAGACCCGAATATTGCTGAGAAAATTTGATTATTTTTGAAAAAACAATAAAGTTTTACATGGTATTTTCAAGCATGTACCAATCTTATTTCCCCGATTCCAGCCTTCAATCACTTTTCATTAATTTCTAAAGCCAATTTATGCAATGCTTTAGGAATTCCATCAAAGTAATACATTCCTAGAATCACACATACTTTTTTAATATTCATTTGAAAAATCAATTCTTCCAACTCTTTTAAAGATTTGTTGGAGCCAAAGCCCACAGAGATCTCTAATCTATCTGATTTCTTAAGTTCTTCCCTGAAACGATCATTAATTAGTTCTTGATCTGTTTCCTCTAATGCAGGACAAATATTAGTAACAAGAACTTTTTCTCCCATTGATTTACATTGCCATTTAGCTGGATAATTTTTTCAAAAATTAAAAGTCCTATCTAATTAGTTAATTACTCTTCCTTGACAAAAATGCATAATTTTTGAAAAAGACAAGTTCCTCGCCTTCGCCTCCCCCCCCGAATCGCTATTTGTGATTCAGTTGATGAAGGTGGTACGGTGAAAATTACACAGACTGGGAAAGACTGGTGAAAAGCAATGAAGGGTTTAGACGCAAGGAATCCAGAGGCATTAAGAGTAGGTCAAGGATCTATCTGAGCAACTGGTAAGAAGGGAGATATTATCGAAGACAAGTTTTTTTATGTTCCTGAAAACTTCGGTTGATTAGGAGAGAAGTATAAAGACGTTAAATCACTAGTTAGTGGGATTGGGCTGAAGATTACAAATATCGAAGGGGAAAGATTTACAAAAGATATGAATGGTGTAACTTTCGGGAGTAAGCGGAGCGGAGAAGTGCGAAGGGATAGTAAGCAAGGAAGTGATGTATTAACGAGAAAATTGAACATGGAACGAGTTGCTTACTATAAGCCGAGTGGCGGGGGTATTTGAGAATTGGGTCGCGGGACGTGTGCGATTGAACATAAAATTGGAAAACGGGAAGTTTATTTATTTGTTGGGGCTGTTGAGGTTGAAAGGCTTGGTGAGAAAGACGCGAAGGGTTATGAATGGGAATTTAAGAAAGATAAGTTTTTTGATGGAACATATGGTTGCGAGGTGTTTAAGGGTAGGAGGGACGAAACAAAATATCAACTGATTAGAAAAAAAGTTGGTAAAGCGGGAAAGCATGATGGGCCAGAGGGAAATGAAGTGATTGTTATTGGAGTTGATGGTGAGGTTAACAATGGAAAAGGGGCGCTAGTCGAAGTGAACGGTGTCTTAGACTTCGGAGTGTCTAGAAACGTTAAAAGTACGATGGGGGTTTTAATGGGAATCGCGATAAATCTGATCCGAGATAAAGAGTGCAAGACGGCTTTTAGTGGAGACTCTAGTGAAGATACAAGCAAGGCAATTGACAAGTGTATAGAAGGAGCCAGAGATAAAATCGTAAAGGCAATCCAGCATGTCCGAGGCGGCCGCAATAACCTGAAAGTCCCTGGGGATTGGAATGGATCTGAAAAAAACATTGATCGAGATTGGGTTGTTAACCAGTTAAGAAGTCACTTGAAAGCTGGAGGGAGATTTGCGACTCTGAGTAGATGGAGACAGGATATAAAATTATCATACAAATATAGCTAAGCAGGAGGAGTAACTCTGAATTACCTATTTATAGGGAGGGGAAAACTAACAAAATTTTTGAGATATTATTAATAGTTGTTTCCAGAAACATTAATAAATAGAAAATATATTTTCTCCTTTAAACCTTTTACAAAGCCAACAACGTCAAAAAGATAACTTATGAAACTACTAATTAATAAAAAAATTTAAGCCTGCAAAGGAAAAGATATTAACCATACATCCCTTTCAAACCCTTGCTTATCTTTTTCAGTTATATTTGTTTTCTTTAAAATCACTCGATCTCCCCCATATCATTCCAAAACCTCTTTAGTAATTATTCCTGATTTTTTTTGATCTTCGCAGACATAATTAAAACCATCTACTAATTCACACCCAGCTAGCCTTCCCTTTATTCACTTGCCTATCAGTCTTGAATTTTCAAAAGAACTCAACCACTTTATCTTTCTTCCGGAAAAACAAGCCTTAAATAAATATCCACTATCTGTAACTAAATAAAACCATTCTTTTCTAGAAGGTAAATTATCTTCTCCTTCAACAGTTAGTTGTACATCAAATCAACTTTGCTTTTTTCCAGTTTTTTTATTAACTAAGGGCTTACTATAACAGGCATTTAGTGGTGATTTTGATAGATCTAATTCTTTTGAATTTAAAACTTCTTTCTCTGATGGAACAATTAATGGTAAGGTAATGGTTCGAAGTGCTTCGGCATCCTCTAATTCTTTGAGGTATAACATAGTTCTACAAGAATTTTTTGTAGACTATTTTAGATTGTTTTTTCTCATCTTGGAAATAAGATTCTTCTTCCCAATGTGATTTGTATCTTTCGAGAATTTCTATGTTTTCAGAGATGTTTTTAGACTTTAGATATTTTAAATATCTTGGAAACTTCTCAATTTTTATTGGATTGTTTGTGATAAAAGCCATTTCATGCTGATCTTGATTATTAAATCATGTCTCAGTTAAAAAGCTTAAATTCGGAGATCCAAATATTGCTGAAAAAATTTGATTATTCTTGAAAAAACAGTAAAGTTTTCCATGGTATTTACAAGAATGTACCAATCTTATCTCTCCTATTCCAGCTCTCATTCACCTCTCATTAATTTCTAAAGCCAATTTATGCAAAGATTCAGGAATTCCATTCAAGTAATACATGCCTAGAATCAAACAAACTCTTTTAATTCTCTTTTGAAAAATCAATGCATCTAATTCCCTTAATGATTTGTGGGAACAAAATCCCACTGCAATCTCTATTTGATCAGACTTGTTAAGTTCTTCCCTAAAGCGATAATTGAGTAATTCTTGTTCTCATCCCTCCAAAAAGGAACAGACATTAGTGAGAAAAAGCTTATTTTCCATTTAAATTACATTGCCATTTAGCTGGATAATTGTTCCAAGTAATAAAAGACCTATCTAATTTATTAATTACTCTTCCTCAACAAAAATGCATAAATTTTTACAAAATAAAGGGTCCCGTGTTACCCCCCCCGACACTCCTTACTGCTATTGGTGATTCAGTTGATGAAGATAGTTCAATAGGTCATGAGGTAAAAGTAAATGTCCAACAAAAAAGTTTTAAGATGTTGGGAGTTAGAAATGAAGATTTTATGGGAATTAGCAAAGAAAAAATTGGAAGTATATGAACAGGGGATAAAACAGGAGGTATTTATAAAGATGGATTTTTTTATGTTCCGGAGAACTTTGAATGACTAAAGGGAATACCGGATGCAGGCCAGGTCAAAAGCTTAGTAAGTGGAATTGGTATGAAGGTGGTTAAAAATTCGGGTAAAGCCATTAGTTTTGACAATAAACCTAGCAAATGAAGGGATGCGCTTTCTTGTAATAAGTGAGTTGAAAGCCACGGAAAGAAGAAATGTCTAATTGAGAAAGAAATAGAAGTTCAGAGAGTTGCTTACCTCGAAAGAGAAGGGAAACAGTATGAACTTGGAGAAAATATTTGCATGTTAAGGATCGACGGCAATAACAATAAAACAGGGAGAAACGGTTATGCCGTATATTTAATGGTTGGATTAGTTGAAGTTAATGTCAATGAAAATAGAGGAAATGGCAAAGACTGAGAATGAAAAGATGAAAGTTGGTTGAAGAATTTAAGAAGTTGTGATCTCTTGAAAAAGACTGGGTGAAAACAATTGAAACTAAAGGTTGAGAAACATGGGATATCAGGGGATAAAGGTGTTTCACCTGATAGTTGAATTATGGTTTTTTGGGGGGGGATACGAGCAATGGGATTGCAGATTTAGATGGGAATAAAACTGTTGGAATTGTTTTGGGGGCAGTAGTTAATTGGACAATGGATAAAAAGTATTGAGGTATGCACGGCGGAGTAAGGGGAACATTTGCATGCTTAGAAAAAGAATGATGGGATCATAAATTTGTAGAAGTTAGAAGTGGTAAGTGCGGATTTGAAGAAGAAAGAGTAAGAGACGAGGTTGAGAGGGTTCACAAAATGGTTCGCGAAGATCTTAGAGAGGACTTCAAGTCCCACTATTTAGAAAAAGATGGAAATCTCAATATGAAAATGATTAGAGCTAAGAATGAAGTTAAGGCACTCACTAAATGAGAAAGTAAGATGGCAATGAGGTATGAATGGAGCTTAGAAAGATAAGAGATAAAAAACCTTTATAAATAATTAACTCTGAATTACCTATTTAGAGGAAGGGGAACACAAAAAAATAATTTCTTTTAATTTAGTTGCTGTTAATTCTTTGAATTAACAAAAAAACTTTAAATCAAGAATATGGGGCTAGCAAAATTCTTCTTAATCCCATCTTCAGGAGTACTGGCGATACCAATATCTTTAATGTCTCTAAATACCGAGATCGATGATGAGATAGTATTAGCAACTTATCAATCTTATATAAGTTCTGATATAGCCGATGAGGCTTTTAATGACTATTCATTAAAAACTATCTACTTTGAAAACGACAAAGAAGTTTTCAATGGTTTTGCCTCAGGAGCTTTTGATTTGGCCATCTTAAGCTCTTCTACTCTAGAGGAGGCTATTTCCAAAAATTTAGCAAAAAAGATTGAATGAAGCAAATTTACTTCTATTAAAGATAAGCTGGAGAATGGGCACACTAATGGCGGGGGGGCGCAGGACAACAAGGAAATATTAGTGATAAATTAGGAAAACTTTATTCCCCTGTTGTTTCCAAATTTTTTAAAAATTCTCCTCAATTAGCGGAATATGGAGTTCCTTATTTCATAAGTTATTTTGCATTTGCCTATAGAGGTAAAAAAGAATGGGGAGAAAATGGAAGTTTAACAACAGCTTCAACAACTAGCTCTGATTCAAGTTCCACATCAACAACTCAAAAGCCAATGAGTTGGAATGAGCTTATAGAAAAAATATCTAAAGATAGTAGATTTAAGTCTGATGATAAGCCTAAATTAGGAATGGTAGAGGATGAGTTAACTTTATTTTCGTTATCTAAATTAAGTAGTAAAAATGATTCTTCTCAAATAGAGAAATTATTTGAAAAAGAAATCAAACAATCTGAAGATGACTTTTACAACCAATATATGAAGATAAATGAAGCAGGTATTAATAAGACAGGATTGGGAGAAAGACCTTTATTTTTTAGTCCTGATTCGGTTGTATTATCTGAGGAGCTTAGTTCAGGAGACCTAGAAGGTATTTTCTTTTACAATGGAGATGCTCTATATGCGCATCAATTGTTAAAAGAGGAAAAATCAAAAAATACAGAAGAAACTACTAGTCAAGAAATTCATATTGTTCCTTTATCGCCAGCCCTTTGATTCTTAGATAGTATTGTTATTTCTTCAAAATCCAGTCCTTCAAAAGAAGCCAGAATCTATGAGTTTTTAGAAAAGTTGTCTTTTAAAAACTTTGATAAATTATCAGAATTGGATAGACAAGAAGAATTAGGTGGAGATAGTGAAGATAAAGAAGAGGGAGACAAAGAAAGACCCCAATGATTACTTGGTAACTTTATGGAAATTGGTTACACCCCTGTTCTTCAAGATTTCAATAAATGAATTAAAGGGGAAAAACCTCCTAAAAGTCCCCCAGAACCTCCAGAAGGAGAAGGTGATTTTTACAAAAAAGAAAAAGAATTCTTATACGGTAATCCGGATATAGAGAAGTGTTTGGCACAACAACCGCCAAATAATGGCCAACAGTGTTCTATAGTTTTTGAAGGAGGTTTAAATGATTCTCAGAATTTAAATCTTGCTTTGGCTTTTGAGAGATGAAAGAATAATTTTTAGTTACAAGAAAGTTGCTCTGAATTTGTTGTTTTTAAGCTTTTTTTAAAACTAATAGAGTTAATAAGATAATTTTTTATTTAACTAATTAACTATAAAACTATCTTGAAATAATAAGTAACAAAAGAAATTTAAACCTTGAAAGGAAAAGAAATTAATCATACATCTCTTTCAATTCCTTGATTATCTTTTTTAGTAATATTTGTTTTCTTTAAAAATACTTGATCTCCTCCATATCATTCCAAAACCTCTTTAGTAATTATTCCTGATCTTCTTTGATCTTCGTAAACATAATCAAAACCATCTACTAATTCACACTCATAAGCTAACCTTCATGTAATTCATTTTCCTAACAGTTTTGAATCTTCAAAAGAACTTAATCATTTAATTTTCTTACCTGCGAAACATGCCTTTAGCCAATATCCATCATCTGTAACTAAAAAAAATCATTCTTTTCTAGAGGGCAAATTATCTTCTCCTTCGACGGTTAGTTGTACATCACATCAACTCTGTTTTTTTCCAGTTTTTTCATTAACTAAAGGTTTGCTGTAACAAGCATTGAAAGGAGATTTGGATAGATCTAGTTCTTTTAGATTTACAACTTCTTTCTTTGAGGGGGCAATTAATGGAAAAGTAATCGTTCGAAGTGCTTCGGATTCTTCTAATTCTTTAAGGTTGAACATTGACCTAAGAAAAAATTTCGTAGATTATTTTAGATTGTGTTTGCTTGTCTTTTAAGTGTGAACTTTTCTTGGAATCTAATTTGTATTTTTCGAGAATTTCTATGTTTTCAGAGATGCTTTTTGACTTTAAGTTTTTTAAATATCTTGGAAACTTGTTAAGTGTTTTTGGATTATTGATAAGCATAGCCATTTCTTTTTGATCTGAGTCATTATCTCATTTCTCAGTTAAAAAACTTAGATTCGGAGATCCAAATATTGCTGAAAAAATTTGATTATTCTTGAAAAAACAATAAATCTTTCCATGGTATTTGCAGGAATATACTAATCTTATTTCTCCTATGCCCGCCTTTCTTCACTTCTCATTGATTTCTAAAACAAATTTATGCAATGATTCAGAAATGCCATTAAAGTAGTACATTCCCAGAATTAAACAAACTTTTTTAATTTTCTTTCTCGAGATTAATATGTCTAGTTCTTTTAAGGATTTGTAAGAACCAAAGCCTACAGCAATTTCCAATTGATCTGATTTGTTAAGTTCTTTTCTAAAACGATCGTTGAGTAGTTCTTGTTCCCATTCCTCTAAGAAGGGACAAATTTCAGTGCAAAGAAATTGGCCTTCCATCTAAGTTACATTTCTATTTGACTTGACAATCTTTGTGGGAAATAAATTCAAAAATTAAAAGTCCTATCTAATTTATTAATTACTCTTCCTTAACAAAAATGCATAATTTTTTTAAAAAACGATTTAATTTCTTTTTTTAACTTATGAAATTAAAGAATACAGCAAATGGACTTTAGCCAAAGATTTTGAAGGATTTCTTAAGCGCCTTATAGCCCTTAAAAGTATTAATCAATACTCAACTAAATAAAAATTATTGAAAAAATATCCTCTAGAAATACTTAAACACTAAAAAATATCTAAATTAACAAATAACTTTTCAATCTTTCTTTTGTTCAGTTTGATCAATCACTCACTCAACAACACATTGTTCTTTAGTGAAGCTGGTCTTCTTTAAAGAAAAATAGCTTTTATCACTAAATAAGTGATCTGGTAAATCAAATCACTTACTTCTATTCTCTCTGCCTCCATTCTCAATGCCAATTACTTCTACATTGAGTCTATTGGGAGAAGCAAAACTAAATTGCCCTACATCGTAAGCAACATTATCTATAGTTTCTCCGGAAATTGTACCTAAAGATTCCATAAAGGTAAACTTAACCTTTTTATCATTCTGTTTATCGTAGCATAAAATAATTCTTCCCTCTGAAGATTTTGTTAATTCCCTGCAATTATCTATACTTGGTTCCTCCTGAATTGGGCTTGATGAGGAGCTACGAGAAGCTTTAGACTCTTCTGAAGATTCCTTTTCCACTTCTTTAAACTGTCTGTCTAGAGTGGTGTTAGAAACTACAGACCAAACAATTGGTGCAGAAGAAACACTTCCAACAAAAGTCAAAACTTTTAAGGAAAAGAAAGCCATACAACTAATCTAAAACGACAAACTCATTTTTGTTATCTACTCAAACAATTTGACATTTATCTAGTCTCAAAGGATAGTTATTACTTATGTTAAGTCTAGAATTTCACAGAAAGTTCATTTATTATGTTTACTTACTAACCTCTTCATTCGCAAACTTCTAGATCCGCTATTTTTCAATTTGTTTAAACCATATTCCGCTTCAACTACCCTGAAAAAGGAACTCTTAGTCTCCTATTGAAGGGAAAGGGGAATCGAAAAAAAATTTCTTTTCTTTAAATATTTAATTTTCAAACACAAAAAGCCAAAATTCTTATAAGAGAGTTCTTTTTTAATTAATAAATAACTTTCCAATGTAATAAATTGGAAAACACTTAAGATGGATAGCTGACTATCCTTTATATTCTTTTTTCTGCTCCTATTTGGAGTAGTTTTTCACAAATATAGATTATTAGGTTTATCTTCTTGTGCCTTTCTGGCACTGGGTTGTTGTTCTATATATAGTATTTTCTTATTAGCTGGTTTGACATTTAACAAATCAACTATTTTTGGCATCTTTGCCCTTCTATTCCTCTCTATATCTAATTCACTGAATTTATTCAGCTGAATTAAGAAATATCTAAAAACTAACAACTATACAACAAGAATGGCAATTTATTTGGCTAATAAAAAACATAATGTCTATCTTTATGAACTAGCATTAATGCTTTTGATTCCCTCTTCTTTATTGATATTTTTATTGCCTGCATCACTAAAGGAAATGGGAATTGTATTAGCATTAGGAACTCTTTTTATATTTGCCATTTGATTTATTTTCTCTAATTTCTATCTCCCTAAGTTAAGTTATTTGGGAGAAGATAAAGAGTCTTGATTAATTTCTTTGAAAAGTACAAAAGCAGATGGTTTGAGAGCAACTCACTCTTACTCGGGCATAGTCAAAGAGATGAGAGCCACAGGCAAAAAAGATCAAATCAAAGAAGAAGTTAGAAAGAGAAGGGCAAGTCTAGCCCCTCTAGACTTTGCTCCTGTAATTTTTCTTCTAGGATTTATTGGATTTATTCTCTGGCTTTCTAATTACGAATTGAATTACCCAAATTTTTTCAAGAGCAACAAGTTATTGTCTATGAATAAAAGTCTGCAATCACAAATCAACACTGTTTTAAGCAGTTTGAAAGGTAACTATAAAGAACTAAAAGATGTCCCAGAAGTAGCCAAGGAAAAACTATCTAATGGATCGCCCAATTTAATGTATTACTTATTTCCTGGGAATTTAGATCTAAAAACATTGATTGAAAAGTTGGGCGAAAATGGCACGAGCGGAGGAGGAGGTTCCATAAAAAACTGATCCATCCAGTTAACTAATGCCTTTTCAATTATGCCCTCTCTTGAGAAGTCTGTTAGCTTAATATTTTTCTCTTTAGCCCCTTTGGCTATTTACAACTTATTTAGATTTGGTTTGGCTAATAGTATTTCTCTAATACTTTCTTCCTTAATGTTTTTTGGAGTTAGTTTCCTAATTCTATTTTCTGGATTCTTTATTAAGGTTCCAGAATTATTTCCTGAATTAATTCTTTCTGCCTTCTTTGTTCTGCTTGGATTTTGAAATAAATCTGTCTTGTGCGCAAAGCAAGAATCTAAGATGGTTCCGGAAGAACAAAAGAATAAAAAGAATGCTTTTCAATATCAATCTTGAGGAATTAAATCTGAACTTAAAAAAGAAAATAATTTTTACTTCCTAGCCTTGCTAGGAATTATGACTATTGCTTGATCTTTGGAAAATCAAGAATTAATTAACTCTTTTGCGCTCTTTTTATTCCTAGTATTTGGTATTTGTATATTCTTTGTGCCAACTCTAACATCTTTATGGGCAAATATAAATCTACTAAAAGACAGATACTATTATCACCTAGTAGGTTTATTTGTTAGACAAAAAAATAGATTAAGAGAAGTTGGAACTGAGGAAGAAAATGTTTTAGGAATCAATTACTAATAAAAATTAGATTTATTCTTTCTTAAAAAGTAGCAGAATTTCAAAAGCGCGACCAAAACTTTTTTAAAGAAATATTGGGCTTTTTAGCCCCCCCCATTCCTTACTGCTATTGGTGATTCAGTTGATGATGGACAAATGGATGGATTTAGGGCGAAGGATGGGAAAATTTATCAAAACGCGGATGGAAACTTTTTACGAGAAAGAAATCCAATTGCTTTTGGATTTACAAATGACTCGGCAGGTGAAGCATGAAGATTAACAAAGTCTGGAAAAGTTTATAAAGATGAAAGTATCTTTGGATTTAAAGATTACAGTTGACTAAATGAAAAGGCTGAAGGCGGGCATACCATTTCTGGCGGGGAAAAATTCAAAACTTTAATTAGTGGTCTTGGAATAAGAGTCAAAGAGATCACTGGGCCATGTATACTCGTAAAAAATAAGAATGGAGCTAAATGGAAAGATCTAAGAAGTTGTCCAGAAAATAGTGAGAAGACTAGACAAGAAGTGCAAGTTATCACAAGACATTTAGATGTTGATTTGGTTCCTTTAGTAAATCAGAAAGCGACTGATGATCAACTCAGTTATTTGGGAGGAACGGTTTGTATGGCAAAACTTATAACCAACAATAATAAAATAGACAATCTAAGTTCTTTGGGTTTTATTTTTGTCATTGGAACTGGGTTTAAGAACGATAATAATAAGTCTTTGATTGGAGATCAGATGAAGTGAAACAAAGATAACAAGATAGTTTCAGCTGGTTATGGTGTTTGCGAAGGATTGGGGAAAATAATTGGAGGGCACGGGTTCAATTTGACTCTACCTTTACATTATGGTAATAGCTTTGAAGGGAAGTTGAATGAAAATTCTGTGATAACTCTTGGTTCTGAAAATGGGCCAACTCTTTATTGAAATGGCCCAGGCCAATATAAGGGATATTTTGGAATTTTACTTGGTGTAGTCGGGCAATGTCGCAAAATGAAAAATGGAACATATGATGAGTATGGAGACTGTAAAAGAAATTATGACTTAAAAACCATGCACAAAGATTGAACCTTTATACATGGAGCAAGGAATAAAAAAGATAAAGAATATGCCGTTATAGGGCTTACTTTGTTAGATAAAGAGAAGCTTCGAATTGCGGTTCAGGAAAAGAAGTTCTCTTTTGGGAAATTGAAACCACAGGCAAGCAGAAGTACTGCAAAATATATTGTTGCAAAGAATTAAGAAAAACAACACAAAAAATATTCACTTCAATTAGTTAGAAAACTTTTTTTCGCTTAATTAACTCTGCATTTACTTTTTAGAGGAAGGGGAAAACAAAGAAAAAACTTCTTAATATTTACCTTTTCAAAATGTGAGTAAGTAATAGACAAATATCTTAGGTTAACTAGTATTTACAATTCCTTAATTAACTTAGCATAAAAGGAGTCGCCCATTCCCCCCCTAAATGTCCTGCTATTGGTGATTCAGTTGATGAGGGTGGAACAATTTCTATTAAGCCAGTTGTGAACTGAAAGTGAAAAGTAGATGGGCTATATCCGAGAAATCCCGAAGCATTTAAGCCAGATGGAGGAGCTATATGAACAACTGGAGAGAAAGGTAATATCTTCGAAGATCAGTATTTTTATGTTCCCAAAGACTTTAACTGATTAGGGGAGAATTTTAAAAACGTCAAATCTTTAGTTAGCGGTATAGGTCTAAAGATTACAAATATCGAAGGCGAAAAATTTAGTAAAGATATGAAAAGTATTAGTTTCAAGAATAAGCGAGATAGGAACGACAAGAAGAACGGCGTGCTCGGAAAAAACATATACACTAGGAAAGTAGGCTTAGAGCGGGTTGCTTATTATAAACCTGAAAATTCAGAAAAAACTTGAGAATTAGGTAAAGGAGTTTGTATTGCACATGAAAAAATTGGAGATCAAAATGTTTACTTGTTTATTGGTTTTGCTGAGGTTAAACAAGGGGAGCGGGTGGGTGAAAGAAAAGGGCATAAGTGAAACTTTAACGAAAGTACAACTTTTAAAGATGGTATCGACTGTGGATATCTGAGGAATGTTTTCGGCAAAGAAGGTCAATTGATTGTGAGTGAAGATGGCGATTATCAGGTTAATTTAAATGGCCAAGACAACAAATGAGAAGCAAATAAAGTAATTCTTTTTGGGCATGAAGAAGGTAATGAGAAAAAAATATGAAACTTGCAACCTGCAGGAAAATTTGAGAAACCCGTGGTTGGAATTTTGATGGGGGTTGCAATTAATTTAGGTCTGTCAGAAGAGTGCAACAAAGCTTGAAGTGAAGAAGAGAATGGAATAAAGAGTGCTGGCGGGGGAGTTAAATTAAATGAATGACGTGGCACTGGTTGACAAGCAGAAAAAAGCAAAGCTTATGAAACTTGAGAAGCGGTTATGAACATGCGGAAAGCATGTATAAACAAAACTAGAGATGAATTGGAGAAAAATATGAAGGAGGAATTTTTAAAGGGAAAAGATCAAAACTGAAACTTTCTGAAAGGAGGCGGAAGAATTAATTGAAGAAGAAATAATGACATTACATCTAGCGACCAGTTTAGAAGAAGTGGAAATCGCTGAATTAAATGAACTGACTCTACTGAGTTACCTTACAAATATGCATAGATAAAAAATCTTTTTCAATCATTAACTCTGAATTACATATTTAGAGGAAAGGGAAAACAAAAAAATAATTTTTTTAATTTAGTTTCTGTTAATTCTTTGAATTAACAAAAAAACTTTAAATCAAGAATATGGGGTTGGCCAAATTCTTCTTAATCCCTTCTACAGGGGTGATGGCGATACCAATATCTTTAATGTCTCTAAATACTGAGATCGATGATGAAATAGTATTGGCCACCTACCAATCCTACATCAATGCTGATATAGCCGATCAAGCCTTTAATGATTACTCATTAAAAACTATCTACTTTGAAAACGATAAAGAAGTTTTCAATGGTTTTGCTTCCGGAGCTTTTGATTTGGCCATCTTAAGCTCTTCTACTCTAGAGGAGGCTATTTCTAAAAACTTAGCCAAAAAGATTGATTGAAAAAAGTTTAAGTCTATTCAAAGTAAGCTAGGAAATGGAGGAACTTCCAATGAGGGAATTAGTAAAAAACTGGGACAAATATATTCTCCAGTGGTTAGTAAGTTTTTTGAAAATGCCCCTGAATTAGCAAATTATGGGATTCCTTATTTCATAAGCTATTTTGCTTTCGCATATAGAGGAAAACCCTTAGAAGGCAGTTCTTCAACTGAGACTACAACTGTAAGGCCAAATTCAACTCTTTCCGAACCTTCTCAAAAAACTCCCATGAGTTGATATGAATTAATGCAAAAGATCTCCAAAGATGATCGTTTTAAGTCTAAAGAAGGAGAGCCTAAATTAGGAATGGTAGAGGATGAGTTAACTTTATTTTCTCTATCTAAATTAAGTAACAAAACCGCGGGATCCAATAATTCCTCTGAAATAGAGCAATTATTTAAGAAGGAGGAAACAACATCTGAAGATGATTTCTACAAACAATATATACAAATCAACGAGTCAGGAATTAACAAAGAAGTTCTCGGAGAAAGACCCTTATTTTTTAGTCCTGACTCGGTCGTGTTATCAGAAGCTCTTAGTTCAGGAAATCTGCAAGGTATCTTCTTTTACAACGGTGATGCTCTTTATGCTCACCAAATGTTAGAAGAGGAAAAGGAGGAAAGTGAAGAAGAATCAGAAGAGGAAACAATTAACGTTGTTCCTTTATCTCCTGCCCTTTGATTTCTAGATAGTATTGTTATTTCTTCAAAATCAAGTCCTGAAAAGGAAGAAGGGATTTACCAATTTTTAGAAAAATTATCTTTTGAGAATTTCGACAAATTTGAAAAATTAAATAGAAAGCAAGAATTATCCGGAGAAGAAACGGACAATAAAGACACTAAAGAGGAGAAAAGGCCAGAATGATTACTCGGTAACTTTACAGAAATTGGTTACACCCCAGTTCTTCAAGAATTCAACAAATGAATTAAGGGAGAAAAGACAAATCCTCCTTCTCCAGCGCCTGAAGGGGATGGTGATTTTTACAAAAAGGAAAAAGAATTTCTTTATGGCGAACCGGACATGGAAAAATGCTTAGAGGGATTGAAACAGAAAAAAGAGGCTAATGAGAAGAATTGTTTTGTTGTCTTCGAGAGAGGTTTAAATGATTCTCAGAATTTAAACCTTGCTTTAGCTTTTGAAAGATGAAAGAATAATTTTTAATTACAACGAAGTTGCTCTGAATTTTTCGCCTTTAAGCCTTTTTTAAAGCTAATAAAGTTAAGAAGATAATTTTTTATTTAACTAATTAACTATAAAACTATCTTGAAATAATAAGTAACAAAAGAAATTTAAACCTTAAAAGGAAAAGATATTAATCATACATCTCTTTCGATCCCTTGCTTATCTTTTTCAGTAATATTTGTTTTCTTTAAAAATACTTGATCTCCTCCATATCATTCCAAAGTTTCTTTAGTAATTATTCCTGATTTTCTTTGATCTTCGCAAACATAATCAAAACCACTCACCAATTCACACTCAGCCAATCTTCCTTTTATCCACCTACCTATAAGCCCTGTATTTTCAAAATAACTTAATCATCTAATTTTCTTGCCCGCAAAACAAGCCTTGAACAAATATCCATTATCTGTAACTAAAAAGAATCATTCTTTTCTAGAAGGTAAGTTATCTTGACCTTCAATGGTTAACTTTACATCAAATCAACTTTGCTTTTTTCCAGTTTTTTCATTAACTAAAGGTTTGCTGTAACAAGCATTAAGAGATGATTTTGATAGATCTAATTCTTTTGAACCTAATACTTCCTTCTCTGAAGGAACAATTAAGGGCAAAGTGATAATTCTCAGAGCTTCGGATTCTTCTAGTTCTTTCAGGTATAGCATCGTTCTAAGAAAATTTTTCGTAGATTATTTTAGATTTTTTCTGCTCGTCTTTTAAATAGGGATTTTCCGCTGAATTTAATTTGTATTTTTCAAGAGTTTCTATATTCTCAGAGATGCCTTTAGACTTTAAATACTCTAAATATCTTGGAAACTTGTTAAGTGTTTTTGGATCATTTGTAAGAAGAGCCATTTCATGCTGATCCGGATCATTAAATCACTTCTCAGTTAAAAAACTTAAATTAGGAGAACCATAAATGGCTGAAAAAATTTGATTTTTTTGAAAAAAGCAATAAAGTTTTCCATAATATTTTCACGAATGTACCAATCTTATTTCTCCTATCCCTTTCTTTCTTCACTTCTCATTGATTTCTAAAACAAATTTATGCAATGATTCAGAAATGCCATTAAAGTAGTACATTCCCAGAATTAAACAAACTTTTTTAATTTTCTTTCTCGAGATTAATATGTCTAGTTCTTTTAAGGATTTGTAAGAACCAAAGCCTACAGCAATTTCCAATTGATCTGATTTGTTAAGTTCTTTTCTAAAACGATCGTTGAGTAGTTCTTGTTCCCATTCCTCTAAGAAGGGACAAATTTCAGTGCAAAGAAATTGGTCTTCCATCTAAGTTACATTTCTATTTGACTTGAAAATCTTTGTGGGAAATAAATTTAAAAATTAAAAGTCCTATCTAATTTATTAATTACTCTTCCTTAACAAAAATGCATAATTTTTAAAAACTATCCATAAAACTAAGACAATAACCATGGAGTTTACTTTTACTTAATGGCTCAAAAACAAAGAAAAATCTTGTTTGAATAATTCTTTTTTTCGAAAAGACCATTAAACCTCCTAAAAATTAATTATTTTCTAAAAAAGAATTCAATCTTTTTTGTTCTAATTCCTGCAGTTTCAACCATGCTTCATGTGCGGCAGGGGAATCTGGGGAATAAGGTAATACAGGAGCAATAGTAGGAGTATCTTTCTGAGAGCTTGGCCAATATTTGTGTAACAAATTCAATACTAATTCTCCAATGCTAGTGAATGCTATAAGTCCTGTAGCAATACTCATGGCAGAAATTCCAGCCTTAATTTCTCTTTTTTCAGAGTTATTTAATTTCTTCATTACAAAAATCAAGGCATTGCAAAAGTTACTCCAGTCTTAGATGGATAAGGTGCAAATCTTATTACAGGTCTTATCGCCTCGGAAGCATAAGCAAAGAAATCTCTTTTGTTGTCTGCATAGCTGTCAAATCCATAAGACTTCCTCTTATATCATCTCCGAGAATCGGAATAAGGATTTTCTTGTTTTTTGGAAAACAAACTTCAAATTCCCTCTCCTAAAGTTATTAGTCCTGGAATACTGGAAAGAACTAATAGAGAAGCATTATGGGTGTTTCACTTAAATTTTCCTTTTGTTGTGGCTGTGCCTTTTTTGTATGTCGATGATCTAGTAGAACTTCTGCTAAACCCAGCTACTACTTCTCTTTTTTCTAAAGTAGATAATTTTTGCATTCTAAAAGTGAATTTTGTCTCCTTATTAACTTAATTACTTCTCCTCGCCAAAAAAGCATAAAAATTACAGTCATCACAATAATTCACCGCCGTAAATATATTTCAAATGCTTAAATAAGTCATATCTAAGTATTGCCGCTCTTCTTGATGTTTCATGTGTGGCATCTTGTAGTGCAGTTATTTGTTCACCTGTCTTTTTCTTTTCTTCTTCTATGTGTTCCAATTTGTCTGAATCATAGACAAATGGAACTCCATTTCTGTAGATAACTATTGTTGGAATACCTTTAACTTTTTGTCCAAAGTAATACAAGAATAAAGAGTGTAATTTTCTAAAGTTCACTGCTGATTCATCATTTCTAACATAGTCTCCCTCTATTCTTCCCTGACTAGTTAAAGTATTTGGTCATGTATTCCAAGGGATAGTATATAGGTCATCATTGTTTCTATTATCCATTGAAGGAACTTCATCGCTAAAGAAAATGAACTTTACTTTATTTATTAATATGTCTTCTTCTTCTTCTTCTTCTTTATGTTTATGTCTAGCTAAAGAATAAGTTTCAAAGAAAATACCATTACTATACAAATCTTTTTGATTTGTTCCTATCCAAGTTTTAGGGGATTCTCTATCGCTATATAAAAAGTTGTTACAGTTAGGGCATGCTTCTGAACCGAAATAAATTACATAGTTTCCATCGTTGTAGGATTTAGTTCCTTTAATTAATTGTGAATTTGAAATAGTAACTGTTGGGAAATTTGTGAATCTAGATTGGTCGTTAGTATGTTGCCCTCCTCCGCCCCCATCACCAGCCTGCACTAATTCAAGAGATGTATAGTTATAATCCGCAGGTTTTGGATTAAATTCTCTAAATAAAGGTTTTTCAAATTGATCTCCTGTGACTAGTACAGGAACAGCTATTGATCCTCCCCCTAAAGCGCTAACTCCAGCAAAAACAATAGCTTTAATTTTTCCATAAATAAGGGCTGTTAATCAGCCCATATTTAGTTAATCGGAAAAACCCAAGATTTAATCTATTGTTATTTAACTCTGTAGTAAAATTCTATTTTAATTCTTCTTTTGGCAGAGAGTTCAATGACAAATTATTAATTTCTTTCTAGCATCCAGTTCTAGGTATAATTTCTCTAAACAAGAAAAACCAGTAATTTCATGCCCTTGCTTTTCAATCTTCTTGGATATGCAAAAAGAATTTAGTTGCGCTTGCTTCTGCAAGCGAACAAGAAAAAAATGTCTATCCAAAAAGAGATAATTTTAAGTTCACTATTTGAAGCCTTTTTTTCAACTTAAAATCAAGTTGGAGTATTAAGTAGGTTAATCCAATTGAGTAGCTTAAGTAGTGTAGTTGAGTGTTTCATTGAAATTTCAAAGAATTCAAACATAAAGTACGAATTAACTGATAATAAGTTAAAGCTAGATAGAGTTTTATTTGGATCTGTAGCATATCCACATAACTACGGGTTTATACCCAATACTCTATCAGAAGATGGAGACCCTTTAGATGTTCTTCTTGTATCTCAATTTTCCCTAACACCTGGAACTTATGCAGATGGTAGAGTTATTGGAGCTTTAGAGATGATAGACTCTGGCGAAGAGGACTTAAAAATAATTGCAATTATGGATAAAGATCCAAGACTTTCTCACATAAATTCCATTTCTGACTTACCTAACTTCTGACTTTCAGAAATTAAAAACTTCTTCGAGGAATACAAGAAATTAGAAAATAAAGAAGTTAAATTGGGTAAACTAATTAATTTACCTAAAACACTTGAATTAATTGAGCATGCAAAGCTTAATTACAACTCTAGTTGTTCCTGAAACTAGTTAATTTAATTTGGCACACCCAATAGGACTTGAACCCATACTCTCTTGATCCGAAGTCAAGTGCTTTATCCAATTAAGCTATAGGTGCAAAACTAATTAATGGGATCAACGACCCAAACACTTTTGCCCGATCTCATCTCCTTTGTTCAGGAGAGTTTAGATGATTTATTCGAGAAAATCAATAATGAATTTAATCTTTCTCTTAAGTCTGCTTTAAGAGAATTTACTGAATATCACACATACAAATGTAATTACACAGGCTTTATAGCAGATCCTAAAGATTTAACTATTTATTATCAATTCCTCTATGACTCCAAAGAAAACCTAGCTACTTTAGATAAATGTTTTTTTGTTTCTCCGGAAGTTAGACACATACTAACAAACAACTATTTATTAGAGTTAGAGTCTTACACTAAGTCTAACTTAAAGAAGTATGTAAATAAAGTTAAATCTGCTAATTTAAGTAGAGAATTGTTTGGTTATGAAGATAAATTCAAAGGTTTAACTTTTTTTTCTGATTTCAATAAATTAGATAAATATCAAGCAAGAAAGATCTTGTTAGACTATTCTTACTTGAGAGAGAAGAATAAACAATTATTGATTCTCAAAAACTTAAATAAGAATTACGATTTTTTAAAGGAAGTGATAATCAAGTTTGATCTTTCTTTTCTCAATAAGTCTTCGTTTTTTGACAATGAAAGATATGTTAGTTTTAAGAAAATCCTCCCTCCTAACTTAATTATTGAGTTACCAGTAACCTTAGATTATGAATTACAACAAGTTCCTGAAAAATTAAAGAAGGAACAATTGATTGATTTATCTTCTTTAAAAATGGATATTTCTTAGTTCTATGTCAAAAGTTAGAAGTTTAACTAGTAAGGAAGAATTACAAGAACTACTTCAAAGTTCGAGTAATCTTCTTCTAGATTTTTATGCAGATTGATGTCCTCCTTGCCGACAACTAATTCCTATATTGGATATTCTTTCTCTGAATGAAAAATATAGTGAATCTATTCGTTTCATCAAAATAAATGTTTCTAATTTTCCGGAATTGTCAAGAAAATATGAAATATCTTCGATTCCTACTTTGATTTTTATCTCTAAAAATAATCTAAAGTCAGAAGAAAAGCATGTAGGATTCATGGATTTAGATCAATTATCTTTATTATTAGATAACTACTTTTTTTAGCTAAATATGGCCGATATAGGCCATATTAATAGTGGGGATATTCTGTTTTATGCGGGTATTGCCTTATTAGTATTCATTATCTTACTATTCCTCAAAAAGATATTCTTTAGGTTTTGGTTACAACAAAACTTTTTAATGTTTCCGAGCTTAAATATCAATACTATTTCAAGTATTGCAATGATTATTGCAACAAATACTGCAATAATTTTTACTATCACATTTTTAACACATAACCTACTAGGAATAATCTTTCAAATCTATCCGGGGAGTAGGTTATTAATTGAAACTATCCTAATAAAAATAGGTGGTAGTTTATACGGACCTGTAATAGGAATTTTGATTGGATTATTAACAGACCTACTAACTGTAGTTCTGACCTCTTCAGTATTTAATTATGGTTATTTATTAGCCGCTGTATTTAATGGCTTTTTAGGAGGTTTTATTTACATGTTTGGAGGCAGTCAATCTAAAAAAAAATGAAAGAAATGACAAAATGCTTTCTTTGTTACTGCTTTAATGGCAATTACCGCAATAGCTTACTACTTCTTCCATAATGCGGCATTAATTGCTAATGGCGAAAGTAATGGAGGAGAAATATCACTAAATATCTTCTCACAAACATTTAAATTCCCAAGTTGGTTCTTCCCTTCTTTCTTAATTGCAATAGCAACTGTTCTCCTATTTTCATTAGGCTTATGTTTGTGTTTCTCTTCTAACAAATTGTTCCCTGAAATATCTAAAAAAGCAGAAAAGTGGAATACTATTCTCAGACTAACAATATTGAATTTCTTGTCTTATATATTGGTAGACATAATAACTCTTCCGTTGTTTGACATAAAAATATCTACTCTACCATTCGAACAATTCTTTATTATGAGAAACTTCTTCTTAATTCCTTCAGTATTTTTCTCTTCCCTAATTATTTGAAAAATATTCAAGTTGAATAGGAAATTACACTTTACGACTATTAAAGAGAAATTACCCTTACCTAAAAAGAAAAAAGTTATGAGATTATGTTCAAATTTACACCCAAATTTAATCTATTAATCTGAGGTGGAGTAATTAACTAAATAGATAGTATAAAACTGATCTCTATTGAGCAGAATAGAAAAATTTTTACTGGACAATCGATTTATATATCCCTCCTGCTCTATTTACGGTGGACAAGAAAATAGTTGAGACTATGGTCACTTAGGAGTTTTACTTAAGGAAAACTTAAAGAAATGTTGAATGGAGTACTTTATCAGTGGCAAAGAAAATACAGTACTCTATGAGGGAAACTTGCTGACCAACAAGGAAATCTGAGAAGCTACTGGTCATATAAAACACTTTGAAAGACAACTAGTAGAGTGCAGAGATTGTAATGCTAGATTTGAAGAGATTGTTGATAAATGTAAATCATGTAATTCAGGCAATCTAACAGAACCTAAAAGTTTCAATCAAATATTTAAGGTCGAAGATTATTACCTAAGGCCTGAAACTGCTCAAACAATCTTTGTTAATGCCAAGTTAATTTCTCTCAATTCCAAGCTTAAATTTCCATTCAGAGTTGCTCAAATGGGTAAGGCTTTCAGAAATGAGGTAACAACTGGTAGAAAAATTTTTAGAACTAAAGAATTTGAACAATTAGAGTTTGAAGAGTTTACATTTCCAGAAGAAACTGAATCAACTCTTGAAGTTCAAAAAAAACAAGTCACTAACTTTTTAATTCATAAACTAGGATTTTCTCCTAACTCCTTTTACTTCAAAACTATAGAGGGGCAAGAACTTCCCCACTATTCAAAAAAGAATCTAGATCTTTACTACAAATTTGAATTTGGGGAAGAAGAGTTATGGGGGATAGCCAATAGAGGAGATTTTGATCTTAAGGCACATCAAAAACATTCAAAAGCAAAATTACATATACAAGCTGGTAGTGATCAAACTACCTTAATTCCAAACATAGTTGAACACTCAGTTGGTCTCAATAGGTTGATGTTGGCAGTAGTTACTGAATTTCTCCAAACAAGAAATAATAGATCTTGAGAAATTTTGTCACTCCCTTTAGCTCTCGCCCCCTATAAATTTGCTGTGCTTCCATTAAGCTCTTCGCAAGAGGATGAAGCCAAAAAGCTTCATCAATGATTGCAAAAATTTTCTATTTCAACCACATTATCCAAAGGAGGTTCGATCGGAAAAAGATATAAAGAGCAAGACCAATTTGGGACTCCTTATTGTCTCACTGTGGATTATGATAGTGGCTCCTTACAACAGGAAAATTTCTCATTCACAATTAGGGAAAGAGACTCTGGAAGCCAAATAAGAATTGGACTACAAGAGCTTAAAAATTATGTTTTTAAGTGTCTAAATCTAAAAGAATTAATTTCAAAACATGAATCCAATTAAAGAGAAATGCAAAGAAGTCAATTAAACGTCAAAGAGGTTATTGAGAGCTATCTGCAACTAGAAAAAAAGGGAAAAGATTATAGAGCCATCTGCCCATTTCACGAAGATACAAATCCCTCTTTATTCATTTCTTTAGAGAAAAACATATTCAAATGTTTTTCCTGTGGAGTTGGCGGGGATGCAGTTTCTTTCATTATGAGAAAAGAGAAAACCAGTTATCAACAAGCTTTAATCCAAGCGCACAAGATACTCAAGCTTCCTTTTGAGAATCTGCTTGATCCTGTAACTTACAAAGACATTTGTTTTAAGCAACAGTTAATTAAATTCAACGAATTTGTTTCCGAATTCTTTGAAAAGCACTTATTCTATCCATCAGGCAAAGAAGCATTAGATTACTTAATTCAGAAGAGAAAGTTAAATGTTGATCTGATCAAAAAGATGAGAATTGGATATGCTCCTAGTGGTTTGATATTGTTGCGAGCTATAGAAAGAATCCAAAAATCTTCTGAAGAATACAAATTTATTGATTCAGAATTTATTTCTCAAGTTGGAATATTTTCCAAAGAAAAAGATAAAGACACTTTAATTCCCATATTTCAAAACAGAATTACATTTCCAGTGTTTTCTGCTTCAAAAGAGCTTGTGGGCTTTAGCGCTAGGGCTATGCCTAATTCAAGAAGTGAGATTAGGTATCTGCATTCCAAGGAAACTCTTTTGTTTAAGAAAGCTCAACTTCTTTACAACCTTCCTGCATTGGCAGAATTAAAAAATGACGAAGAAGTCTATTTATTTGAAGGTTGTTTTGATTTATTTTCACTGTTAGTATTGAAACCCAGTGCCAAAGGATGTGCTTTAATGGGAAGAGATTTATCTAGCGATTGTTTAGAAATATTACAGAAAAGGGGAGTTAAAAAAATAGTTCTAATGTTGGACTCTGACAGAGCAGGTATTACTGCTTCGCTAAAAATAATTCAACAATTATTAAAAATAGGAATCCATCCTTACTCCTTAGAAATAGATCTGCAAAATTGTAAAGACTTTTCGGAGTTTTATTGCACCCATCCTGATTTCAAGCTTCCGGAACCAACACTTTTTGTTGATTGGATTAAGTCTAACTGAAAGAAATCAATCAATAAATCAAATCCTGAAACTGAATTATTATCTCTGAATCAATTGGTAAATGCACTGTTAAGTTCTATATTTAACTGAAATCCCAATCGATTTTTTTATCTTAATCCTTCTCTAGAAATAAAGTTTGCAATTGATTCCCTGAATAAGATATTTAGCCTTTATGAACTAGTAAATCTTTCAGAAAAAGAAAAAGAAGTTATATTGTCTAAACACCAAAGTTACTTAGAAACTATTAACTTGTATTGTTTGAGCCAAAATGGTACGTCTAGAAGAATTCCACCTATGGTTAGAGAGCCAGAAAAACCAAAAACTATTATTTCCAATTTCTCTAACATTTTGGTCTTATGAACTGCACTAATCAAATCAAGGAAATCACAAGACATTATCAAAAAAGAATTACAAGACTGACAATCTAAATCTCTGGAAGATTATGCTGAATTATTTCAATGAATATTGCTTCCAGAAGAAAGACTTTTTTTAAGTCAATTGACAGATAACTTAACTAATGAAAAGACCAACTACACTCTCTCTAATTCAAAAATCACAAATGTGTCTTTTGATAATCTTTGAGATTTTTTTGAACTTTATTATTCATTAATTTATTTACTTTTAGATAAATCTGAGACATATCTACAATCTGATCATTTAACTGACTTGTCAATGAAATTAGATTGACTTAAGCGAATAGAGGCCGATAGGGAGCTTTTAAGAAGTAAAAGTTCTAATACTTTTAACAAACTTTTGGAGTTGGAAAAAAGTTAAATTTTATGCTTTTTTGCCGAGGAGAAGTAATTAATAATATAGATGTATTACTTAAAAGGTCAAGTTATTGAATTTCAGAAAGATCATATTGTCGTTGAGTCTCAAAGCATAGGTTATCAAGTCCATTTCTTAAATTCTTCTTATTTAAAAAAGGGAGAAGAATATTTAATCTATATTTTTCAAGATATAAGACTAGAACCTAGAGGCCAATTAGTTACTCAATTATTTGGATTCTTAACCAGACAAGATTATGAAATTTTTAGATTTCTCTTATCTATCAAGGGAATTGGTTCAAAAACAGCACAAAAAATACTAACTAATGACTGAAATAATATTTTGAGTCTTGCGGAACAAGAAAATCGGATTCAACTGGCATCTTTAAGAGGATTTACATTGAATACTGCTCAATCTTTTATTTCAACTCTAAGAAATTAAAAAACTATTAAACAGAGTTGACTTAGCTTGCCAATTTCAAATTCCGATAGTGTTTGGGATGAAAGGCAAATAATCTCTTCATTAACAGAGATTGGCTACAAATGAAGAGATATTAGAAGAACTATAGAAATAGTTAAGACTAGAAAAAATGAGTTTTTTGATCTAAATTCCATCATTAGTGAGTGTTTAAAAACAATCTCTCAAAATAATTTCGCTTAAAAAGTGATTGATTCAGAAACTCTCAAAGCTAGACCTAGCCGTTTGAGTGAATTTATAGGAAAAACTGAAATTGTTAAGAGCTTACAAGTTGGAATTGAAGTCTCAAAAAAACTAAATAAACCTATGGAACATACACTTTTCTATGGTCCTCCAGGGGTTGGTAAAACTTCTTTGGCACAAATTATTGCTAATGAATTGAAGGTAAATATAAAGATAATTCCTGCAACTAATATTCAAACTTTGCCAGACTTAATTGGAGTTTTGAATACCTTACGAGACTTTGATGTTTTATTTATTGATGAAATTCACAGCTTAAAATTGGAATATGCTGAAATGTTGTATTCGGCTTTGGAAGATAATGTTTTGGATTTATTAGTTGGTAAAAATTACAACTCCAAGGCTATTAGAATAAGTCTTCCTAAATTTACATTGATTGCCGCTACTACCAACTTAGGAGCTTTACCTAAGGCCCTAGAAGAAAGATTTGGTTATGTCTTTTTTATAGATTGCTATGAAGATCGAGAAATTGTAGATCTCATTAAATCTTTACTAAATCAATGAGAATTAACTCTCACTGAAAAGGAAATAATTACTATTTCTAACAATTCTAGGGGAATTCCTAGAAATGTCAAGAGAATCTTGCGAAGAGTTATGGATTACAAGACTATAAATAGCAAATGTGAAATTCAAGAAATTATTAAAGAATGTGGATTTTTATTTCAAGGACTTACAGAAGTTGACATTAAGTACTTAATTTTTTTAAGTGAAGCTAATAGACAAACTGCGGGAATAAAAACCATTGTTCAAGGAACAAATATAGATGAATTAACAATTATTAAAAAAATAGAACCTTATTTGGTTTTCAAAGGTTATATCAACAAAGGATTAAAGGGAAGGGTTTTAACCTTAGAAGGTCAAAAAATAATTCGAAATTTTAATGACTTTAATAGAAAGAGAGGTAGAAAGAACTAGAGAGGTATCCACATTTTTAGACTGGAGACAAATCTGAAGTTTTATTCCCTTAAAACATTTGAAATTTGGATTTCTAGGATAATTTCTCCTCTCTATTTGTGTCGATTCCAACAAAAGTTTTATTTACTGCATCTACCTTAGGTAGCTGTTGCGTTGGGATCCCGTTACTTTCTTCTAAACAAACACCCAGTAAAGTCGATAAATCAATGAAACTGGATGAAACTGCAAAGTCTTTAGGTCCTGAATTAATTTCAGACCACAAATACTCAGAAAGAAAAACTATTGTTAAAGGAGAGTGCGAGGTGGTATTTACTGTATCGGATTTGGATGAATTTCTAAAGAAGCAAAAAGAGGATAAGAATGACTATGTTGCAACTTCTTGCAAAATTACTAATGTCAAAAATGAATATATTTCCCTGCCAGAAAGATGAAATGTATTATTCCCGAAATCTGTTTTAGACAGCAACTATTCATTTAAATTAGGAGAAAAGTTTGACTTTTATTCTGAAACGGTGCCGAGAAATGATTTGAACAATGGGGGGGGCATTAACACTTTTTTCAAAGGAACAGTTTTTAAAAATGAGATACAAGGAGAGTGAATCTATAAGGGGACAATAAAGCTGTTGTCAACAGTTACTACTGTTGAAATAAAAGGGTGAGGACTTTTTGGTAAACGAATCTATATTTACTTTCCTTATGAGAGGGGAAAATAGAAATTACAGAAATTTCTTAGTTAATCATCATAAATATAGGTAATCGGCAACAATATGATTTTCTAGGCAAGGTTTATAAATTCTGACTAGATAATTTTGCGGAATTAAAAGAGAGGAAGTGCTATAAACATAGACATATAGTTCAGAAATAAGTTTTGTTGTTTTACTCCTGTTTTTGTTGGAAAAAGTTCATTCAAGGCAGATACATTAACCCAACTAAGTATTAATTAATGTTTCTGCGGGGGGGGCACTTCTTAAAGGAAGAATTGCATATTTATGTCTAACATTATTGGGACTTTCCGCAGGAATAAGTTTTACAAGCGCAGAAGTTAGTCAGAATTTAGTTTCCAAAGCTTTAGGAAAGCTCGGCGGGTGAGTTGCAACCATATTTAACTATGATGGATCCACATCATCTCCTTCTCTTCCCTCTGAACCTTTGAATCCCATTCCAACTATGACCCAAGCTTGACATAAAGTATCTGAAGTGGTCACAAGTGTTATTGGAATTGTTCCAATAAGTTATCAATGAATCAAAACGAGTGGAAATTCTAAGTTTTTGTTGGATTTCTTAAAAACTTTTGAAATTACAGTTTTTTAGAAAACTTAGTTTTTAATTTTCACTCAGTTATTAAGTCATGAATGGGAATATTGACGGAAGCTGAAACTTTATCCAAGTTGCCTGATGCTTTCACAACATTTCAAAAACTTGCTAAATTTCTTAGCAAAGAAGAAAGTCAAAAAAATGGGGACAAAGACATGATTAACTGGCTTTACATCAGATCTATTGTTAATCCCAGAAGAACAATTGGCGTTTTCTCTAAACATCAAAAAAGTGGTCAAGGTACAACAGAAGGAGAAGAAGGGCTAAAGTGCAACGGAGCAAAAAAGAAGGGGAAGAAAGAAAACAACTTACCTTTAGGAACTTGTTTTATTTGTAAATCGGGAAATAAATTAATCCCAGAAATGATTGATTTTTTAAAAAAAGGAGAAATTCCTAAGGATAAAAAGAAAAAGGAAAAATAAAATCTTAATTTGATTGTCTCTAGCGATTGGAGATTTTCTCTTTTCGCTGAGAATAATTTTTGTGCACTTGTCTTGAATAATAAAGTTGTTTGAGATGTGCTAGATCTTTGACAATTTTTCAGGAAGTAATAAGACCGAGTAAATAAAACAGAAGTAAAAACGAAAGATTCTTTAAATTACTAAGGGCTAGTAACGGATTCCTTGGAAATGATAGGCGATGAAGGACGTGCTAATCTGCGATAAGTATCGGGTAGTCGATAAGAGACCTTGATCCGGTAATCTCCGAATGTAGCAATACAGTAGAAATTAATATTTCTACTATTATTACCTGAATCCATAGGGTAATAAGGCGAACTTGGCGAAGTGAAACATCTCAGTAGCCAAAGGAAAAGAAAACGAAGTGATTCCCTAAGTAGTGGTGAGCGGAAGGGGAAGAGGCCAAACCAAAAAAGCAGAACTTTTTTGGGGTTGTAGGACCTTACACGGCATCTCCGCGCATAGCAAAAATTCATTGGAATGTGATGCTATAAAGGGTGAAAGCCCCGTATGCGAAATGCAAAGAGAGCCAAAGTTATCCTGAGTAGGGCGGGACATGTGAACCCTGTTTGAATCAACCCGGACCATCGGGTAAGCCTAAATACTAATCATTTACCGATAGCGAACAAGTACTGTGAAGGAAAGGTGAAAAGAACCCAGATATGGGAGTGAAATAGAACATGAAATTACTAGCCTACAAAGTGTCAGAGCGCGATTAAGCGTGATGGCGTGCGTTTTGAAGTATGAGCCGGAGAGTTATTGCAAGTTGCGAAGTTAAGCTGTAGAACAGCGGAGCTGAAGCGAAAGCGAGTCTTAATAGGGCGTTTAGTAGGTTGCAATAGACCCGAAAGGGGACGAGCTAGCCATGAGCAGGTTGAAATTTGAATAACATCAGATGAAGGACTGAACCGACTGTCGTTGAAACGATAGCGGATGACTTGTGGCTAGAGGTGAAATTCCAATCGAGTTCCCTGATAGCTGGTTTTTGTCGATATAGTTTTAGGACTAGCGTCAAGTAAATTTGCAGTTGGAGGTAAAGCACTGAATCTATACGGGCGGTTCGCGCTGTACCAAATAGAATCAAACTCTGAATTCCAATTGTTGTACCTTGGCAGTGAGACTATTTGGGATAAGCTTTATAGTCGTGAGGGAAAGAGCCCAGACCAACAAATAAGGTCCCTAAATTAAGCTAAGTGGAAAAGGAAGTCAAAATTCATAAACAACTAGGATGTTGGCTTAGAAGCAGCCACCATTTAAAGAGTGCGTAACAGCTCACTAGTCTAGTTTTTTGGCGCCACAAGTATAACGGGGCTAAGCTTAATACCGAATTTTTGGATGGTGACATAGAATGTCAAGCATGGTAGACAAATGTTGTATAGGGGTTGAAGCTTGAGCGTGAGCATGAGTGGACTATATACAAGTAAGAATTCCGGCGTGAGTAACGAATGAAAGTGAGAATCTTTCTAGCCGATTGATCAAGGTTTCTGGGGCTAGGCTCGTCCTCCTCAGGTAAGTCGATCCTAAGTTGAGGCCGAAAGGCGTAGATGATGGGCAACGGGTTAATATTCCCGTACTACCTTGAACGTTCGATGGGTTGACAGAAAAGGTTAAACTGGGAGGGTTATTGGATTCCCTTTTAAGATTTTGAGTACGTTGAGTATGAAAATCAACTCAACATAAGTGCAAGGATTGAATACGATCTCGGCCAGCAATGGTTGGGAAAGCCAGACTTAATCATATTCTCCAGAAAAGACTCTAAGAGACAAAGACGTTCAAGGTACTCGTACCGATAACGAACACACGTGATCAAGGAGAATATCCTAAGGCTAGCGAGCGAACTACAGTTAAGGAACTCTGCAAAATGACTCTGTAACTTCGGGAGAAAGAGTGCCCGCATAGAATGCGGGTCACAGTAAAGAATGAGGGCGGACTGTTTAACAAAAACACAGCTATATGCAAAATTCAAACATGAAGTATATGTGGCGACACCTGCCCGGTGCCAGAAGGTCAAAGAAGGAGGTCAGGCTAGCTTGGCTAGCTGAAGCTTTTAACTCAAGCCCTGGTGAACGGCGGCCGTAACTATAACGGTCCTAAGGTAGCGAAATTCCTTGTCAGGTAAATTCTGTCCCGCTTGAATGGTGTAACCAGCTCTTAACTGTCTCGACTGTAGGCTCGGTGAAATCCTGGTGAGAGTGAAGACACTCTCTTGCCGCTATGGGACGGAAAGACCCTATGAAGCTTTACTGTAACTTGATATTGTGAAGATTTGTTGTTATTAGAGGATATGTGGGAGGCTGGGAAGATGGGGCGCTAGCTCTGTTGGAGCCGACAGTGGAATACCACAATTTCAATAAGTCTTTACTTACATATCTCCGTGAATCCGGAGTATGGACAGTGTTAGGTGGGCAGTTTGACTGGGGCGGTTGCCTCCTAAAAAGTAACGGAGGCGCGCAAAGGTACACTTAGTACGCATGGAAATCGTACAGTAAGGGTAATACTATATGTGTGCTTGATTGTGAGACAGACAAGTCGAACAAGTAAGAAATTAGGCTATAGTGATCCGGTGGTTCTGAATGGAAGGGCCATCGCTCAACGGATAAAAGCTACTCTAGGGATAACAGGGTAATAATCTCCAAGAGTTCATATCGACGAGATTGTTTGCTACCTCGATGTCGACTCATCTTATCCTGGGGGTGAAGCAGCTCCCAAGGGTTCGGCTGTTCGCCGATTAAAAAGATACGTGAGTTGGGTTCAAACCGTCGTGAGACAGGTTGGTCCCTATCTGTAGTGGCTGAAGGAAAGTTGAGGGGATTCATTCCTAGTACGAGAGGACCGGAATGAACACACCGCTGTTGTATCAGTTGTCACGCCAGTGGCATTGCTGAATAGATAAGTGTGGATTAGATAAACGCTGAAAGCATCTAAGTGTGAAACTAGCCTCAAAAAACTTTCCCGCCCCGCGCCAGAGGTGCTGGGCATAAACATGGTAGAAGACTACTACCTTGATAGGCTACAAGTGTAAGTACAGTAATGTATTCAGCTAAGTAGTACTAATTATGTGAAAGATTTAAGGAAGATCTTTCGTTGCAAGATTTATTTCTGACTTAGTCTTATTTATTCCTAAAATTGTTGCTTGCGCAGTCAGGATACTACGGTGGAAATACTTATTCCCATCCCGAACATAACAGTCAAGCACCATAGGCTCTGCTAGGCCCCTAGAAGGGAGCTTAGAAGAGTTGACTGCGCTACTTTATTTGGTTTTTGTTAATTAGTGGAAAAATTAATTTCTATTAATTATTTGATTTTTTGTAATTTGTGGAAGAAGTTGGAAATAACAAAAAATTATTTCTCTTGAAAGGTTTAACTAAAGATTTTTCATATTTAGGTACTAAAGTGTAAACGGATTTAAAGTAAGTAGATAAATTTAAGAATTTTAAACAACTAACCTAGTTACTACTATTTAACTTCTTCTTTAGCTGAAGAACTTACTTCTTCGGTTCTTGTGAATCAGTACCAATTCCTAGCTTTTTGGCTAAATTTTCCAAGTCACTTACTAATTTTGCCGTGCTTTCTCATTCTTTTTCTATATTCCAAGCTCTACCTCTTGTAATCAAATCTTGGAAAACTTTACTAAATTCTTGCCTTTTCTGAGAAAGAAACTGTCTTCTTTGTTGAACTACATTTAACAAGCTTTTCTCATAAGTATCAATATTCTTAATCTGCTCTTCGGTCACTCCATCCTCTTTCAACAAATTAAAAATATTTTCTAAACGACTATATTTTTTTAATTGTTCAGTTAATTCATCTTTGCTTTTTTGAACTTCAGCCTTGCCTTCTTCAGCACTTCTCTTTTCTCCTTCCAATTTTGTTTTTGCTTCTTCAAACTCTTTCTTTTGTTGCGCCAAATCTCCTTCAAACTTTTGTGTCGCTTGTGTCAGTTCTTGTTTTTTATTTTCTAACTCCTGTTTAATCTTGTCAAGTGCAGACTTTTGTTCTGCTAATTGTTGGTTAGTCCCCTCAAGATTGGTCTTTTGTTTATTTAACTCCTCTAGTTGTGACTTAATTGATTCTATTTCCTTAAGACTTTCTGAGTATTGAGATTGTACTTTTAATAAACTAAGTATTTGTTCAACTGATTCATCCTTTAATTGAGTAATTCTCCAAGACTTGTCAGCTAACTCCTTCTTTAATTTCTCTACTTCTTGTGGTGTAGTTAAACTACTAGTTCTTGTTAAATATTCTCTTGTTCCGACACCAATTGCAGTTCCGACAACCATCACCCCCCATCATAGTTAAAAGAATTTTTGCCAAAGCCATAATTAAATTATTTTAATTGGGCAGACTAATTTTTCTCCCCTTTAAATAGAAATAAATAGTTTTAAAGAGAGGAGCTAAAGCTATATTTGAGTGTTGGTGACAAGTTTTACTGGATACATTTGCTATATCTAAATGAATAAACTCCTTATTATCACTAAATTCTGCTAGGAATGCGGCGGCCCTAGAAGCGCCCCCGATCCCAGTTGTAGCAGAGTTTTTCAGTTCCGCTATACTACTTTTTAATTTTTCTAGATAATACTTATCTAAAGGTAATCTCCAAACATATTCCCCTGTATAGTCTGAAAGGGAATTAAACTTCTTCCAATTTTCTTCGGAGGTAGATCAAGCTCCTGCATATTTTTTTCCTAAGGCATAACCGACAGCTCCAGTAAGAGTAGCTACGGTCATAATTTCGGAAGCCTCTAAATCTCTAGACGCATAAGCAATTGCTTCTGCAAGAAGCAATCTACCTTCTGCATCTGTATTAGAGATTTCTATAAATTTACCTCCATATGCTTGAATAACACTATCCACCTTTATAGAATCTGAACCTATCAAATTCTCAGAAATTGGCAAAAGAGCTATTACTTCATTTTCTTCGGAGAATTTACTTTTTGCTAATGTAAAAAAAATGGCAGCCACTAAACCCGCACCAGTCATATCAAATTTCATTCCTGCCATATTTCCACCTGTTTTAAGACTTAAGCCCCCAGTATCAAAGCAAATTCCCTTACCTATTATGACTATTTTCTTTCTTTTTTTGTTTGAATCTTCTTCTCTTTTCTCTCTTAAAGTAATCAAATAAGAATTTTTCTTATTTTGTCCAACTGCGCAAGTAAGCTTAAATCCTTTTGAATATAATTCCTCTCAATTAAAGACTTCGTAATTTAAATCTAATTCTTTGGAGGTAGAAATAATTTCTGATACAAATTTTTCTGCATCTAATATATTTGGTGGAAGTTCTGCTCATTCCTTAATTTGATTTTCTCCATCTAATATATTGGTGATTTCTTCAGAAAGATCTTCTAGGCCAACTAACTTAATTTGTCTATTAATTTTTTTGTGATCATTTCTTTTTTCTTTTTGAAAATATTTTTTAGGAGACCTGAGAATGCAATCTACTAGACTTCTTAAACATAACTCTAATTCAAACTCATCAAAGTTTGGTGCAGTAGCCTCTAAGAAAGATTTATAGTTAACTTCTCAAGAATAAGCAGATTCTAGACAGCTTTTTAAGGCTGGTATGAACTCTTTGGTTTGAACTTTTGCTGAATCAATAAAAAACTTCGCAGTAGCGTTTTCGTAATCTACTTGATAATCTAGGTGTTTTAAAGATTTATCGACTACCTTAGTAGCAATTAATTGAAAAACTCTTAAATCCTTTTTAGGTTGTATTACCACTCGTTAAGAACCACCTCTTCTATATTTAGTTTATTAATTTAAGCAGATCTCGAGCAAATTTAATAAACTAATTAGCTAAATTTTTAGAAACTAACAAATTTTTTAATTGCTCAGGTCACAAAAAAAGAGTCACTAAACTTTCCTTATGTTCTAACAAACTTTTTCTTTGAAAAAGTGCTCAAGAATTTCATCTTTCATTAATTGCTTTAGACCTAAATGATCCGCTAATCAAATCCAATTCAAAACAACTGTCGTTGTTTTCTTCAATATTTGTCTCTAATCTATTAATTTTTCGAGAAATTCAATTTAACTTCAAAAGATTCTCTCTCCAAAGATAATCTTGATCTCTTCATCAATCAATCCAAGCTTGACTGTTATTTTCTAAAAAAATGACTGACTTGTGAGGTAATTCCCTTCCAATTCAAGTAGCAAATTCAGAAAATGAAAGTCAAAAAAACGAACTTTCAGCTAATTCCAAATCAGGAGTTGCTCAAGAAGAATAAATAAGATTACTACTTATTTCTTCTTGATTCGCCCCCATAACTTCACTAATTATTTGTAACTTGGAATTATTTTTTGAAAAAAGATAAATAATTGGATCAACTACTAAATAATTTATGTCCACCTTTAAATTTTTTATGCTATTCAAACAATTATTTATCTTCGAAAGTCTTAATTCTGAATTACTTTCTTCAAACAATATTTCTAAGCTATAAACAGAATCACTATTAATTACCTCTTTAATTTCCCATAAATTCTTAAGTTGAGAAAAATATAAATAAGTTCCTTGTTTCTCAGGAGTTAAATAATCAAATCCATAGATAAAAGACTGATTGGAATAATGAGCAATAAAAATTAAATCATTAAAAAAACTAAATCTAAGTATTGGTTCCAATACTTCTTTACCTAAAATTTTTTCTTTCTCTTTCTTATTAGTTATTAAGTTGTAAACGCAGGATCCTGAATTTGAAACTAAATAACCTATATTTAATTCCTGTTCTCTTAGGAAATTAATTGACTGTTGTAAAGAGTTATTGGTAAATAAAAAAAGATTATTGTAAACACCCAACTCTTTCAATAAACTAAACAGGTTATTTAATTCTTTAACAGAATAATCTTTCTTGCAACAAAGAAAATCTAACTCAAAAGCTATTATTTTCTCTCCTGCAGGGAACACTACTAAAGGTTAGATTCAGAATTTAATTCTTTTAGATGAGAAATAAATTCTTGAAACCTAAAATTTTTGACTTCCTTTTCTCCTAGTTGTCTAACTTGTAAAGTTTCTAAAGATTGGGCCTCCTTTTCCCCGATAAGTATTTGGAAGGGGATTTGAGCTTTGCTGGCAAGCAAAAGCTTTTTAGTGAATCTGTTTTTTCCGAGGTCTAAGAAGACTCTGAATCCTTCTTTAGATAGTTTTTTAGAGAGTTCTTGAGAAGCTTCTGCAAACTTCTCAGAATTTATTGGAATAATTGAAATTTGAGTTGGACATAATCAAAAAGGTAATTTTCCTTTATACCTTTCAATTAAATAAGCAATAAATCTCTCTAATGTCCCAATAAGTCCTAAGTGAATAATTCAAGGATGTGAAGAATCTAATTCAAATCCCAATCTTTGTGACATAAAACAGTCAAGTTGTAAGGTTGAAATGGTATATGTTTGATTTTGCTTATCTAGCGCATTGAAATCTATTTTGGGACCATAAAAGGCTGCATCTCCAGCCCTTTCGACTAATAGATTAGATAAATTATTTTCTTTAGCTCAATTAATAGTTGAGTTAAATAAAACACTTTCAACTCTTTCCCACTCATCTTCTCCAGAAATATATTTGTTTTGAGAAGCTTTGGTTGCGAGAACTATTTCTTTTAGTTCAATTTGAAATTTTTGCAACAATTTTCAAATTCAGGAAAGGACTTTGGGAATTCATTCAGAAGATTGTTCTGGCAACAAAAAAATATGTGTGTCAATCAATTCCATTGCCCTAACTCTCTTAAGTCCCAATAAACCTCCTGAATATTCATCCCTGTGGATTAGGGAATTTTCCCCCATTAAGTAAGGTAATTGAGATTTACTAGTAATAATTTCCTTGGCAAGAAGAATATGATGGGGGCAAGTCATTGGTCTTAAAATCAATTCTTCTTCCCCTTTCTTAATTTCAGAAAAAATATTCTCTGAGTATAAAGGTAAGTGTCCAGTCTTTAAAAATAATTCTTTTTTGGCTAAAACCGGTGTTTTAACTAATTGGATTCCGCAAATTTCACTTTGAAATTTATTGATATAGTTTCTAATTAACTCCTTTAATTTATATCCTTGAGGTCCTCACGAGAAAAATCCTGGAGCTGTATTAGCAACAAATCAATGATGCTCTAAGCCAAAAGTTCGATGTTCAAAACTTTCTTTTTTATCTTCCGCTTTAACCTTCTCTAGCTCTTGCAATTATTAAATGATTCACTTTTAACTCCATACAACTCTTTACCTAACATCTCATATTCCCTCAATCACCCTTTAAAAACTTGATGAATTCTTTTGTAATCTTGGGATTGCAATAAGTTGACAGATAAGGAATTCAATAATTCCAAATTAGAAAGAGAATTTCCTGCAGATAAAAATTTGAAATAGTCAGAGAGAGCTTTCTCTCTTTCAGATGCATTCATTATTCTTTCTGATAGTAATACAGAGGTTAACATCCCAACAGCATATTTGTATACATACAAAATTCCACTATAAAAATGTGGAATAGAGAATATTCTATACCATGATTTCTTTTGCAAATCTGGATTTTCTGTGGAACTTTCTCCCAAATAACTCTTAACTATTTCGGAATATGCTTGAGCAGATTCTTCTAAATCTAAAAATTGATTATTAGATATTTTCTCATTGAATGTGTATTCTCACTCGCTGTATCCGAGTTGAACAGAAGAAGTACTTACAAAAGTACTTAACAAGTGATCGAGAATATGGAATTGTCTAAATTTATCCCCTTCTCTTCTATATTTGTCCAATAAGTAATATTGAACCAATATCTCGTTTAATATAGAAGGAATCTCTGCTACAAAAATAGTGGGAGAGTAATAGTAAGTTTCTGTTTTATCTATTTCAATATCATGAACAGCATGTCCAAGTTCATGAGCAAGAGTTAATAAATCATCAAAATATCCGTTGTAATTTAAAAGAACATATTTACCTTCTAATCTATAAGCTTCTCCGGAGAAATAAGCTCCGCTGATTTTGTAAGGAGGATTAGGTTTTCAGTCTATTCAATTCTTGCTAAACATGAGATTTAAAGAATCAATGTATCTTTGTCCCAGAACTTTCAAAGACTCTAAAATGATCTTCTTTGAATCTTCTATCTCAAATGTGATTTGCTTTCCAGAAGTATCTTTAAGTTCCAAATAACCATCTCACTCTTGAAATTTAGATAAATTTCAAACTTTTTTTATGACTGATTTTCTTATATCCCTGAATCTTTGAATATCTGGTCGAAATGCTTTCATGTTTTTATAAAGATTCAAAAGAAATTTATTTGGAACTTCATCTGCATATAAAGCACTTTCTGTATAACCATTTTTGAAAGAAATATTTTTAGATCCAATATTTCAAGCTAAAAACTGATAATACAGTAATTTGTGTAAACCTTCTTTTTTTTGATCTAAAAAATTTACATAACTGGTAAATAGGTTCTTTCTAAAAGTTGAGTCTTCTTTTTTCATATGCAGAATATATTCTGCATAGTTTCTAACAGTACAGGTATTTCCCTTAGAATCTTCAATATCTTTTAGTAAAAAATCTTTTTCAGAAAGAATATTGAATATTTCATAGAAAGCTGAAGATAGAGGAGCTTTAGTCTCCTCATATTTTGCTACTATGGCAGGTAATCTTCTTGATTGATATCTAAAAAGACTGTCATAACTTTTCTTTAAATGTGCAAATTTTGGATCTGCATAAAAAGACAAGATAGTCTTTTTATTTTTAATGGCATATGTTTGGAAAGTTGATAAAGCTTGACCAAATGGAATTGTTTTTTGAATAAATTCTTGCTCTTTAATAAATCACTTAGGTTCCGTTAAATCAGTATTTTTGCTATTGTTTATATAAGTTCCTATTCTGTTAGAAACAATATCTAAATCTTTAAGTAACTTGTGAAACTCTATTAATCCTTCTAAGTCTTTAAATAGATTGACTGAATATTTCTCAAGAATGAGTGTTTGAAGTCTTTCCATCTCACTCATTCATCAGTCCAGAGTTTTTGACTCTAATATTTGGCTTAAATCCCACTTCAAAGAATTATTAATACCAGTTTCCATCTATTTCTAATTTATTAAATAAATCTTTTGATATAAGAAATCACTAATTCTGCCTTCTGTTCCCAGTTATAGAAAGCGGGAATTGAGATCACCTCTTCTCCTGAATTTCTTAAGTGTTGAATTGCTCAACTATAAGCTTCCACTAAATTCTCATAAGAAAATGAATTCACTGAATCATATTCATTATGAGACTCTAAATTCTTTTTCTTTTTGAAACTTCAATGATCTTCTTTAGAAATTTCTAGCACAAAAGTAACTAATGGATGAATTCCCTGAGAAATGTGTTTCATATTGAAGTTGAGTCAATCAATATCTACTTTCTTGAGATATGATTGATAAGCCAAAGTAGAAAGAAAATATCTATCACAAAAAATCATAGATTTTTCCTTGATCTTAGGAATAATGAAATTGGAAAGATGGTCTGCTCTCATTGCAAAAAATAAACAAGCTTCTGCAACAGAACCAAAACTATTAGAAAAAATACAGTCACTTAACTGTGAATATTTTGATTCTTTACTATGGCCATAAGGTTCTGAAGTGAAATAAATTTTTTCTCCAAAATAACTCTTAATCAAAAGATTTTTAGGTAACTCTAATTGTTTTTTAATGAGCTCAATTAGAGTGGTTTTGCCCGAATTATCTATACCTTCAATAACAATAAAAAAATTATTTTTCATACTTTTTGTCTAGGACGAGTAATTAATAAATTAGAGGGACAAATAAAAAATTAACAATTAATAGATAATGATTTTTGGTAAGTCAAAAAATTTAAAAGAGAAATTTAATTCTCTTGGAATTCAAATATGGGATGATGAAAAAAGAATTCAAACAAATCCTATCAATAATAACTTCACAAAAATTCCTACAGGTTCTTATGCCCTAGATAGAGCTCTCGGCACTGGAGGTTGGCCTGGTGGAAAAATTATTGAAATTTTTGGAGCTGACTCTTCCGGAAAATCTACTTTGGCTCTTCATGCTATTGCTGAAGCTCAGGCGCAAAATAAAACTTGTGTCTATATCGATTTAGAAAATACACTAAACAAAGTTTGGGCAGAAAAAATAGGAGTTAAGTCAGATCAACTATACATTTGCTATCCTTCTAGCGGAGAAGAAACTTTCAAAATAGTTAATTCACTAGTTCAAGGGGGAGAGGCGGACTTGATAGTGGTTGATTCTGTCGCGGCAATGGTACCTAATGTGGAATTAGATAGTTCTCTAGAAGATCAAAGTATGGGATTGCAAGCTAGATTGATGAGCAAAGGTTTAAGAATCTTGCAATCTTATTTAATTAATTCTCAAACAACAGTAATTTTTATAAATCAAATCAGAGACCAAATAAAACAATCTTTCTTCCCTTCAACTACAACTTCTGGAGGCAGGGCTCTAAAATACGCTGCAAGTATAAGAGTTGAAGTGAAAAGACAAGAAGCAATAAAACAACAAGAAAAGACCGTAGGCTTCTTAACAAAAATTACAATCATAAAAAACAAATTTAATAGTCCTTTAATTCAGCTAAACCTAAGGCTTTATTTCGACTCAGGTTTCTGTAAGGCCTATGAACTTATCAATGAAGCACTTGAAAGAAAGCTCCTAGAAAAAAGAGGCGCTTGATTCTATTACAAAGATAAAAATATATCTCAGGGGTTATCTGCTTTAAAGGAAAAGTTATTCAGCCCTGAATATAGCGAACAACTTCATGAACTTAAATCGAGTCTAGAAAAATAAATCATTCGCAAAGTGAGCTTCTGCTCACTACTCCCCTCTTTTATGCTTCGGGAGATCCCCATATTGGACATGCATATACTCTCTTACTGGCATCTCTAACTAAAAAGTACTACCAGTTAATAGGAAAAAAAGTCTACTTATTGACTGGAGTAGATGAGCATGGAGAGAAGATATTACTTAATGCCAAGAATGCGAATCTAGAACCACAAGCCTTTGTAGACCAAATAAGTCAAAAATTTCAACATTTAAATCAAGCTCTTGAATTATCATCTGATTTTTTTATAAGAACCTCTTCAACAGAACACAAAGCTTTTGTCAAAAGTTTTTTCAATGATTTAGTCAAAAGTGGTAATATTTACCTCTCTCAATGATCTGGTTATCAATGTATTAATTGTGAAACTAATTATTCCACAAAATATTACGAGAAAAGTAATCTTTGTGAAATGGGACACGAATTAATTATTAGGTCTGAAGAAAGTTATTTTTTAAAAGTCAAAGAGTTTAAAGATTGATTTTTAGACTATTACCAAAAAAAACACATAATCTTTCCAGATCACTATAGAAGTAATTTAGAAACAGGAATAATTAATGAATTGGAAGATCTTTCTGTTTCTCGAAGGAATTTGGAATGAGGCATTCAATTAGATAAACATAACTTTTGTGTTTATGTGTGATTTGATGCTCTTTTAGGTTATTTAAGTAACCCTTTAATAAATAAAAAATGAAAAAATAAAGAGCTACAAATAATACAAATTATCGGAAAAGAAATATTCAAATTTCACTCTATTTATTTTCCTTTGTTGCTGGAAGCCAAAAAATTAACTCTTCCTTGCAAATTAATGGTTCATGGATGATTAATTAATCAAAAAAATAGAAAGATCTCTAAATCTGAAGCCAGTCTGATTGAAAAACCTTTGCCAAAAATATTACAAGAATTTTCACTTGAAACTCTTAGATGATATTGCGCTTATTTAAATTGAGGTCAAGATCATGTTTTCTCTGAAGAGCTTTTAAAAGAATATCACAACAAATATTTACTTAATTTGCATGGAAACCTAATTAACCGATTAAAGGGAATACTTTTAAAAAACAATTTAACTACTAGTAAATTAGGAAGTTCAAAAGATTTTCAAGTTACTGAATTTCAAAGGGAATTTGAATTAGGTTCACAACTCCTAGAGCAAATTCAATCTAAAATAGAAAATCTTGAATTTTGATGAATAATCAATCAAGTAGTGAGTCTTCTTGAGAATGCTAATCATTTATTAGAGAAATTTGAACCTTGAAAACTAGAAATTAGTTCCTTAGAATACAAGGAACTAAATGTATTACTTTATAGACAATTAGTTCTTGCTTCTTACTTATTCTCTCCTATATTCCGAGAATCTAAGTGACAAGAAATAAAAGAATCTTTGAATATTTCTAATAAAGAGGAAAAATTAGATTCTTTATTCCTAAATTGTCTTTTGAACTTTGAAGGTATTTCTTTACCTAAATCTCACAATTTATTTGTCAAATACTAATAAATGTCATTATTCCATAATGTTTTCAGTAAATTAAGAAAATCTTCTGCATTTGAATTTGTAAATCAATGATTTGCCACAACTACTAATTGGGATGCAGATAAATTACGAAAAGATATTTCTAATGGCTTAATTAAGTTAGATTTTCAATTGGATTTAGCTAATTCACTTTCGGAAAAACTAGTTCAAGAATTAAAAAGACACAAAGATTTAACAGAATCAGTAATTAGGGAAAAATTAATTGCACTACTGATCAACCATTATTCCGATTTTTCAGATCCACTATCCGAGAATAAAAACAATTCTTTGAAGGTACCAAGCCCAAGCTTAAGAGGACTTAACTTCAAACCAAATCAATGTAATGTTTTTTTTATTGCTGGATCTAACGGGGTAGGAAAAACAAGTTTTATATCTAAGCTTGTTTATCTATTGAAAATCAAATATCAATTAGTAAAAAAGATACTTTTAGTTGCTGGCGATACTTTTAGAGCGGGCGCTGTAGATCAATTAGATATTCTTGCCAAGCAATTAAAGGTAGATATTGTAACTCCTAATCTTCCAGAAAAAGCTAGTGCCTTAATCTATAGGTCTTTAAGAGAGAATCAATCTAAATATGAATTGATTATTTTGGACAGTTCTGGAAGACAATATAACAATCAAAATTTATTAATGGAGCTTAAAAAGCAATATTCAATTGTTGAAAAAATAATGTCTAGACCTCCAGAAGAAAGTTTCTTAATTGTAGATTCAACATTGGGAAATTATTCTCAACAAGAATTAACAAAATTATTAGAAATTATTCCCATTTCAGCTTTAGTATTGACCAAAATGGACAATACTACCAGAGGAGGAGTGATTTACAATTTGCGACCTAAATATTCTATTCCCATTAAATTTATTTGTTTTGGAGAAAAAGTAGAAGATATTGAATTATTTGAAATTAATTCAATAACTACTCAACTAATTAATTCTGTGTTTAGAAGTGATTTATCCCTTAGTTAATTTATTTTTTAAATTTTCTTTCAAAATCTTGTCAAAAGTTTTTGCAGAGTTGTAACCTGATTTTTTCATCTTATGGTCATTAACACAAGCTTGTGTTAACTCACTAATATTTCTTCCCAATTGAACTGGAATAATATAGTAAGGTAATTTAACATCGAGTAATTTTTTATATTTAATCTCTTCTCCTCAATTTTCTAGACTATCAATCTTATCTAATTGGCTATATTTTTTTAATTCAACTATTAAGTGAATTTTGGTTTCATCAATAATTTTGGACCTTCCAATAGCTTCTTTAATATTGATAACTCCAATTCCTCTAACTTGAATAAACTCGCTAGACTGAGGATTTGCCCTTGCAATAACTGCATTTCCAAGTCTAGTTATATTGATAGCATCATCTCCCAAAAACAAATGATTAAGACTTAATAAATCTAATAATAATTCTGTTTTTCCAACCCCAGGCTCTCCAATAATTAAAACTCCTACTCCAAAAACACTAACAACTGATCCATGAATAGTTTCCCAACTTGCCAAGCTTTTCGCCAATCAAGTTCCTACAGAGTTAAATATTTCTCTAGTTGAATAATCAAGTTGAATAATTGCTGATTGATTGTCATTAAATTCCCTATTTAGAGAATCTAGTAATTTAATTTCAGTAAAGTTATTACTTAAAAGAAATAAAGGTGGATTTTTAAGAATTATCGATTTAAGAATTTCAATTTGTCTTTGTTTATCGACAGTCTCCAAAAATTGACATTCTTTTTGTCCCCAGATAACTACAGAAAGAAGTTCTTTTTCTAAAAATATTCCATTTAATTCCATCCCTAATCGACTTAATGAAGAAATTTTGATTAATCTTTGGCAATTCTCTTGAGTTTTGTTGATAAACTTCCCCCCAAATCTTTTATAGATAGAAGAAACTGATATAGCAGTCCTTTCCATTAATTCTTAACTTTAAATGACAGCCCAAAGAGCTGTCAGTTAATTTAACTGGACTACAGTTTGTCCTTAATAATTTCGATTCCGGGCAAAGGACCTCTTTCCAAGAAAGTTAAAGTGGCTCCACCACCTGTTGAAACGAAACTAAATTTGTCAGTCATATTTAATTTTTCAGCTGCAGCTACAGAATCTCCGCCTCCAATTAAGCTATACACTCCTCTCTTTTCAGTTAATTCAGCAAGTTTTCTCAAGATTGAAAAAGTTCCCCCTGAATAATTATCAAATTCAAAAACTCCCATAGGACCATTTCAAATAACTATCTTTGCATTATCCAAAATTTCTGAAAAGAACTCAACTGTCTTAGGCCCGATGTCCAAAGCCATTCCAGTATCTCAATTAGAATCATCTGCATCTATCACTCTTCCAGGCTTATCTTCAAATTTATCTGCCACCAAATGATCTACAGGAAGAACTATCTTGGAAGGATAACGAGAAAGTATTTCCCCGCACTGAGAAACATAATCATGTTCAACCATAGACAACCCTACAGGTTTTCCTTGAGCTTTTAAAAATGTATAAGACATTCCTCCACCAATAATTAACTTATCAACTTTGTCTATAATTTCTTTAATTAGTCTTAATTTATCGGAGGCCTTGCTCCCTCCAAGAATCATAATTTTTGGCTTTTCATCAGTTTCACAAGCATAATCGAGAGCTTGAAGTTCTTTTTCAACTAAAAAACCAATTGCATTATCTTTTATTCTTTCTGCAACTCCAACATTAGAAGCATGAGCCCTATGGGAAGTTCCAAAAGCATCATTAATGAATACATCACCTAATTCAGAGTAAAATCCTGCCAAAACAGGAGAATTCTTACTTTCCCACTTAACTAATTCTTTAGTTGAAGGATCTACATCGTAATATCTAGTGTTTTCCAAAATTACTAAGTCAGCATGTGAACTTTTAATTTTGTGCTTTACAGTATCAAAATCTCTATCATCAATAAACAAAACTTTCTTAGTTGAAAATATTTGTTCAAATTCTTTGGCAACTATTTTCAAACTCTTTTTTCCTGACATCATATCTTCATAGCTTTTTATTCTGTCAAAGTGACTAAGAGCCACTATCTTACAACCTTTTTCCATTAAATACTTAAGAGTCTCTATAGTTCCTAAAATCCTTGTTTTATTTTTTATAACACCATTTTCGATAGGAACGTTTAGATCCAATCTAACAACTACTCTCTTGCCGTGAAGAGAAAGATCTTTTAATGTTTGTTTGTTAAACCTCATTAACAACTGAAAGTTTTTAATTAACTTTTAAAAACTTTAAAGAGAAATGTAGTAGTGAAGTGTTCTGGATAATTGATTCACGTAAGAAGACTCATTGTCATATCAAGCATACAACTTAACTTCACCAGTAGGAAGAACTTTAGTTAATTGAGAATCGAAGATAGAACCATAAGTGCTTCCGATGATGTCTGCAGAAACTATTGGGTCAACAATGTATTGCATAGTTTCATTTGCGGCTGATTCAAGAGCTTGATTTATTTCTTCAGCACTTGCAGGCTTAGACAATCTAACAGTTAAATCAACCAAAGAACCAGTTAAAACAGGAACTCTGTGAGCGATTCCATCAAGTTTACCTTTTAGGTCTGGAATAACCTTTCCGATTGCAGCTGCAGCACCAGTCGTAGTTGGAATAATAGAATTTGCCGCAGCTCTAGTTCTTCTTAAATCTGCATGAGGAGCATCTTGCAGTCTTTGATCAGAGGTAAAGGCGTGAATAGTGGTCATGAAGCCAGATTGGATTCCAAACTTTCTGTGAAGTACCTTAACAACAGGAGCTAAAGCATTTGTTGTACAAGAAGCTCCTGAGATTACATCATCCGAAGTAGCAATGGAATTGTGGTTAACATTGAAAACCACAGTCTTGATGCTGTCATCCTTAGCTGGAGCTGAAATCAATACCTTGTCTGCACCAGCATCCAAGTGACATCTAACTGCTTCTCTGGTTAATAATCTACCTGAACATTCAACTACACAATCAACATCCAGCTCTCCTCAGTGATAACTCTTTTCTTTGTTAAAGTTGTAAACTTTAAAACTTTTTGTTCCCCCTCCTTTTAAATTCTTAAGATAAATAGTTTCTTGATCACTAGTTACTTCCCAATCTGTTAATACTCCTTGTGAGCTGTCATACTTTAACAAGTGTGCCAATACACTAGGTTCAACGATGTCATTAACTGCTACTACTTCTATGCTGGAAGAATTAAGTAAATTTCTGTAAAGTAATCTTCCTATTCTTCCAAACCCATTAATCCCTACTCTGTAAACTTCCATCAACAATTTCTATTTTAATTTAAACCTTCCATGGTTTTTTGAAAATATTTCATTAATTCAAAAAGTTTTTCAATCTCCTCAATTTTGTTTAAGGGCGAGAGTGAAAATCTCATAATTGATTTATTTGCCAATAAAGAATTAGAAGAGCAAAGATCATTGAATCTAAATACAAATTTGCATTCTTCTAATAAATATGCAAAGTCATGAATTGAATGACTATTCACTTTTACTAAAAAAATCAAAGAATTAGGGTAATGTATATAGCTAAAACCTGAACTTATTGGAAAATTTTTAACTCAATAATTAACTAAATCTTTGGATTTTTCCCTAGATTTTTTTAAAAATCTCAATATGTTGTCAAACTCTTGTTCTCACACATAAATTGATCTTCAATCTAGGGAAAATGAATCATCTTTTCTCAAATGGTTGTGTTTTTTAGTTATTATGCAACCTATCCCAAATGGTCCTAAAACTTTATGTGCTGAAAAATACAAATAATCAAAGTGTTCTTTAATTTTGGAGATATCATCATTCATCATTGATTGAGTCAAATCTCCAATAATTATTAGTTCTTTGTTCCTTTGATTAATTTTTGAAATTTCTTCTGGAGCTCAAATGCAATTCCCTAAGTTATCTCTAAAAGTTATTAAAAGAATCCCTTGTTCATTCTGAAGATTATTGACAATTTCTTTGTCTAAAGAATAGTGATGTATCTCTATTAGTTCTTTGTTTATTTCTTTAAAGTTTCAAAGACTAGATCAATTTGAAATGTGTTCTCCCTCAAAAATATAAACCTTTAATATTTGTCCATTTCAATTACCAATTATGCTATTAAAGATTTCATTAATAGCATAAGTTGAAGAAGGGACCAAAAGTATTTGATCGGCCAAAACATTTAACCAATTTGAAAGTTTTTTAACTAAAGAAAAAAGATATTTTTCTTTTTTCTTTACTCAACTAGTATCAGAATAACTCTTAAGTAGCTTCTCAATGAAGGAAGGTAATTTAAGAGAAGTTGTTGCATTATCAAAATAAATTAATTCTTTAGGTTTAATAATCAAAATCTAAGAATTTGTTCTCATCCTTAGACCTTAGATACTTTTTATTTTTCTTTTCCCTTAAATGTTCTTTGTTGTATTTACAAAGATGAATCTCTAATTTAATTCTTCTGTTCTTCAAGAAAAAAGAATGTGGGAGTATAGAATATCCTTGTTTTTTAGAAGATTCAATAATCTTCCTTATCTCTCTTTTATGAAGTAACAACTTTATAGGTTCAGAACAAAAACCTACTAAAAATAATTCAGAATCTATTGGTTTAATGTAGCTATTTCCAAAAGATAGTTCTCCCCTAAGTATCCCCCTAACTATAGTAGAACTTAGACTCAATCCTGCAACATAACTGTCAAAGGATTGATATTTATAAAGTCTTTTTTTATTACTTTGTAAGTGAATGTTCTACTAAATCTCTATAAATTCATCTCAAGAATATTCAACTTTTTTTAGATGAATAATATCACCTAACTTTTTATTATTCTTACAATTCTCTCTTCTAATATACCCCTCATAACAATTTTCTATTCGCACATTGTATCCTCATTCTGTTTTAACTAATATAACCCCAACAAATTCTTGTTTGGGGAATTTAGTTAATAAGTATTGATAAAGCTTTCTAGAAATAAATCTTCTTTCAGCCGAAACAGCTCTTTGTTCTCCGAGATTGGAAAGATAAACTAATTTGTCTAAATTTTCTAAACTCACTTCTCTTTCTTGATTGGAATAACTTTTAGGAGAAAGAAAGTGCATCCATAAAGCTTTATGAACTAATAAATCTGGAAGTCTTCTGATGGGGGAAGTAAAGTGTAAATAATTTTGACTATTTAATCCAAAATGACCTATATTCATCAAACTATACTCTGCCTTTGGCAGAGTCAAAAGGAAGTTATATTGAATTAGTGAAAATTTTTCATGATTTCTAAAAATATTTAATAATCTATTGAGTATTGGGGTAGTTAAACTAGGAGAATCTAAAAATATAGGGGCTCCAGAGCACCTGAAATGTTGCATTTCGTACAAAAAGTTATTTATTCTAGAGTGTTCTGGAGTCTTGTGGATTCTATAGATTGTTTTTAAGTTATGACTTTTAAATCACTCTCCAACTAAATTATTTGCCAAAACCATATATTTCTCTATAACTTTTTCAAAACTTAAGAAGTCGTCAGAGTCTTCGTTTACTCTCGAGACTCCTATGATTCTTTCTTTCTCATCTGTTTGGTATTCCAGTTTATCTCTGGAGATTCTCAGAGTTTCTTTATTCCCAAATCTTTCTTTTTCTAAAAATCTTTTTGCAACCAAATAACTATTTATAACGGCTTCTTTGAGCCGTTCATCTTCAAAAAAATCTCTCTCTTTTCCGCTCATATACCTATTGAGTTGCTCATATGTAAATCGTTTTTTAGAACGAATAAAAGCAGGAAAAATTTTTAAAGTGGACTTTTTTAATTCTGCTTTTTCTGTGATTTCTAAAGCAACGCAAATAGTATTTCTTTTTTCTCCCTCTCTAAGGGAGCAAAGGTCTTCAGATAATATAGCAGGAAGCATAGTGATAACTCTATTTAGTAAGTAAATAGAAGTTCCTCTTTGATTTGCCTCCTCTTCTATAGAAGGTAAATGTCTGAGATATCCCCATACATCCGCAATTGCTATGTACAATTTAAATCCGCTTTGAGTCTTTTCTGTACAAATTGCATCATCAAAATCTTTAGCTTTTTCACCATCTATAGTGAAAAAGTATTTATCCTCTAAAGATTGATAAAGATGTGTGTTTTGTAGAACAGATTCTCTCCTAGATTTAAGTTGCTCTATTTCATCATTAATACTTTTTCTCTCAAAATTTAATGGAAGCTTTAAATCTAGAACTAAAGATTTAAACTCAACTTCTGGTTTTCCTTTAAATCCGATTATCTCTAAGAGTTTTCCATATATTTTCTCGGGAGGAAAGCTTTTAAGTTGAACGAGAATTTTGTGACCAACTTGAATTAAAGGAAAAACTCCAAATATAATTCTCTTTCCAGATATTTGGGGATCATCAAAAAAAACAACTATCCCTTGTCTTAATAGAGAGATGACTTCAACTACAAAATTAACTTTGAATCTCTCAACTATCCTTAATACCCTAGGTTGGTTATCTGTAGAGCCTTTCCTGAGATCTGGAAATTTGCATAAAACTAAATCATTGTTGAGAGCTCCTTTTAAATTTTCTTTACTAATCTTTAGCTTTAATCGGGGAATAAACCCCGATCCGCTAAATCTATTAACTTTTACTCTTTTGTAAAAGTGACTCCGATTCAAGAAACATTAAAGCTACCCTTTTAATTTTTTCACATAACTAATACAAAGAATAAAAAGTAGTAAAGTAAACAAGAACATTAGCAACTTTAGAATCTTTACTACTCCATAATCTTTTGTTTTTTTGAACAGTTCTATATCATAACCAGAAAGAACAGAAAAACCTCCAGTAGAACCTGAAGAAGAAAGAAGTAAACCTAAGATTAAAAGGACAAAAGAAAGGCTGTAGATAACAGCAATCACTAAGCAATGGTTTTCCTTCTCAACTCAGCCAATTGTTTTCGTTGAGCATTAACTATCTCTTTAGATTTATGTACTTTGAGTAAATCAGCCTTATAGGATGTCTGTATTTTGTTTCCGACATAATAAAAAGCTCCAGTAGCTAAACCAGCTAAACAGGTAAATGCTGAAGCAAATATCTTTATGAACAATGGAGTATCTATAAATATACTCTTCATTGTTAACTAGCTCAACGGCACTAAATTAATCTACTTTATGTTCTATATGCTTGCAATGTTTTTTACATTTTTTGCAAAACTTATTCAACTCTAATTTTTTATTGACTGCTGTTTTGTCTATTTTTTTCTGACTTAAGTAGTATCTGAAGTTACATTCAGAACACTGCAAAAGGATAGCTATCCTAGGAGCCATTAAAAAAAAGAAATAAAAATTACTAACTAATTTAAAGAATACTAAATGTTTTTATTATGGTGGCTTCGGGCAGAATCGAACTGCCGACACACGGTGCTTCAGACCGTTGCTCTACCGACTGAGCTACGAAGCCTACCCAAAATCCATATATGGCGGGCCTTACGGGATTCAAACCCGCGATCTCCACAGTGACAGTGTGGTATGTTAGGTCTCTACACTAAAAGCCCCTATTGGTAGCGGGGGTAGGATTTGAACCTACGACCTTCAGATTATGAGCCTGACGAGCTAACCAAACTGCTCTACCCCGCGATACTATAGAAACAAAAGCTCCCTGAGGGAAAAAATATTCCCTTAATTAGAAAGCTCACTCATAGGAGATGTTAACAAATAAATGGCGGAAGCTAAGGGATTCGAACCCCTGCGCACCTACTAGATGCCTCTCAGTTTTCAAGACTGACCCCTTCGTCCACTTGGGTAAGCTTCCTATAAATGGTAGCAGGAGCGGGGCTCGAACCCGCGACCTATCGGATATGAACCGATCCCTCTAACCAACTGAGATATCCTGCCAAATTAGTGGTCGGGACAACAGGATTCAAACCTGCGACCTCTTGGTCCCAAACCAAGCACTCTAATCAAACTGAGCTATGTCCCGTTTTATGGCCTCCTAAATAAGAGTCGAACTTATAACCTCTAGCACCGCAAGCTAGTGCTCTGTCCATTGAGCTATTAGGAGATTTTGGAGGTGTCTATCAGATTCGAACTGATGCATATGGAGGTTGCAGCTCCATGCCTTACCAACTTGGCTAAGACACCTTATTTTATATCCTATAAAACTTTAAAAAGAGGGGAGTGAAATTCTTTTATTTTCACTCCTTGTCTTTTTTGTGACAACCTCAACTTGTTGGACTTTGTCCAACCTATCTAATTTTCTATTAACTCTATCTAGTTTTTCCTGACATCTTTGTTTTTTCATTTGAATTTTCTGAATAAATTTAACTAATTTGTTGTCTAAGTTTTTTATCTTACATTGAAAATTAAATTGTCTTTTTGTGAGTCTAGAATGTCTTTGAATCTTTTTCTGTTCTAGCCAAAAGGAATAAGTTTTCATGCATTCTGAGAAAAAATTAGTTATTTGTACTCATATAGACTTCAAATTATTCATTTTCATTAACTAAAAATCGATTATAAATCGGTTTGTATTCTTCATTAGGAATAGGTTTTCAAACTTTGTCTCTAATTAATTGAATCTCTCACTTATAGGGAGACACCAATTCCTTTTTAACTCCTTTTTCTTGAATTCAAAATGGAGTTTCAACTATTATTGGTAAAGTTGAAAAATATTCATCATAAGCCCATTTAATTAAAGTATCAAATCCGATATGACCATAATTTAAATTTGCATGTCTATCTTTTTTAGATCCCCTAGGATTCATTGAATCTCCCAAGTGTAAAGTCTTTACTCTTGGAAGTCCTATCAAAGAATCCAATTGTTTCTTGAATCCCTCAACATCTGAAAGATCGTAACCACTATCATGTAAGTGAACTGTATCTAAACAAACAGCTAGCTTAGGATGCCACTCGCAACCTTCAAATATTTCTTTGAGTTCCTCTAACTTACTTCCTAATTGATTCTTTTTGCCTGCCATAGTTTCTAATGCAAAGAAGTAATCTAAATCTTCTGTTGCATTTAATATTCCTTTGATATTTTTAATAACTTCTTGAATTCCCTGTTTATGGTCAACTAATAGTTGTTCAGAATCTTTGGTTGTTGAAAGAAAAGATCCGGGGTGAACAACAAAAATCTTACACCCCAGTTGAACAGTTCTTTTAATTTCATTAACTAACAAAGAATGAATAAAACCATCTTCATCTGGCCTTGCAAGATTAAAGATATAGGGAGCGTGAATAACACAATTTTTAAAGTCAATATTGGCCTTTTGTGCCTCTTTTTGACTTTCTAATAAAAATAATTGTTCTACAGGAACTCTTTTTTTGTTTTGGGGTGGACCAGTAAAAATCATGAAGCAATCTGCTCCATTATATATGGATTCCCTGACTGCTCCTAAAAGATAATTATTAGGCTTATTTAGTGATATGTGTGAGCCGAGTATTAATCGTTTTTTAATAGCAATAGTTTAATTATTTTCTAAAGCTTTCTTCAATTCCAATGCTCCCATTATTAAACAATTTCTCCTACTTAAGGCTAATTTAAATTTCTCAAATAGCTTTAAGTTTTCATCCAGTAAGTTTGAATTAAATTTTTCTCCTCGAATCATACTAAGAAAATTATCAATAATTTCCAAACCCTCTAATTTATTTTTTTTCTCAATGCATAAGCAAAGAGCATTGGTAGTGGCTTTTAGTAAAACACAACCTTGCATTTCTAATTGAATACTAGAAATGATTGGTTTTGAATTAAGAGATACTTGAATACTATCTTGACAACCTAATTCCTGATTAGGTTGAATTAAAATCCCTTTTCTTTGTTCTTTTGAACTAAATTTTTTAAGACCTGATAGTCAATAAATACTATCTTGATACATTAAAGGCTAATTAACTTGGCTAAAAGCCAAGTAAAAAGCCTAAATTAACCTAATCTCCTTTGTGAGTAGAACAGTCTGTGCAACAACTACCGCAAGACTCTTCCTCACAACTCGAACAACAACTTGCAGTTTTTGAACAACAACAATGGTGATGATGGTGGTGATTTGCGCAACAACCGGAAGAACAGCAAGAACTGCCACAATGGCAATGACTCATACATTTACAACTACAACAACCTGACATCTGTCTTAATTATAAAAAATAAAAAATTTTTTAGATATTTTTGATCTTTTTTCCTTTGTCCGAGTAATTAATAAATTAGAAGGTCTATTTTTATGAAGATTTACTATCAAGAGAGTGAAAATGACTGTGGAATATCAGTCACAAGATCTCTCATTAATCACTTTCTTAAGAAAGAAGTTAGTAGAACAGAAATATTTAACCAACTAAATATAAGCGAACGAGGAATCTCTATCTTTGAGTTAGAAACTGTTAACAAAAAATATGGAATACATCTAGAGGCTTACAAATTATCTATTAAAGAATTACAAAAGAACCCATTACAAGGGTTTTTTGTAATGCTCTTGTATAGAAACAATAGTGAACATTTTGTTATAGCCAGAAAATTACAAAACTCTTGCATTCTTTATGACTCTGAATTAGGAAAATTAAGAGTTAACTATCAAAAGTTAGCTTCTATATTTTCAGGAAAGATATTACTAGTAGAAAAAATTGACTCTTCTGATAAGTCAAAAATACTAGTTAATTATTCAGAAAAGGAAATATCTATTCTGAAATTTCCTAAATTACTGAGAAATATATCTTTAGAGCTAATAGTCTTCTTTCTACTAATAACTAGTTTTTCAATAAACAAATTAATTTTTGAGGATGTTATGCAGAGTCAATATTTGGGAAATATTGCCTCAATTATTTTTGTTACTATGCTAGTTGTTTTGATCTGATCTCTATTAGAGTACATTAAGTCTATTTACTATCTCAAAGATAGACAATGATATTTCAAAGAACTATATGGAGTACTAATAGATAGATTAGAAAAGAAGAAGAATTACTTCTTCTCTAAGTTATCTGAGAATCAATACTTAATGATTAAAGAGTATTCAGAAACTATTTCTCTTTTCTACAGCGAATTATTAAGTATTCTGGTCTCTAGTGTTATCATTGCATCTTTAATAAGTCTTTATCTAATTTATTTACAGTTTTGATTTTTAGTTCTAATTATTGTCTTGATTTTGACTAAGACAATAAATTTCTATATTGTTCATAAATTAGATAACACCGGAATAGAAAAATTATTGAAACATAATGTAAACATTCAAAAACTTATTTTTAAACTCAATCAATTTTTGAAAACTGAATGAGATTTCAGTAAATTCTCACTCTTAAATAGTTCTCTGAGTTCTGAAATATCCGATTGACAATTAACAGATCAATTCTTTCAATCTAGAAAGACTTTATTTTTGAAACTTAATTTTTTTATGACTCAGTTAATAAATTGCTCCATTTACTTTATAGGAGCATACTTGTATTTGCAAAAGAATATTACCATTGCTACATTAATATCGTCCGGACTAGCTTATATGCAACTGAGCAATGCATTAGATAAGTTAATACTCAATAGTTTTCATTGAACTAAATATTCAAATGCAGTAACCCAATTTAAACATTTGTTATTTAATGACAACTTACCAGAAGTTAGAGAAAACTTAAAAGTTCGAACTATAAGTCCAAAGTTCATTGAAATTAAGGGACTTACTTATCACAATGGAGAAAAGATCATATTTAATAACTTAAATCTGTTAATTTATCCCAATAGCTTCATTTATGGGCCTTCTGGTATTGGGAAAAGTACTTTGTACAAATTAATTTCTGCACAACTACCTGATTCAATTGGTTCAATCTTCATTAATGGAACAAGTCTCTCTAATCTTTGAGAGAATTCCCTAAATAAATTAGTTATTTATCAAAACTCTAAATCAGAACCATTAGAGTTTGACTGAATAAAACTTAGACAGTCTTTGATTGGAGAAAAATTAGAGTTATTGCTTTATTTAGCAAGTCAAATAGGAATTTATGACTATCAAAACTTAAGTGGGAAAGAATTGAGTGATGGTCAAAGACAATTTGCAAATTGTCTTTACCTATGCACTCTTTCAGGAAAAATACTTCTATTGGATGAAGTAACTTCTCACATCAATTCCTCAATTAGAGAAATAGTATTTGAACATTTATTTCCCATAATTTTTCAAAAGAATTTTGTAATTTGTTCTGAACACAACTTAGAGTTAAAGAAATTTTTTGTAAATCATATTGATTTAGAACAAAAAATATCCCTGAACTCCTAAGGTGTTTTTAAAAGAGGCTATTTCAATATTGATTTTTGGAGCATCTACTTTAGGAATTTCTGGATTTGCAATTAAAGTAGATAAATTTGAATACAACTACTTAGTTTCTAATGAGTTGAATTTGTCTGTAGAAAGTTATAGGAAATTACAACTAAGAAAAGGTAGTAATTTTTATTATTTAGAGAATGAAAAGTCTAAAGTACTAAAAATTACTGATATTAAAGTTATTTCTCCAAAAAGTTCCGAGGAAGCGGAATATATACAACTTTCTTTAAGCAACCAAGGAAGTTATCTTCAAACTAATTTGGAAAACACTAACAAAATTATTAAATATTTTCTAGAATCTAAACCCTTTTGAATGAATCTCTTTAGTTAAAAAATTAAGAGTTAATTAAACTGGCGGAAACTAAGAGATTCGAACTCTTGCGCAGCAAATAAGCCACCTAGCATCTTAGCAGGATGCCCCCTTAACCACTTGGGTAAGTCTCCCTAGGTTTTCTTAATTATCTTAATTTACTTGACTTGTCAGAGTAGGAACAATTACTTTTTCATAATATTCGGCCTCAGTCATTCCTGCCTTCTTTGCGGATTCAGAATTTATAATTTTAACTCTTAATGTATAGAAGTTAGTGCAGAAAAGACAAATATTTATCATAACTAATGCAATATCTATAGGACCTCAAGTATTATCCCACTTTCCGCATAAACCATAAACTGAAGCAGAGCCCAAGAAAAAACAAGCATAAATTTGGAAGAACATGAATTTCTTATCCAAAGCAATAGTGTTAGAAGTTTTTCTTACCTGTTGAAATTGAGAGTAGGTAATTAAAACTAAAACAAGAGCACCAACTCCAATCAAGCAAGGTGCAACTGTCTTAGCTACACTATTTTCTTGAAAAACAAGAACCATTTGAGAAAAAAAGTTCATTAACATAATTAAACAGCTTCTTCTAGTTCTTCTGGATCAAGAGGGCTAGGAGAATCCAAAGATTCTTCATCAAAAGATTCCTCTTCTTCCGGGATATAATCTTCCAAACTGTCATAACCCCTAACTCGCTCTTTCACTTTATTCTTGCATCACAAACAAACAGTGTAAAGATTTGTAAATAACACAAAAGCATTCAATAACACGAAGAATCACCCTCTTACGTACATATTTGACAGTTGAACATCTGTACAAACTCCTGCAATTGATCCGGCCGTCATCAAAGCTCCCGCTAATAAAAATAGAGCAAATAATTTAATTGGTAAAAACTTTGTGTCCTTAGTTTTTCAAGTCTTATAAAAACCTGGTCAAAAGGCTAAACCAACTGAAATCATTCCCAAAAATGCAAAAAATACTGAAAGATGTTCATTCCATGCTGCCATCCTATCTATAACGTGAACAAAACAAAAATCTCAAATTGAATTTTAGATAAATTAATCCCGAAAAAACAAGACTTTTGAACTTTAAAAAGCTAATTTTTAAAAACTAATAGTTTTGTGGATAATCGAACTAATTTAACTAATTATTCACCAATTAAATAAGAGGCAATCATAAAACGAATATTTTTACGAAGAAGATTAAGACACTCTTGAAACAACTCATAATCAAATAACTTTAGGAATTTATCTGAATATTTATTCAAACAACTGTAGTAATTTGCTTTAGAAAAGAACATATCTTTGTGTCTTAATTTGTATTGATAGTAATCTTCTAAGAATTCCCTTTCATGCTCTTCCAAAGAAGATAAAGCTATCTGCAATTCACTCAAATAAAGTTCACAAAGTTGAATAAACAACTTAGTGAAGAAAACCTTATTGTTTAGTCTTTGTTTAAATATACTCGCACTATGAAAAGACAAAAATGTATTTTCTATTTTTCTTTTATTTTCCTTTGCCTTTCTTAATTTTTCATCTTTTGAAAGAAGTTCTTCTTCTGAATAACTAGTCAAATTAAGTTTTTCTAAAACTTATTTAAAAATTTAAAAAAAGTATACATCATTTATTTGACTAATATTCTATAACTTCCAAAAAGTCATAAATATTAAAAATATTAATTCTATTGGGAATTAAATTAATATGTTCTAGTGGTCAAAGGCTCAAATACTAAGTTAAGTTTTGTCAATCTCAATAAAAGTAATTTAAAACTCAAGCTTTCAGGAATTTCGGGAGCCTTCATGCTCCCGATTGCATCCATGGCCATCACGAGCCTTTTTCTCTCCGTTGGAGGAGTAATCAACCAAAACTGTAATGGAGATACTTTATCGAAAATTGGAAAAGCAATACAATCTATTGCTTTGCCATTATTGCAAGCATTTCCACTATTGATATGTGTTTCTTTTGCTTTGGCTTTTACTAAAAAACATGAAGGAATTGCTGTTTGATGCGCCATATTAGGATTTCTAACTTTTACTTACTTTAATTCAGCTTTTATTAGTTGCACTAAAAACGGAGACTGTAAATGCGTTTGCGGAGGAAAAGGAGGGTGTTGTACCAACGATAAATGTTGTTTTCTTCTCCCCTGTTGCGCAGAAAAAGACAATGGACTAAATATTCTATTCGGAGGTGCTGGCAGGGAAAAAGCCAACAGCTTAATACATAGATTTTTTGGAATTACTACTCTAAATTGCTCTATATTTGCTCCAATGATAATTGGAGGCATAATAATTCCATATTTGTTTAAGAATTGATCAGAAATAAAGCTGCCAAATTGTTTGGCTTATTTTTCTGGAAAAAGGCTAATGCCTTTATTAACAACTTTGGCAGTAATTCCGTTAGCTTTATTATTCTTGGTCTTTTATCCCTGAATAGGGATTGGTTTATCCTATGCAGGAAACTATATAGCTAAGGGTCAAGGGGCTGATGCCTTCTTATTTGGTTTTCTAGAAAAGCTATTAATTCCTACTGGATTTCACCACTTATTTGCTTCTTTATTTTGGTACACACCTTTAGGAGGAAACGCTCTACATAATGTTACAGAAACATTAAAGGAATGTTGTGCATCCTCTTGCTCTGGTGGAACGACTTGTTGCTGTCTTTGCTTTGGAAATAGCAATTCACTCCAATGACAAGGTGATGCTTTAATGGGCGCTTCAGCACTATCATTACACAATGGAACTAAATTATTTGAAGCATTGAGTTCCTTACACATAGGCAGACTAACTCAAGGTAAATTCCCAATAATGCAATTTGCTTTACCTGCAGCAGCTTTAGCTATATATTTTTCTGCCTCTAAGAGAGGCGAAAAAAGAAAAGAACTATCTAAAACTCTATTTCCAGGAATTATGAACTCTGTAGTATTGGGTATTACTGAACCTATAGAGTTCAGCTTTATGTATTCCATACCTAGACTCTTCTACTGATTCCACACAACTATGTGTGGGGTATCATTCTTAGCTATGAAATTAGCTGGAGCTCATATACCTACAGCTTTCTCTGGAGGTATTATTGAACTATTAATAAATGGAGCTATTCCAATTCAAAAAGGTACAAAGTTCTACTACTGAGCTGCTGTAGGAGGTGGATTAGCAATAGTATACTTTGCAGTATTCTATTACTTTTTCAGAAAGAAACATTTTGAAGAAGAAATGCAACTTCAACCTTTAGAGCCACAAAACCAACAAGAAGAAACTTCAAAAGAAGATAGCGATCTTCCTGCTTGAGTATCTTCATTTAAGAAAGGTCTAGGGGGGTGAGAAAATGTAACAAACTACAAGAATTGCGCTTCAAGACTGAGATATGACATACAAGATAAAACCAAAGTGATAGAATCAGAACTTAAGAAGGGAGGAGTGATAGCTATTAAGTGAATTAGTGATAATCATGTTCAACTTATTGTTGGTCCAAAAGCTGAAGAAATTAACACAACTCTCTTGAGTTTCGCAAATAAAAGTAATAAAGTAGAAGAGTAATGAAACTAATTTACTTTAACAGTTATTCCTTGGTTTATCCAGAAGTATTAAAGACTCTGAGTCAACACTTTAAGATAGAGGAAGTTGTCTATTACAAGAGGGGTTTAAGTCAAGATATTGCTTATAAAAAATTAGTACTCTTCAGAAAACAAGTAGAGTTACAACTTAGTCTTATTGATCCTTTTATTTCTGTAGAATTTCGAGAAATTCCACAAGATCAAGACATAAAAGATCCCAAAAAATTTAAAGAATATATTGAATCTGTGATTCAGAGTGAATATAGTGATCTTCCAAAGGAAGAAATTGCCTACTTAATTGAAACCTTAGCAATAAACCATATAAAGTTGGCATTGGAAAATATCTCTAACTCTTGAAACTTTCTACTGTTCACTAACAAGCACAAAGGTAACTTGGATCTTTCTTTGGGTAGTCAAAACTGGAAAAGAATTCATATGGTACGTACAGAAGCAGAAAGAACTCTAATGGGAGCAATAAAAAGAGTACATAAAGAACAATCTGATCCCAGATTTGATCACACTATAAGAGTTTTGAAATTTGCAAATCAAATTGCTAATTGATCTTCTATGGATCCAGTTACTAAGAATAAATTACTTCTAAGTTGTGCGTATCATGATTTTGCAAAGGACTGAACTAAAGATAAACTACTCCAATTAGCATCAAGAATGTACTCCAAACCTAAGCAAGAATTAGAAAATGAAATTTGAAATTTACATGGACCTGTAGCAAGAAACTATCTATCTAAAGCTTTTAGATTAGATGATTCTGTATTGACTGCAATAGAGCATCACACTAAACCTATTGCTGATTTAGATATAATAGGTAAATCTTTAGTTGTTGCAGACAAACTAGAACCTCTAAAGAAGGATAGTTATCCTCAGGACAAATATGACTCTTTGATGGAACAGCTAAAAAAAGGGAAAATAGAGGAAGTCTTTAAATATCTATTGGAGAATCCTATTAAAAGTTAACTTTTCTTCAAGTTAGAAGTAGTTCCATTCACAAAAGTTGTTTCTCAATAGTTTCCTCAGCTTAAAGCTTTTTTATATTCTTCTTGATGACTTCCATTGGTACCAAACTGCTTAGTCAAACTTTTTACTAAAACATCTAATAGTAGGTTCAGTGCAATAGGGGATCTTAATCCCTCATTTCACAAGTGATAATTGCTAGTAGTTATATATTTGTCTTCTTGATGATTCAAGAGAGATTTCAGAGATCTTAATTTAGGACTATCCCAAGCATTTAATATATTTCAATCATCTTCGGTTGCCAATAAAATGATTGAATCTGCTGTCTTACTAAAACTATCTAAACCCTTACTGGAAAAATTAAAGTCTCCTAATTTTCACCATCAACCGTTGTCGTCAACTCCCAACAAATCTTCATCCATCTCGTGTTTTTCGCCATTTTCAGTTAGGTTTTTAGGAATTACTTCCTTCAAGCCTAACTCTGTATAAAGAAATGGATATTTAGAAATTGTTTGAATAGTTGCATCCCCAGCCCCCAATTGTGAAGGGGGATAGGAGATAATAGCTAAAGTTTTGGAATTGTTCTTAGAATATTTTTTCTGTTCAGGATCAAATCCTTCATCTACCACTTTGATTTTTTGCAAATAACTTCTAACATTCTTTAGTCTCTCTCTGTAGTTCTTAGCTATTTCAATGGCATTAGACCAGGCCTTCTTTATAAATTCTTGTCTTGAATCCCCATTAAAAACAGAACTAAAATTGCTTGTTTTGAACATTTTGTCCAAAGCTATTGCCATTTGAGCTAAATAGACAAATAATTCTTTTTGAGTTCCCTCAGAAACTGGACTGCTGCCTTTCATAGTTTGATGCTCTAAAGCTGGGTGATGAACTTGTTCAAATTGACTGTGTAGTGCTGAGGGGCAAACATGTTCGCTACCGTTTCCTTGAACTTGTCCATTTTGCTTTAAATAATTAAATTCAAATTTCTGTTCTCCTCCTCCATTTCGGTTTCCATTATCGTTTAGCCAATTCAACTCTTCTTCGGTGAATATGGCCTCAAAAAACTTTTGGGCAATATGTCTATCATGTTCCTTTTTTCCAAAAGGAGCAAACAATTGCTCTTTTGAACTAGGTATACTAAATAAACTAGAAAGATCTCCGGAGTAACCATTTTCTTTTGATTTTTGTTGCAAATCACTACAAAAATCAGATCAAAACTCTATATATTTAGCACTTCTAAATAAGCTATTAGGAGATATCTTTGAATACTTTCTGTAGTATTCAAGGAGTTTAGTTGCAAATGCATTAGAACCATTTCGTCCATTTTTTACAAAATGTCTATAAACATCTTCCCCGAATAAGCTGTAAGGGTCCCTTGCAGCTCTAAAGTTAGTAACAGCTAAGTGACTATGTTTAGGAAGTCTTTGAATTAAAAATAAAAAATCTGAAGAATCATCTAATATGAATTGCTCCAGAAATAAATAGTCTGCACTTTTAGTATTCCAAAACTGTACATTTCTGTTAACTAATCCACCTGCATAAAGATCTTCATTTCAAAGACTAGGACCAAAAGTAGTTACCTTACCAACTAATTGATTGATTCTTCCTTGAATCTTGTCTCCTAGTCCTTGTTTTTCTGCTGAAGATCCTTCAGTAACTAAATATCTGTTTATATGAGTTAAGTAATCATATAAACCTCTTTGCTTAAATTGATAAGGAAAATAATCTGGTGGTATTTGTAAACTCAAAAGTAATTCTGCTTGACCATTATAGTTGGCTAATATCTTATAGTGAAATTCAGTTTCACTTCCTTTAAGAGCAATAAAGGAGGGAGAACAACAGGGAGTTCCAGTTAACAAAATCATTTTTAAGTTAAGATACTTAGCCATTAATTATTAGTTAGTAACTTATGAACTATCTTTACTTATCTAAAAAAATAAATTTTTTTTCTTCTTATCTGAACCTTATTAGTTCTTTTGGATGAATCTCTTTAGTTTCGTTAATAAGTTACTACCATATATGAGTTCTTAGTGATGGAAATGAATACTATAAAGGTTTTCCGCTAAAAAACTTTATACTCAATCCCTTTATAAATTTAAGAACAAGGGTTCCTGTTTCTTCAGTGCAATCAACTCATCAATATGCATCTTCTTTTATAGCTCAAAATGGTTTAGGTTCCTTCTTTAGTGAGCGAGGTTTTTGATCTTTTATTCAACCCATATATTTAATATCAATTATTTCTTCTTCTCTTAACCTCGCTTTTACACTAGTATCTCTATTTTGCTTCTTTAAAGCAAGAGACTTTAATTACTTAGTCTCTTGCTTAGCTAATTTATTACTACCTGTATTGGGAGGACTATTTAGCTTAAGAATTAATGGTAGATTGTCTAATATTGGAGGTCCAAAATCTATAAAGATTGTTAGTCCTGCACAATTTTTGAAATTAAAGGCTAGATTGTTGTTTTCTAAGTGTTTTAGAGAACAATTAATACCTAACTATTAAATAGTGCATTTATTGTTGTTTTAGTAGAGTTTGAGATAGTTTGGCGAAATTTGTAGAAATATAAATTTATAGGCAGAAAAGAATTATTAAGAGTTTTTAAGGTTAAACAAGAGGATTTTATTAAGAGTATGTAATGAAATTGAAAAGTGTTTTTAGATTATTTGTTGTTGTGTCAAAAAATTAATCCAAATGTCTAATAAACAGCTTTTATTATTTGTTTATTTAAAAAACCAAAAACTAAGTTTTAGAGACCTATTAGTTAATCAGAATAATTATTTAATTGATCTCAACTAATTAATTTATTTTTCTTACTATTAACTTACTTGGGACTAGGACAGAAGAGTAACATTATTCATTTCATTTGGTTCCAAGGAAGGAAAAATAATTCTTTCATAGTGTTGAGCTTCAGTTAAACCAGCTTTTCTAGCTAAATCTGTATTTTCCAACTTCATCTTTAACGTATAAAGATTAACGCAGAAAAGAGAAAGACCAATAAGAATCAAAGGAGAGTTAATAGAAGTTGCGTCAAAAGGATTGTTTTGCAATCATCTGAATATTGAGCCCAATATTAAGAAAATACTAAAAAATAATTGTCCAACAAGAAAACCCTTACTAAAACCTACTGTATTTCTGGTTTCATTTACTTTCTTATACTGTCAGTAAATGATTGAGGAAAAAGCAAAAACTCCAAAACCATAAAGTATTTTAGGTGTTGCATCTCATAATGAAAAAATAGCTACATCTAAAGCCATACCTAAATATTACCTTGCAAATTGGAAGAGAGATCCCCCCCCAATATTTCTGCAACGGGCTCAAAAGATTCTTCTTCCTCTTCATCAACACTGTAACTGTGAAGATCAGATACGCCATCAGAAGTTTGACTTCCCAATTTCTTTCCATTATTCATAGTTGCAAAAGCAAGCATTCCCAAACACACAATGCTAATGAAAATACTAAAACCTACTCAAGTTCAACGAACTGGATTGCAAGCTCATGAACTATCACTAAAACCATTCAAAATACTTGTTTGACCTGCAACAAGAGCTATGCTAAACAACAAAGCTCCTGCAAAGAACAAGGAAAAAATATCTTTATGTAGAAACCTGAAGTTCTTAGTTTTTCACATATTGTAGGCTTGGAAGGCAAAAGAAACAATAACACTTAAAGCAAGACAGCCAGTAAATACTACAGCACAAATAGCAGTCGCCATATCAGTAAAAAACTAAAACAAAATTTTTTTAAATTTTACTTTTTGGACCGCACTATATTGGAACAATTTATACTTAAAAGTTTCAAATTTAATAGATTGGAAGGCTTATAAATTTTTTAAATTTAAAGCTAAATTACTGTTTTTCTAGACCCTAGGTGACACAAGACAACCAAAATAGTAATTTACTAAAAATTTTGTTTATTGGAGATATATTTGGAAAACCCGGTAGAGACATTATTAAAGAAAATCTCCCAAGACTTAAAAAAGAACATTCCATTGATTTCGTTATTGCGAATGCTGAAAATTCAGCACATGGAAAAGGAACTACTCCCAAAATCCTTAGTCAATTAATGGAAGTTGGGGTAAACTTCTTTACTTTAGGAAATCATTCTTGATCAAAGAAAGAAAGTCTAAAAGAACTTTTTGAAACTTACAGTAATTTAATTAGGCCACTTAATTTAAGAGAATCTTTTAATTTTTTTTCCCTAGGAATAGGGAGCAAAGAAATGGATTACAAAGGATTAAAAATAAGAATTACCAATTTGATTGGTAATAGTGTTATGTTCAAAAACAATCAAACCAATTGTTTTTTGACTTTTAGTAAGTTATTGGATCAACTTAATTCCAATAACTTTAAGGGAATACATATAGTAGATCTACATGCAGAAACCACAAGCGAAAAGAATGCATTTCTTTGAGCTTTTAATGGAAAGATTTCTGCAGTCTTAGGAACACACACACATATTCCTACTAATGACTATGTAATAACTCAAGAAGGAACTGCCTATATTACTGATGTGGGGATGACTGGTCCTTCTTGTGGAGTCATAGGAGGGGCAAAACATGACATAATAGAAAAATTCTTTTATCCTGAAAAAAAATTTATTCTAGAGCCCCAAGAGGGGCCTAGACAATTTTGTTCAGTACTACTGACTTTTAATACTGATACTTACAAAGCAGTAGATATTCAACCAATAATACTTAGAGAAGGATTTAAGGTTGATAAATATCAATTAACTATTTCCTAACTATAGAGACTATCCTAAATTTACCTAGATAGTCTCTATATCTCTTTAAAGACCAATTTGAATTGGTTTCTTCTATGTTTTTTCAATATTCCTCATGAAACTCACTGCACTCTAGAATTATTACTTTTCAATGCTCATTCTTTTTTAAGTAATCCAAGAATTTTCTATAGTGAGCTAAACCTTGTTGTTTAGCCACTAGGCTATTCTTTGGATCATATTGAAGTTTTTCACTTCATTCTTCTGAAGACAAATATGGTGGATTTATAGTTATTAATTCTCAGTTATTATTTTTGTCTAAAAAACTATCTCAATTAGACAAATACACTTTATGGTTTCCTTGAATTTTTAGATTAGACAAGTTTTCTAAGATATTTTGACAAGCTCTAAAAGAAGAATCGACTCCTGCAGAACAAGAAATTTTGTTCCCTAGCTCCAATAACAAAGAAAAGTAAATGGCTCCTGATCCAGAGCAAAGATCTAAATAGGTAAAAGAATTAATCTTTAATTCTTCTACTAATTCCTTAGCTATTTTTATTAATTGTTCTGTTTCTGTCCTAGGATCAAAAACTCCATCGAATAACTGAATTTTTCTGTTATTAAAAAAAGTACATTTAGTTATTCGTGGAATTGGATATTTTGTATCAAAAAGTCTTTTCTTTAACTTTTCAGTTAATTTACAACTAAAATCTATTGGCTCATCTTGGAATAATTCATATTCAGTTAAGTTGTTAACTTTACTGGAAGATAAAAAAATATATTCAAAGATTCTATAAGACAGTTCTTTAGGAAAAGAAGAAACTAATTCTCTAAAAGAAAGAGTTTTTCTTTTCCTATTTATCTAGAGTTGAATAATTATCTGCTAAATTGTTAAACCAATCTTCTTGTTCTTTTAAAGATAATTGTTGATGAATTTGAGAGAGATTGCCTTCCATAATGGAAGTTAAGTTGTTAATAGTTAATAGAATTCTGTGATCAGTCATTCTATTTTGGGGATAGTTATATGTTCTAATCTTTTCAGCTCTTTCCCCTTTACCAATTTGTTGTTTCAAGTTAATAAATTGTTTTTCTTGTTGTAACTTTCTTTCTCGATCTCTTATTTTGGCCTTAAGAATTTTCAAAGCAATTTCCTTGTTTAACAACTGAGATCTTTCTTGCTGGCAAGCAACCATAATATTGGTTGGAATATGAATAATTCGTACAGCAGATTCAGTTTTATTAACATGTTGTCCTCCAGCTCCGCTGGCTCTATAAACATCTATTCTTAGTTCAGACAGGTCTATCTGAACTTCAATTTCATCCTCCTCGGGAAGAACACTTACTGTAATGGTAGAAGTGTGAACTCTACCTTTTGATTCAGTTTCAGGAACTCTCTGAACTCTGTGAACTCCTGATTCATACTTCATCTTGGAATAGACTTTTTTTCCAGAAAGTCGAAATGTGACAAAAGCCAAGCCTTTTTCACTTTCTCTTAATTCCACAACGCTAAGTTTTCACTTATTTTCCTGTGCATATTTCTTATAGGAATCAAATAAATCTGCAACAAATATAGCCGCTTCTTCCCCGCCTGCGGCCGAGTGCATTTCAATAACTATATTTTTTTCATCATATTTGTTGTCTGGGAGTAACTCAGACTTGAAGTCATTTTCTAATTGTGAGATTTTTTTAGTTAACTCAGAACACTCTTCATCCAATAAAAGCTTTAACTCCATATTCTTTTCTTTAACTGAAGAGTTTTTACACTCTTCATAATCAGAAATTAGCTTTTTATAAATAGCAAATTTAGAAATTAATTCTCTATTTCTAGAAAGTTCTTTTTGCAGTGATACATTCTTAAAGCTAGAAGAATCTAGTAAGACTTTTTCTTCTAGTTGTTTTTGTTTTTCAGTGATTGAATTTAAAAATGCATAAAGTTTAGAGTTGTAAATCATATCTTTTAATTAATAATTAATTTAAAATTCCTAAACTAATTGAAAGATTTTTATCCCTTTTACCTAATTAAACCTAATAAAAACTATCTTTTTAAATTATTGTTATTTTTATACTCTGAACTTCTATACCTAAAGATTGCCCAAATGCTTTCTTCCTGAAGAGAATTTATCTTTAAGTTTTTCTGCAAGTCCCAAAGTTGATTCAGAAGACAATTTTCCTAGGTAAAAAGGATGACAAGCTGCACAAATATCTAAAGGAACTGTCTTTTGAGAAGTATCTCCACTAAGTAACTTATAGGTTGATCCACAGGAGTTACAACTATAAGTTACAAGCTTATTAATTAAATCTTTTTTGTGTGCAGACATTTCAATTTATAATCTTAGAACTCTTAATGAACTTAAATTAAATTGATTCACTAAAGCTATTCTCACAGAATAGTCTTTTTTCCTACTAACTTTTTGATTAATAATCCAATAATTTATAGATTTCTGTGCTATACAACAAACACAGACCTAAATACTTTAAAGATTTAATAGGTCAAGAATTAACTAAAAATCTATTAATTAATTTTTTAACTAATAAAGAAGATATACATTCTTTTATCTTCTATGGTCCAAATGGTACAGGAAAAACAACCACCGCTAGGTTGTTTTCGCAAGCCATTAATTGTTCTAAATTTTCTGAAAACAAAGAATTGTGTAGAAATTGTGAATACTGTCAGGCTATAGAAAAACGAGAGTGTACAGATCTAATAGAAATTGATGGTGCAACACATAATGGAGTGGAATATATTAGAGAAATGATTAAGAACTCTGTCTATCCTCCATTATTACTCTCTAAGAAGATATATGTAATAGATGAGGCACATTGCTTAAGTTATCAGGCATGAAATGCCTTACTTAAGTTAATAGAAGAGCCGCCTTCACATCTAATACTTATTTTTCTTACCACAGCTATACACAAGATTATTCCCACTATTCTGAGTAGATGCCAGAAGTTGTTTTTCTCACCTATTCAATATGAAGATTTAAATCAACTTCTTTCAAATATCTCTAAAGCTGAAAATAGAGAAATAACCTCAGAGATTATTTCTAAACTTTCTGAGAACTCTAAAGGTTCAGCTAGAGAAGCTATTGTCTCTTTAGAAAAATTATTAACTGATACTCAAACTTCTAACGAAGAATTATTGCAAAATCTTTCTAATCTAGAAGAAGAGTCATTAGAGTTATTAGATTTAATCTGCAGCTCTAACTATCTACAAGCAATAGAAAAAATTAAAAAAAATCTAACTAACTCCAATAGACTATTTGAGTTAACTTTAGATAGATTATTAGAACTTTCGTTCTATCAATTAAGTTCTTCTAAAGAAGTCTTAAGTTCTATTTCTGAAGATAGGGCTCAGTCTTTACTGAAACAAAATCCTAATTTAAATAAAATGATTAACTTTTTAGCTCCATCTGTTTCAACTGGAACTAATATATTCTCTTTTTCTTACTCAAAATATCTACTAGTTAATTTATTTGAATGTTGTCATTCCTCATTCCAGCCAACTATTAACAAATTAATAAAAGAAAAAGCCCAAACAGATAAAAAACAAGAAATACCTAAAGTTGTTCAAGCTGCCAGTTCTCAAAAGCAAGAACAAAATAATCACGAGAGCTTATCTTTAGGTGCACTACTAAGCGAAGCTATAGTTCAAAAAACTAAAGTTTCAGATTTACCTAAATCAACAAGCTTATTTAGACACTCTCTTATCAAATTTGAGAGTGTTGATCTACCACAATTTAAATTCAGCCAATTATTGGCTAATGAAAAGGAAATTATCTTACTTTTGAGAAAAGCTGATAAGGAAGTTAGTAAAGAATACTACTCTTTACTAAACAATTATTTAAAAGGAGAAGAAGAGTTTGAGCAAAAAGACTTAGTTGTCTCTCAATTATTTGAAAATATGATTTCCAAATATGAGTTAATTTGTTCTAAAGATTTTTCTTGTATAGTTGTGTTTTCTAATGAGTCTAAGTCTAACTACTTTAACTTAAAAGTAAAAAACTTAGACATCAAGAAAAAACTTCACAAAATTTTTAATAACTCTATTAATTGAAAGGGAATAACTCTATTAGAACTTCAATCTGCTATTAGAAATAATAAGAGCTTTAAAGTTCAAGAGAACACAACTCTTGATTCTACAAGAGATACAGTATTATTGCAAAAAATACAAAAAGCATTTTTATCTAAAGAGGAAACTAAATTTGTTGCTTAATGATTGAATGGGACTATTGTCTAAATGAGCATTAAACTGTTTACCTGATAAGTTTCAAAAACAAAAGTTTCTGTAACTACGACCTACACAACAGTAGAGATGTTCTATACTGTTAGCATGTAATCCATAGAAATGGTTAAAATACAAGAAATTAAAAAATTTTGTAAGATATGTCTTTAGGCCCTAAAGCTTTTGTTTTATGTTCTGGACTAGTTGGAGGGAGCTGTGTAGGAGTGCCTTTTATGTTGTCTCGAAGTAGCTCTACAACTGATCAAAGTGAGCAAGCTTCTAATCCTGTTGAAAAGACTAGTGTTTCTTCGGAAACAGATGGTGTTGGTAATTGTAAGTTAGTAGATTCAATTGCTGGAATAGGTTTAGACGAGATCTCTAAGAATCTTTATTTAAGTAAAGATTCTTACTACTCTTTTTCTTGTATAGACACTAGCGCAAATGAAATATCACATCTTCCCAAAAACTGATCGGGTTTATTTGCAAGAGACTTTTTTAAAGTAGGAGAAGAAATAACAAAAGAATCAAAAATAAATATCAAGATGAATGTAATTCCTGAAAATGAAGAAGAGAAATCTAATTACGGACAAGTAGTATTCACAGGAAATAAATTTGCATCTGCCATAACTGGTGAGTGAGGTTACAAAATGCAAAAAATAAGCGAAGGTGAGGATGGAGAGATTGCAATAATTATTGATGTCACTTCCCCATCTACTAACACTCAGGATAACATAATCTACTTAATACCAAGTTAAAAGTAATTTTGGAATCATCTAAGATTTTCTAACAATGTCTTTAAGCGCTAAGGCTCTTACTTTATTTGCTGGAGTAGGCGGAGGTTGTGGAGGAATTCCTTGATTGATTTCTAATTGAAATTCTTTTGGAACAGGAAATTCTGAAATTATGTCAACCATCTACTGTGACTGAAGTTGCCTCTGGATCAGAAAGCCAAGCAACAGAAGAATTGGGAGATCAACAAAGTCAAGAATCAACCGAGGATACAAAACCACAACTAGAAACTCCTCCTAAATCTCCGGAACCTAAGCAACTTCAAGAAGAGAAGGGAAATTGCCAAATAGTATCTTATAAAGATAAAGAAAAAGATGACTTAGAAAAAATGTTATGAAATAAAGGAGGTCTTGTAAATGATTACTACACAATTCTTTGTGAAAATGCTAATGAGAATACAGACTCCAATTTTCCAAACGATTGGGCAGAATTATTCCCAAATAAATTATTTACATGAAGAGATGCTCTTCAGGTAGGTAAAAGAGTTGAAATAAAAATGAAAGTAGAAAAACAAGAGAGTGAAACAGAGGACTACAAAATATTCTTCACCAGTAATGACTTTCAAAAGTCTGAAATCATAGGTGAATGGAGGGGAGAAGTGACTCAATCTGGAGAGGACCAATTTAAAGCTATTAAGATCCAAAAACCTGAGGTTGATTTTGGCCAAGACTACATTTATATTGCTACTAAACTACACCAATATCTAGAAAAATAATTGAAATTCAACTTTAGAATAATCATTTAATTCCACAAGACTTTAACAGACACTATAGTCTATTAAAAGGATTTATCTAGATTTCTACACAAATTGTTATAGCCATTATGCAATTTTGTTCTTAGTCTTGGATAGGAGTAATCCTATCTAATGACTCCCAAATGGAGGAAGAGACTGCTGTGACTGCTGCTTCCGTTTTTTGGAGGTCCAACTATTGGTTCCGTAGTTGCCTCAGAACTCACTGGAAATTTTGGAAAGATTAATTTCAAACATTCTCTCAAAAAAGAAGTAAGCAAGTTTATTAAATCACTCGGGGGGGGAGATCAAGAACAGGGTGATTTTACTCCAGTCAAGTTAGTTTCAGAATTAGTTAAAGATCCTAATTCTATACCTCTCTTAATGAGAGGTTTTGCGACTCAAGTCGCTAAGCATATTGTTGATGGAAGTTTATTTAAAGACAAAAAACACACTCAACAAAAACAACATTTTTCTAGTTATCTAAAAGGAGTTAAAGCCCAAGCTGAAGGATTCATTAAACAAAAAAGGAAAGACACCAAAAGAGTTAAGAGGGATTGAGTCTCTGATGAAGAAAAATATCTTTCAGCTCTAGAAAATTTTGTTTTAGGAAAAATAGATACTAGAAGTATCGAATCCTACTACAACTCTCAAGATCATTTATTCGCACCACTAAAAGGGCCTGTTCCTTCGAATTCTTTCTCTTTTATCGGGTTTTTAATGTCCCAGTGATTGAAGGGAGTCAAAGCTGGTACTTTTATTCACCATATTTTCCCCTATGCTGAAACATTTCAAGAAGAAACCAGCAAAAATTATAAAGATAAATTCAACAACATAACACTTCCTAATAAACCTAACTTTTGATTCCCTGATTTTGAACAGAAGAAATTAGAAGAATGAAAGAAGGTTGCAAATGGTAATGGAGAAGAAGGAAAGGGAGAGCAAAAAATAACTATTAAATGAGTTTCTTCAAAAAATACTCCGCAAACCAACTTAGTTTTGAAATATCTTTCTCAAGGAAATGAAGATAATACAAGCAATACAACTTGTAAAGACAAAAAACCAGAAGATGGGCCATTAAAACTTTTTTGTATTTCTAATGGAGAGAGTGGTCCATCTAATGGCACAAATAGTGTTGAATTTGTAGTTTGCAATGGCCAAGGAAAGCAAAAGAAAATTTTCTGAAGAGATGCGAATGGATTCAACTTTTTGCTCGCACATTCAAATGGTTCTAAAAAGAAGAAGGAAGGTCCAAAGGAAAACTTTGAAAAAAGTAAACAACAAATGGTTGATGAATTCAAAGAATATATAAAAAAGAATTTTTCATATCTTCTACTACAGTATTACTTATTTATTAATCAAGGTGGTTTCAAAAACGGAGAAAAGGAAACTATTCCTTGCTTTTGCAAGGAAGTTATAGAAAGTTTGGTGAAACTTTGAAAACTTAATGGAGAGCTTACAGAACTTAATGACAACTTAAAAATTTGAGACATTAGAAAAGTAAATAATGATGTTTTGAAAATGGTTGATTACTCTGGAGAGGGATCTAATTATCTTTATAAATTAGGTACAGTTGATGCTAACCCTCCCGAATTTTTAAAAGAAGTTTCTAAAAAAACTAATTTAGAAACTATTAGTAATTCTGTAAGTGAGCACCTAAAAAAGCTGGGGGACTATTTTGACAAGAAGTCAGAAGGGGCTCAGAATCAGGGGAAAAAGATTGAACATGCTGAGTTAAAGGGAAAAGAGAATCATGGTTCAGGAGACCATAAAGATGACAAATATTGATCTTTTGAAGATACCAAGAATTCTAAAGATCATAAAGAATGTATGAAAAGGCAAATAGCGGAATTCCTTCTAGAAAAAATTTCAACTATGGATTTACTCAAAAAAACATTGTTACTTCCCTTTTCTTTTGAGAAAATCTCCGATTTAACTCAACAAATTTCAACTAAAGGTGAAAAAGAATCTCCTAATCCTCTTTCAGAACTAGAAAAAACACTAACAAAAAACTACAACGGATTCTTTAATTTTTCAGGAGAAGGAGCGAGAAGAAAAAGGAGATCAGCTCCTGCGCCTCAAACATCTCAAAACAAATTAATTGATATGCTTCACAAGGCTATTAAGGAAGAATTGTCAGTTTCACAATTGTCACATGTCTCTGACACTTTACTTTATAAGTTATCTTCTGCAGGAACAGAGCCTGCAAAAAATGGTTCAGATAAATTTGGGGCTATCAAGAACTTATTAACTATAAATAATCTTTCTAAACGGCCATTACAGGAAGCCAATACTTTAGAAAGATCTCAAACTAGGCTTTTAGTTACTTCTCTGTATCTATTGGAAGATTCTCTAAAAGAATACAGAGAATTGCTCAAAAATATTATTAAAGAACAACTATTTGGTGGTTATGCTTTCTCCCTAAGTTGAAATAAATTCTGTACTCAAAGTGATGATAAAAATCCTATTGATCCTTCTAATGGGGAAGCGAATGGTGGAGGTTCTGGAGGGAAAAAAAGCTTCTGAACTCCAATTGCTTCTTCTGCAACTGCATCAACTCCGGATCCGAGCTCTAATGGAAAAGAATGGGACACAAAGACACTAGATCCAAGAAGATGTATAAAAACCCCAGACAGATATTCCGTCTCGACCATTAAAAAACCTGCCAATGGTTCTGGAGGAAATGGTTCTACAAATTCAGAAATTCAATTAATGGGTTACAAAGGCTCTCTAACTAGAAATTCTCAATTACAACTTCCAGGAGATCTTTATGAAAAAATCATTTCTTTCCTCTTGAAAGAAGGTCATATAAATTGGACAGATATAACAAAACAAATAGATCTAATTAAGTCAAATAGACAACTCTATAGTGTTATCCAGCAACTAAGCAAAATTAATAGTTCTCTGGGAGAAATATTTAAGTTGCCGGATTACAAAAATTTAAAAGAGGATGTGGATGAATCTAAAAAAGTTGAAATGCTAGAATGGTACGGCTTAACCGAAAGAAAAGAACTGCTAAAAAAATTTATTAAAGAAAAAATAACAACAGGAGTTAACGATATTCAATTAACTCTAGCAAGCTCTTCAACTACTGATAGCTCCAATGGCACACATGACAAAAAAGCTTTCTCAGGATTAATGTGAAATTCTTCCGGTGATAAAAAAGCACATGTTTTCTCAACCAAAGACTCTGATGAGGGTTCTGCGGTAGTTTATCTAATTCAATATAGCGCAGATGATGTACAAAGTACAGAAAAATTTGCAAAATTCCTGAAGGAAAAGTTAACTCCAGATGCAGTAATTAAGGATATAGTAAAGAAAGCGCAAGATCCAGGATTACAAGCTAAAGCTATTAACCATTACCTAATGAGAGGTAATTATGCTGGAGGTAAGGTCTACAATCTTGTCTCCGATGATTATTACTTAAAAGATCAATTCTCTTCAATTATTCTTTAAAGTTTTGATCCAATAATCCATGGGATCATTAACTTCCAGACTATCCTATATAAAATAACTAATAAAAATTAACCTCAAGGTTCCATAAACTTAAGTAATTTTTATAAATAACAATCAATGAGTCTTTTAGGTTTATCCAAATTTGTCATTTTGTCTTTAGTTGGTGTTTCTGTTGCTACACCAATGACTTTTTCAATTTCAAGAACAACTCCTATTAACGCTTTAGAAGATTTTTTAAAAGAAAAAGACTGTTATGGAATTGATACTGAATCTAACTTGGGACAAAAACTACTAGTTTGCGAAGATGATAAATATTACTTATACAACAATAAGCAAAATGTGATGCACGAGCTGGAAGACTTAAAGACTCAAGGGAATGCAGAGGCTTTAGCTACACTTTCAGCGGGAAAGAGTGAAACTCTAAAAATTACATCAAAAGGTTTTGAGCATTTTCTCGAAGGGCTATCCCTTAAATTGGAAGATTCAGGGGAAGAACTTGAGACAACTTCAGAAGAAAATTACTGTTATCTTTTAAATAGTTTGGGTGATACTAAAGACAAGCCTGAAATATTTTGTTCTTTCAAAGACTCTGATGGAGACAAAACTGGAAATATCATTCACCTTACTCCTTTAAAGTAATAAATTAAAACAGGTTAAGTTTTCTACTGTTCTAAACTAATTTTCAAACCTTTAATCAATCAAAGTTTTCAACAAATTAAATTACTTGTTTTTTATAAATAATGAATCTTCTGAATTTATCTAAATTTGTTGTTTTATCTGTTTCTGGGGCAACAATTTCTATTCCAATAGTTCTTTTGCCCAAAACACCCTTAATTAACTCAAGTGTATTGTCAAAACACAATTGTTATTCAATTAGTACAAAGGTCAATTCCGATGGAAAATTATTAGTTTGTTCAAATAATAAGTACTATTTATATAAAAACTCTCTGGAAGAGTTAACGGATGTAAAGATTAACAATAATAAGATCTTGGCAAAATTAGCAAATCAGACTCAAACTCAAGAAGAAGATAAAACTTTCAGCTGAGAAATTGAAAATCAAGAGTGAGAACCTTCTTCTCAAGATATTTCACTAGCGCTTAGTTCAATTAAACCTATAGAAGGAAGTGGTCTACCTAAAGAAGAAAACTATTGTTTTCTAGTTTATGAATTAAACGACAATAGAGATGCAAAGATTTTCTGCTCTTGAAGTTCAACTAAAGATGCAGGATTCATCAAATTAATTCCTTTTTAAGAAGTTAATTTTTTCTAAACTGAAATAATTAATTCTTAACTAGAAAAGAATAAACCTTAAGTGAATTTCTTAAATTTAGCTAAATTTATTCCTTTGCTGGCCACCACAGGTGTTGTTGTTGTAACTACTTCACAAATTTCTATAATTACAAACTCTTACAATAAAGCAACTTTACCTCCAGAGAAAAATTGTTACGAAATCTTGACTTCAAGTTCTTCTAGTGGCACAAAAAAAATTATTAGTTTGTGCAAATAATAAGTATTTCCTTTACAATAGTGACTCAACAAAACTAGAAGAATTGAAAGATCTACAACTTAAAAATAATAATCAACTTTCAGCAAAGTTAGTGAACTCCAAAGAGGAAGAACAGACTTGGAATCTAGATGATCTAGAAGATTGGGAAAATTTTCCAAAAAATCTTCCTCTAAACCTTATTAGTGCAGACCGAGGGGATGGAATTTGCTATATCTTGTTAGGAGATTTGGAAAAGGGATATTCTGATATACTATTTTGTTCTCAAGTCAAAAATCCTCCAGAAGAACAATTAGAAAATTACTTTCAAATTAAATTAACTCCTTTTGAGATCTCTGAGAATAACCTTTAAATAAATCTGGGGTTCTTGAACCCCTCTACCCTTCTAAAAAGGTGAAAAAACGTAAGTAAAGAAAGAATTACTATTTTTAGAATCAGTTAACTGGCACTTCAACATTTCTTTCCCTGCTTCGGGAATTAATCAATTACACTTATCTGAAGGATTTACATTTAAAAAGTATTCTCACATCCCCTTCTTATAAACACCAACATCTGCTTTATTGTTATTGCCCCCCCCTTCCAAAGTCAATGAAAGATTTGCATGAGAATTATCTGTTGTCTCATTATAATTCACAGATACAACCTTTTTAGGGGAATTCAAACTTAAATCTTTTTCAAAAGATTCTGCCTTATCTAAGTAATGGAAAGAAACCTTATCCGTAGATTCTTTACAGATTCATAGTGCATCAAATCAAACTTCACTTGATTTTTCATTTTTCACTAATTTGCAATCCTTTTGAGTCAAACTTGACAAAGCTTGATTCTTATTTAAACTAACCAAACTACTCTTGCCGGCATCTACAATTTTAGACGCAGTAGAAATAGAAGTTTTTGCTATAGGCACAACTGCCCCAACCCCAGCAGTAACAATTCCCAAAATACTTTTTAGAATCATCTCAAAAACTTTTTTTAATTGTAAAGCAATTTAAAGTTTTTGAAATAAATAACAAATTCCTATTGCCCCTAAAGGGAATTAAACACAACTCCCAACCTTTCAAAGTTTTTTTGTCATTTAACTAAATATCTCTTTTTTATTTCTTCTCCAGTAAGAGCTAACCAAATACTGATCTGAGAAAGTCAACCTAATCATTCAGCAAAATTATTTTTTTCTATGGCGGAATAAATTTCTCTTATTCAGTCATAGTTAATATTGAGAAGTTCTACTCTCAATCTATTATCTTTTTGTGCTTTTAAAAATAAATTTTCTCGACTATCAGAAGAAGTAGTTCCTAGACTATATTTAGTTCCCAATTCATCTGCTAATTGATAGATATATAAGAGAGATAAAGTGAAATGAACTAAATCTATAAATTCCTCATAGAGTTTTTCTAACTCTATCTCTTTATTAGTTCAATACTTAAATAACTTAGTTTCATTTAAAAACTCAAAATATTCTGAAACTAAAGCTGTTTTTCTAGCTATTAATAGGTGATAATCATCTAAATTTGGTTTTTGTAGTTCTAAAACCTTTGAATCTAATTGTTTTTGATATTTAACTAGTTCAATAAGTAACACTAGACTTTATTGATATTTGGTGCAGTTTGTTTAACTATTCTTTATTTTTAATGAAAATAAAGATTAGTTCTTTAACTCACTATTTTCACTAGTATCTTCTTCACTTTTTTCTTCCAAAACTTTTTTACATAAAACTCCCTTGTATTTGGAAAAGAAATACAAGGAGTTAACTATCCCTTGTTCACTATTTCCTGATTTCCTTGAAGAAGGAAATGGAAGAATATCTGGACTTCTAGATGGAGCTAAATTTAGGTGAATTCTACTAACTTCTAAATAGTGAGCCAATTCAGAAGCTTTCTCCAAATTCTCACTAAATATAGAAGCTTGTAATCCATAACCCAAATCATTTATTTTTTCAATAACTGCTCGAACATCTTGAAAACTAATGATTCCTAATATTGGTCCAAATGCCTCCTCTTTTGCCAATAAATTTTCAAAGGTAACTCCCTTGAAAACTATATTTGAAACAGTATTATCATTGATACGGTCTCAATCAATTTTCGGAGTTAACAATTCCGCACAACTAAACAAACACTCTTCATAAATTTCTCTCAACCTTTTAATAGCCCTTTGGCTATTCATAGGCATTTGAGAAGGCTTAAAACTTCCAAGTTGTTCTATTAATTCATCACAAAACTTATCAAATGCAGTTTCCTCAACACAAACTAATTGAATAGAAGTGCATCTTTGGCCACTTAAACTAAATGATCCCTTAATAATTTCTTTTATTGAATCAATGCCATAGTCTTCCAGAACTATGGCTACATTCAAAGCACTTAATTCCAAGGACTGTGGTACTGCAGGTAAAGATCTTGAAAGTTCAATTCCAGCTTCTCTTCCTCCTGTAAAAGATAATGCAGAAATATTTGGTTTTGACTCTGTCAAATATTTAGATAGTTCTGAACCCCTTCCAGTATAGAAATTCAAAACTCCAGGAGTAATTAAATGATCATCTATTGAAAGTTCATTAAATATCTTTGAAATTAATCATCCCGATAAAGATCCTGACAAAGAACTCTTTAGTACTACTGAATTTCCCATTAAGATGGCTGGTGCCATCTTAATAATTACAGTATTTACAGGATAATTATATGGAGTAACTATCAAAGCTACTCCTAAAGGTACTCTATAGAATATTCCTTCTAAATCATCAGACATTAATGGATATTTCTCAGAATTAAAACTCTTAGGATTTTGAATTAACTTATCAAAAGCATGTACAGTTTCAGTAATATAATCGATACTTCTATCAACCTCTTCTTGAGCATCTTTTTCAGTCTTTCCTGTTTCTAGCCTAATTAGCTGAACTAAAAGTCTAGAGTGTTCTTTTAATTTAGAACCAAACAAAAACATAAACTTCTCTCTGGTTTTGTAATCCACTTGCTTTCACTTTTCAAAACCCTGTTGAGCTGATTCAAAAATCCATCTTTTATGTTTTTCATCTAATATAGGAATGGTCCCTATACATTCCCCAGTTAAAGGAGAATAAAGTTTTTCTTCTGGTAATTTAGCAGTTACAACCTCTCCATGTATATAGCTGTTAGCTTTATACATATTGCTACATTTTTATTCTTGCATTTAAAGATCTAATAGGAACTGAGCAAATAAAGCAATCCTTATCTATTGTTCTCACTAACTTAGTTAATTCTTGTAACTCAATCAAAAGACAAATGAACTCAAGCTGTGCTTGAGATCTTAAACTATAACTTCCAAAAGAGGGAACTATTGTAAAACTGTGTGGAAACTTTCTTTCTATTAATTCTTTTCTAATATCTAAGAATTTATTTGTAAAAATTTTTACATTAATGAATTTAAATCTAGGATAAAAAACATTAAATATAAATCTTCTTACAAATAAAGAAATAAGTAGTGCAAAGAAGAGTGGAGAAAAGAAATTAGAGATTAAACTGGATCCATTTTTTCCTTTGCTTACTGCTCAAGGTATATAACTTCCCGTTATATACGAGAATATTAGAAAGCAAAACCCAGTATAAAAGATTAATTTATTAGCAAAGTACGACTTTGCTCTAAATAAATAAAAGATAATTCAATCAACTCCTCCTCCACAACCTCCCAAAGCATACAAAAGTGAAGTTATTAAAGCATTTAAAAATGAAAAGACTATTGCATAAAGAAACAAAATAAGAACTCCATTTTTAATGGAATTGGGTGGAGGTGGAGGAGGTTGAGTAACAGCCTCTCAAACTAAAAAATGATTTTTTCCATTTCCATTTTGTTCTGTATTTGAAAATGGACTAGAAAATAAAAAAAACTCTTTTAGTTTTCAACCGTCAGGTAAATAAGACAAAGCTAAACCAGTAACTGAAGATCCAACTATAAACAAGACACTTAATCTTGTCATTTCTTTTCCTATTACCCTGTAAGTACTTAGTGCCAATACTAAGTTAATAATGGAGTTAAAAACTCAGAAAAAAATTAAATAAATTATCTTTGTTGTTTCTTGATCAGAAGAAACACTTTTAACGCATCTACCTATTGCTTGTCATATGGACAATAATCCAGGGTTATATATTGCTACTCTTTCAACAAAAAAAAAGTTCAAACACCCTGAACAAAAACCCAAAAAAATAACTAAAGCAATCTTTGCTTTTTGATTTTTTAGTGATCAAACTTTTTGAAAAGATAAACCTCCAGTGGTTTTAAAAGAAAGATTTCTAGTATCTACTACATCTGAAAGGTTCGAATTTTGGTAATTCAGATTAAACGAAGACACTAGAAATTAGCTGAAAATTATATTCAAATAGAATTTACAATCAGTTTGAGGCTCATATGGTCTCTAAGAGACCAAATGGTATTGATTTGTGAACTCTTGAAGGCCATATAGCTCAGTGGTAGAGCAAACGGCTGTTAACCGTTTGGTCGCAGGTTCGATCCCTGCTGTGGCCGCCAATTTATTAAGGTCTGTTGGTGAAGTGATTAACACACATGCCTTTCACGCATGCATGCATGGGTTTGAATCCCATACAGATCGCCAAGGGGTTGTTAGCTCAGTGGGAGAGCAACTGCCTTACAAGCAGTAGGTCGGGGGTTCAAATCCCTCACAACCCACCAAAGCCGGATTAGCTTAGTGGTAAAAGCGGTCGACTTGTAATCGATTGAGATGGGTTAGAATCCTGTATTCGGCACCAATTTACGTTTATATGCGTTTATGGCGGAATTGGCAGACGCGCTAGCCTTAGGAGCTAGTATCTTAGAAAGATGTGTGGGTTCGATCCCCTCTAAACGCACCATTTTAATAAGGGGTTTGCTTTACGGAAAGGAATTTGCCTATTTCCTTGTCTAAAGTAAATTTGATGGTTCCTATTGGTCCGTGTCTATTCTTCCCAATCTTTAGTGAAATATCTTCAATTTTTTTAAATTCTTCCTCTTCAACAAGTATTTCCTCTATATCTTCTTCTAGCTCTTCATCATCTTCTTCAAATCTATATTTTTTTGATTTATAAGAAGATTTTTTGGATGAAGGGGAATCCTTCACCTTTTTAGAACTGGGGGTTGGAAATAAAAAGATAACTACATCTGAATCTTGCTCAATAGATCCAGAATCTCTGAGGTCAGAAAGAACAGGGACTTTGTCTGACCCTTTTCTTTCTTCTAACTTTCTATTTAATTGTGATAAGGTAAGAATGCAAATATTTAGATCTATAGCAAGAATTTTTAATTGTCTAGATATGTGACTAATCTTTTGATTAGGGTTTCAACTACTTAATTCCTTTTCTAGTGGTAAATTGATTAATTGTAAGTAATCAATAATAACTAGCTTTAATAAATATTTACGAGATCACAATTTAATTGTTGCAATTATTTTTCCCAAAGTAATATTTGCATCATCGCAAAATAATAAATTAGCTTGAGAAATCTTTTTTTTCGAAGCTTCAATAACCTTTAAATCTATTTCTTCAACTTTCTTACCTTCAGATAATCCTTGTAAGGTAAATAAGTCTATTTTGGAATCAATGGCAATCAACTTCTCAATGATGATTTCGTTAATCATTTCTAGAGAGAAAATGCCTATAGCATTTTCTTTTTCAGATTTAAAGGGGGGAGCAATCTTATGGAAGTTATTACTAATTAAATTAAGTGCAAAAGTAGTTTTTCCTACTCCAGGTCTAGAAGCAATAACTATTAAATGACCAGGCTTAAAACCTTTAATCTTTTTATCTAAAAGGTTATACCCCGTAGTTAAATAAAGTTCAAAATCCTGTAACTGACTATTTTCTATTAAATTCTCATAAGATCTAACGACTTCCTTAGAACTAAGAAAATTAAGTGTTCTGTCTTTTAGAGTAATGTCTAAAAAAGATTTCTCTCATTTTTCTATTAAGTCATTGATAACTTCTACATTTCATCTTGTTTGCAAAATTTCTTGAGATAAACTATTTAATTCTTTTTTGATTCAATGGTTTTTAAGTATCTCTAGATATTTTCTGAAATTAAAATAACTAGCTCTTCTTGGAAGATTAGTTAGATATTCTAAACAATTATCTAAAAAAGATTGATTGGAATTGTGATTACTTTTTAAAGATTCATATATAAGAATGGGATCAAAAGTCCCATTCTTAGTATCAAGACTTGATAAAGCTTGAAATATATGTCTAGGTACTTGATTTTGGAAAAACTCAGGCGGAACAGTCTCTACTTCTGCAAAATTAATTACTTCTGAATAATTATAGATATAAGAAGAAAGAATTGCCTTTTCTACCCAAGAAATATCTCCATCTATAAAAAGAGATTTCTTGCTCTCCTTCTCTTTCTCTGGTAAAAAAATACTTAATAACTAAGAAGAAAAACTAATCTGCCACAAATGGTAATAAACCAATGTATCTGGCTCTTTTTATAGCTTGAGTTAATTGATGTTGGTGTTTCAGACAGTTTCCAGAAATTTTGTGGATCAATATCTTGTTGTATTTCTTTAAGTAGTTTTGCAAGAATTCGACTTCTTTGTAATCAATTAATAACTTTCCTTGTCTACAAATTCAACAAGGTTTTTTGAATCTGTGTTTTCTAAAGGGTTTTTGTGGAGGAGTCTCTGTAGGCTTACTTGGGGGAGTTACAGGTGTTGTTTCTGTAGTTGAAGTTGTTGAATTTTCTGTTTTTTCTGTAGAATCTTCCATCCCCTAACTGTCCACTTCTTTTTTCATATTGTAAATATCCTCTAGCTCAAGATCTGGAACAACAGATTCTTCCTTAACTTCCTCAGACTTGGTAAACTCAGGCAGAGGAGAAAGGTTATTATCTACCAAATGTTCCTCATGATTCTTTAGTAGATATTTATCTTCTACATTAGTATCAGAACTCAAGATTCCTGAATCAAAGACTTTATTCAATCTTTGATACAACATTTCTATCTTATCTACTTGTAGATCCACTCTCTTAATCACTCTTCCTTCTATATTTGTGTAATTATTGGTTAACAAAGTGAACTCAATAAATACACTATCTCCTTTTTTTAGATATGTAGAAATGTATTGAGCTCTTTTTCCCCAAGCAATACAGTTGTAATAATGCGTTTTAGCTGATTGATTTACTCTAGTATAGTTTTCGCTACAAGCTACTGAAAATCTAGAGTAATCTTGAGAACTACTTGTAATCCCTGGAACTGGATCCGCTGTAAAGTTTCCTATTAAATATCCTTTTGGCAACATTGAGTTATCAAAAATTAAACAATTTTATTGATCCCCGGCTTAAAACCAGCTCTTTGTTTTCTTGCTTTGAATTCTTGATATTTTTTTGCTCTAAGCTCTGCGGCTCGTATTTTCTTGGGATTAACACTACTTCTATATCCATAGTTTTTCTCTATATTAATAATTAAATGTCTAAGTATTTTTGGATTCAGACTTGATAAAGTTCTAAACTTTACTAACTTTTCTGAATCAGTAGTATTGAAGTTTAAAAGATATCTATGAGCTTCTTTTTTATGCTTAATGGGATAAGCTAACTTATCTGATCAAGAAACACTTAAACCGTAACCCTCTTCTTCCTTAAAAAGATCTATTAAAGGTGCTACTTCTTTTGTTGACTCTTCTTCTGTGCAACTAGAATCAACCAAGAACATGATCTCATATTTAGGCAAAATTAATTAAATCTGGCGTAGCAAGAAGGACTCGAACCTACAACCGCAAACTTAGAAGGTTTGTGCTCTATCCCAATTGAGCTATTGCTACAACTCTACCTTCTTGAATTATTTTATTTTCTAATTTAAAGATTATTTAATAACTATTTGAAATAGTCTAATAAACTAGTTAAATCCACTTGTTTATTTAACAACTTTTTTCCGATCTCTTGAGCTTTTTTCTTTGTTTGTTCTCATTTATTCAGTAATCTATTTAATTCTTCTACCTTTCTACCAGAACCTTTAACTATTCTAGCTCTTCTACTACTCTCAGCTTTAATAATCTTTGGATTTTTCTTTTCATATGGAGTCATTGATTGAATTAATACCTCCCACTTTGCAAACTCTTCTTCAACTTCTGAAGACTTACTCATCAGTCTTTCAGACATATTACTAAACATTGGAAACATTTTAAGGAGACCTCCTAAAGAACCTAATTTTTTAACTTCTCTTAACTGAATAATTAAATCTTCTAAATCAAACTTTCCCTTCAAAAATTTGTAGATTGACTTTTCAGCTATGTTGGTATCAACTTCCTTTTCTTCTATTTTTTCCGCCAAAGTTTGAACATCACCTTCTCCTAGCAATTTAGACACAATTCTGTCAGGGTAAAAGACTACTAAATCTTCTATTTTTTCACCTTCTCCCAAAAACTTAATGGGTAACTTATAAAAATAGTGAGCAGATAATGCCGCTCCCAGCGGAGACATAGAATCTGATTTAGTTACTATAAAACTGTCTACATTTATACTCTCACAGAATAACTTAACTATTTCTAGAGACTCCTGGCCAGCTAAAGCATCCAGAACTAAAATAGTCTCAGTCGGGTTAACTATAGAACTAAGTTTTTTCAGATAACTTAAACCTTCTGCATCCTTGGGAAGAACGCCACCACTGTCATAAAGAACTAAGTTGACTTCTCTTGAATTCGCTTGATTTTCAAATTCTTGAAGACCTGCTGAACCAGTTAATTCTTTAATAAAGTGACTCTTTATTCCAAAGGGAGTAACTAATTGTTGTAATTGCTCAAAAGCTGCTGCTCTATTAGCATCCAAGCTTACTGTCTCAATATTTTCAATATTTTTCTTGGTCTTCAGATAGTAAGCTAACTTAGCTACAGTAGTGGTTTTCCCAGCTCCATTAGTCCCTATCAAAAGAATCTTGTTTCTTCCTTTTTTTCTCAGTTTCAAGGGTTCAGCCTCAACTCCCAAAGAATTAATTAATTTATCTCTGATCTTTTCATAGAGTTCCAATTGAACTTCCTCTTTCCCCATAAAGATTCTCTTTTCTTCTCTAATAGAATCTTGAATCTCCTTAAAGAATTGTTCTACTACCTCATAGTTCACATCTGACTTAATAAATTCACTCTTCAATTCTTCAAAGATTAATTCCATTTCTTTCTCTCCAATTACTCTAGCTAGAAAATTATGTTTAATCTTTCTAGCTAGAATCTTCTGAATTATCTTGGAGAGAAGCAACATATTTAATTAGTAATTAGCTTAAAAATTCCAAAATCTTTTTCCCCCTTTCTAATTAAAAAAAAACTATGTTGAAACAAAGAAATATCTAATTTTTCTTTGTGATTAGTTAATTTCTTTCCAAAACCAAATATACACCCATCTTGTTCAACTAATCTTTTGGATTCGCTGTGAGAATTAGATAACCCTAATTGAATTAATATGTTAGACACATTCATTAACTCACTAGAACTGTAAGAGGGAATCTCTTCCATTAATAGTTCTAATTCTTCTTGAGTTCATTGATAATTTTCTGATTGTTTTTGAACATCAAATAAGAAATCAGAAATCTTTTGAACTCTTTGAAATTTTTCTAGTGAATAGACATTAGTAAATAATTCTCTAATAATTTTCTGTTTTAGTTCTTGAGGAGGTAATTCTAATTCTTCCAAAGAAATAGAAAATACAAAATTAGACAAATTTTTTAATTGTTGATCTGAAAGATTTCAGAAATATTGAAAAACTTTGTATTCAGAACTTAATTTGTTGTCTAAAAACAAAGCTCCTTTGGTGCTTTTACCAAACTTCGAGCCAGATGAGTCAGTCAATAATGGGATTGTAAATCCTCCAACTGATAAATTTTCTTGTTTTCTTTTTATGAATTCAATTCCTGTAGTAATATTTCCCCACTGGTCTTGACCCCCTAATTGAATGCCTATATTTTTATTCTTAACCAAAGAATAAAAGTCATAAGATTGCAAAACAGGATAAAAAATATCTTTTAAAGTTAGGCTTTCTTTGTCTCATCTCATCTTCAAGAAATCTTTATTTAATAAGCTATTTGCATTGAAAAAAGGCAATAGATCAAAGACAGAATTAATTGAAAAAGAAGAATAAAATTGTGAATTCTGAATTAATTCAGAATTAGGAGACAATCTTTTCAATTGTTCTCTAATTTTCTCAAGATTTTCACTTAATTCAGAATTAGTAATTTTTTTTCTATCATCTGCTCTTCAAGAGGCATCACCTATAGGTGTTGTGAAATCACCAATAACTATTACTGTTGGTATTTGATACTCAGATGCCCTATTTAATATAGCCAATAATAAATAGTGACCTCAGTGAAGAGAGTTAGCAGTTAAATCAAAACCAACATAAATACCTCAACCAGAATCTAATAACTTTTCTAAGTTTTCTATAGGTGTAGAGTTGTAAAGTACACCTCTACTCTTAAGTTCCCTTAAAAAATTACTTTTTTTGGAAAAAACTATAGAAAAATTATTAAAGCTTTGAACTTAACTGTAATACTTCAGATTTAAGAGATTCATATATACTAGACAAAGATCCTATTCCCTTGGAATAAACATCTATTACTTGTGAAAGTAATTTAGCCAAGCTAATTACTTTAACATATTCTCTATTTTCCTGTAAGGGAATACTATCAGAAACTAATATTTCGGAGAATAACTTCTCTTTATAAGAAGAATCAAATAGTTTTCAAGCTCCTCCACTAAACAATCCGTGAGTGGAGCAGATAGTAATAGACTCTGCTCCCATTTTTTTTAAAGTTCTTGTGGCTAGTATTACAGTTCCTCCAGTTCCAATAATGTCATCAAAAATTAAACATCTTTTGTGCTTGACATCTCCGTAAATGTTATGTTCATTAATTTCTCCATCTGTATTTCTAATCTTTTCCATAATCACCATAGGAATTGAGAGTAAATGTGAGAGCATTCTTGCTCTCTTAGTTGCTCCAAAATCTGGTGAAACTATAACAAAATTTTTAAGTTCATTGCCGTAAGTTCTAATTAGATACTCGGCAAATAGTGGAACAGAATACAAGTGATCTATCGTTATATCAAAAAATCCTTCGATTTGATCGCAATGCAAATCTACAGTTGTAATCTTATTTGCACCTGAAGCGCTAATAAGATTAGAAATCAATTTAGAAGTTATTGGAGATCTTTCATGTGTTTTTCTATCCTGTCTAGAATAGGCTAAATACGTAATAATTAAATTAATTTCTTTAGCGGCAGATCTTTTGATTGCATCTATTGAAATCAATAATTTCATCAAATTGTCATTAACAGGATAAGAAAGACTGTGCAAAATAAATACTTTCTTACCCCTTACAGAAACTTTGGGTTGAACAAAGTATTCTCCATCAGGAAAAGACAATAAATTTAATTCTGAAAAAGTTAACTTAAATTTTTTCTCAAGATTATCCTTTAGAGACTGAGAAATATTTATGTAAAAGTAAAGACTTTCTTGTGAGATCACTTTTAAATCTAATTTTTCGACACTCTATACATTATTTAAGTCCAGTGCTTAATATCTATATCTACTTCACTAAAAGTCAGTGAGTCCAATAAAAATGGAACTCTAAGTAAATAGATCTCAAAACAAATTTGAAAAACAATTTGAGATCTTTTCTTTGCTCTATTAATAGTTGTCAACTCTTAGGCTAACAATTGACACCACTTAGAAATACTAGTAAATATATTTGGTAATACTTTGTGTTTGTAATCACAGTCAGTTAATTGAATTAAGTGACTGTTTTTTAGTCTTTTTAAAAATAATATTTTCATTTTTAATCCAATCTCTTTATCTTTAATCAATAAAGAGCTTTCAAAATTCAAATAAAGAGATCTATAGTCCCAATTGTAAGTACCAAAATAGACTATTTCATCGTCTATTATGGTTAGTTTTTCATGATTGAATCCTAAATACTCATAAATTTCTATTGTGCTAGGAGCCAAACTAGATAATAATTTTCTGTGAACTCTCAAGACTTTATCTTTAAAGTCTGCTTCTTTGGGCAAAATAATTTGAACTTTCACTCCAATCCGACTAACGAATTTAAGAGCATTCAATATATCTTTTGGAGGGTAAAAGTAAGGAGTTGTTATTCTTACTACTTTCTTTGCAGAAAGAATTAAATTCAAAAGATTAGTCTTAATTAATCTTTCTTCCAGCAACGGAGAAGAAGGAATTAATTGTAAATCTAGTTTTCCTTTCTTTTGATTATTAAGTCCAAAATAATGTTGTTTATCTATCAACATATCTGGTTCTTCTCTCTTCTTCCTAGGAGGTTTGGTACTATCCACTAAACCTCAATGGAATGCAAACAATATATTTAGTGAGTTAACTATCTCTCCTTCCAAAAGGAGAGATAACTCAGAAGTAGGAAAAAATTTATCAGTTATGTTGAAATATTCATCAGAAATATTGCAACTTCCAAATAATGCATAGTCATTATCTACTACTAATAACTTATTGTGATTTCTGAAATTCCATCATAACTCATTTCCCCTAGTTAATAGTGGATTAAAAATTTTTAGTTGAATTCCAGATTCTCTAATTTTTCTTAGAGTTTTACGAGAGATCTTAAAGTAATTCCCCCAACCATCAACTATTATTCTTACTTCGACTCCCTGATTAACTTTTCTTTTTAAAAGTCGAATTAAATAATTGAATACATATCCTTCTGAGAATATGTAATACTCAATGTGTATAAATCTTTTAGCTCTCTTTATTAACTGAACAATACAGAATAGACAATCTTTAGCATTGTCTATAACCTTGACTGAATTGTATTTAGTTAAATGTCTATAACCAGCCAGCTGGTTATATCTAACTAATCTATTAAAGTTTTGATCTTGATCCTTAGGCAAGCAAACAACTGGTTCAGTTTTATATCTATTAAAAGCTAAGAATTGACCTTCATATTCTTGGTGTCTCTTTAGATCTTTTAAGTACTTTCTAAGTAAATCACTATTTACCTTATCCATTCACAGTCAAAAATAACCAATGGAGAATAAGAAGGGTACAAATACAAATGAAGCAACATAAAAAATTAAATGTACATTACTTCTATTGAAATTTCCAAACAGTCTAAATACTGTATAGGAACTTAAAAGATAGTTACCTATTAAAGATATGAATAGTAAACTAACTCCTATTTCTGGTTGTCCCAGAAAAGGAAGACTAGTTATGAAAAGACTAACAAATAATGTTGAAAGGGTTAAGCCGCATCTCTTAAAAGATTTAAGAGATCTAAAGCTTTCTAAGTGTTCAATCGTAAATTAGTTGTATTTACTTCTTATTCTTAAATTATCTATCATTCTAGATTTATAAGCTTCAACTCCAGGTTGGTCAAAAGGATTTTGACCAAATAAGTAAGCAGAAAACATAGCTGAAAGACACAAGAAGAAATATAAATAACCAAATGAGAATGCAGATCAATCTTTCACGTTCAAAACTAATATATCTATATTTTTCAAATCTTTATGGGCATTAACAGTTCCCAAAAAAGCTGCTTGGTTTATCTCTCTTAATGTAGTTCCCTTTAACCAATCTAATTTATCTTCGTTGCCGAAGATACTGCTTTTAATCTTTAATTCTTCTGCCCTATTTTCATCTCTAATCCAAACTATAGTTTGGAAAAAAGAAGTATTTCCCTCCTGCAATAATTGACCTACAGAGTGAAGATCAGGAGTAAAGTCTAGAATAACAGGCATTAATCCTTTATCTCCTTTTCCCTCAGACTCAGCAAATAATTGCTTCATCTTATGAAGCATTCCATTAGCTTCAGAATCATAAGTGATTAAGCATTCAGAACTTAATTTTCTTTCCTCAAATAAATAATTTCTATATGCCGCATATTGAAATGGAACATTAGCTGTGTAATCTAAGTGATAGAAATCTTCATAGCAGGCCTTAGCTCCTGCAATTAATTCTTCTCCAGAAATATTATTTAATATTGCTGGAATTAACCCAACAGGAGTTAAAGCAGAGTATCTTCCGCCAATACTTTTTTCTATTCCGAAAATATAGTAATTATGTCTTTTAGCTAATTCATATAAAGAACCCTCGCCATTGGTAGTTACTGCAATTACATATTCAAAGTGCTTCTCTCTTTCTTTTTCAAATAACAAATCTCTTAAAAATCTAAAAGATACTGCGCTTTCTAAAGTTCCTCCAGATTTAGACACTACTACAATAGCAAACTTTTTATTTTTTAAATAATTGATGGTACTTTCAATAAATCTCGAAGAAAAATAAGGTACAAACAAAAACTCAAAAAACTTCTTGTTATTAAACCTAGGTTCCACAAACTCCAAACAAGCTTTACTTCCTAAATAGGAACCACCTGTTCCTATTATTACTACAACCTCTACCTTACTATCAACTCACTTTTGTCTAATTTCTCTAGCCTTAACAAATATTTCCTTATGGTCTTCAAAAATTCAGGGAATTCAACCTGTCATCTCAACTCCCTTTGCTTGTTTCAGTTGCAAATCACTAAAGATTTCTTTTAACTTACTTGAATAAAGTGTTCTTATTTCATCTGGATTAACTGTTCTAAGAAAACTTACATCAAGATGTACAGACATACTAATTAATAACTTCTACCAAAATAAGCTAAACAATTAGCTGTTTGTCCGCTAAATACACATTTAAAGTTAGTATTTGGAGCCAACTTCTCCTTAATACATCTAATAGAGAAATTATATTTTTGAGATTTAAAGCGTGTTTCATTCTCCAATTCATCTCTTCAGGGAGCCAAGACAACTTTTCCATTAGAAATCAATTTAATTAGTTCCCTTCAATCTCTAGTTTTAACTAAAAAATTAGAGTTATGCTTTCTACTTCTATTTAATAGTTCTTGTTTGTAATTCTTTTTGATTTGATGTATTTCTTGCTTAAGTTCAGAAAGATTACATCTAAATTTATCCTCACATGTTCTTAACTTGAGAGTTACTTTAGAATTCTCTACTTCACTTCTACCAACTATTATGACTAGAGGAATACCCAATTTCTCTAGTCTATACATAGTTTGTCCTAAAGATCCTGTAATAATTTCAATAGTAAACCTATAAATACTTAACTCTCTTTCTAAAGAAGAAAGATATATTTGCAAATCATCTTGATGTAAATCTTTGAAAACCACAACTACTATTTGCTCTTGAGATAATTCTCAAGGCAAAATTAAACCTGAATTATCACTATGCATTTGAACTATTGCACCAATAAGTCTAGTGGAGCAACCAGCAGATAATTGGACTGGAGTTAAAGCAGTTGAGTTATTAACTCAATACTTTATTTCCAAAAGATTAGAAAAAAAAGAAGAAAGATAATGAGTTGTAGTTAATTGAAGTACTTGCCCATCAGGCAAGATACACTCATTAGTTAAAGTTTTTTCAGCCCCAGGAAATCTTTCTAATATAGTTTTTTCTCCTCCCAAATAATTAATGCAAAGAAAATGTTTTAAAAGTTTTTTGTAAATTTCATCTATTAGGAGCAAATATTCTTTTGCTTCATCTTCAGAAATATGAATGGAATGTAATTCTTGTCAATAAAATTCTTTACTTCTAAAAAATAGTTTTGTATTTTTTTCTGACCTATAAACAGAAGATCACTGATTTAAAAGAATAGGTAACTTATTTTTTCTTTCTTGTATTCTTTCTTTAAAAAAGTGAGTAAAAAGTAACTCACTAGTAGGTCTTAAAGCAACAATACTATTTAGATCATCTTTATCAGAATGTAATCTGATAATTTCACTGAGATCTAAATTCTCTTCTTTTTGTTGTTCATTAACAAAACCAGAATAGGGAATTAAGCTAGGAAATAAAACATTCTGAACTTTTAACTTTGCGAATTCTCTGTTAATAAAAGATTGAATTTGTTCTCAAATGAAACAACCTCTAGGGTGGAGAAAAAAAGTTCCGGAGACAAGCCCCGGACTAGCTAATCCTCCCTCTAGTAAGAGAGTTTCGTATTTGAGGTGTTCACTATTCAGATGCCTTATAGAAAATACTCATAACTAGATCTCCCTTATTCACTGACTCTCCTTCTTTCTTGTGAATTTTTACTTCCTTATTTTCCATATTTTCGTTTTGAACTAATAGTGCAGAAATGTCACTAGTTGCATTTTTTCTAATAACTTCCAGTGACATTTTGCAAAGAGGATCTTTTGCTTGTACTGGCAAACCTTGAGTTAAAGGAGTAGTAAAAGCCTTTAATTCTGCTGGAATATTAACTGTGTTTATTCCAATGTGCAACATAACTGCAACTTGCGTATTTAATTCTCTAATGATATAAGCGTGTTGAGTCTTAAATAAAACTTCCAGATTACCAGTTAAAGGGCAAACAACTTCTTCGTCTTCTTTGGGTTGAATCCCAACTCCAACTCCCATATAACCCTCAGAAAAACCTTCATCTGGAATGTTTTTTTGATCAACAATAAGACCTGTTATGGGAGAATAAACTCTTATTTCTTTCTTTGCGGAAAAGGAGTCTTTTTTATCCTTAAACCTTGCAACAAATTTTTTATTTATGAAATCCTTTATTATATTCATGAAAGCCTCACTAAATTTTAAAACTCTTTCAATTGTTGAGGACTACATCTAAGTGTTTGGTTTCTACCAAACAGATTAATATCTACAGTTACTATCTTGTTTTTAAGATCTACTTCCTTAACAACTCCCCTAGCTCCCATCTCTACTAGAAAGACAAAGTCATTAACTCTCAATTTTTCAATAACTATATCTCTTCTATCTTGAATAATTGAGGAATCATATTTATCTTCAATTTCTTCTACTGTCTTAATTTCTTCTCTTCCTTCCTCAGGGTCATAACCCAATCCTTCTTCCTCAGGTGACTTCGCAGAAGAAATACTGCTCTTAACAAAGTTGGAAACAGGCCCGCTTACTATTTGATATTCCTTTTCAGCTATATAGTCTTCTAAAGAAGGAGCTTTTTCAGAGAACATTTTTTTCATTCTCAACACTTCATCCTCAGATACCAAATTGGGATTTGGATATCCCAAAAAAGAAAGTCCTAAAGACCATCTTTGAATTTGCTCAAACAACTCAGTATCTCCCAACATTTTGATAAAGATAAAACTCTTAAATGGTCTGACAACTTTCAATCTAATTTTTTTAAAGTAACCGCCATTAGTCTTTACTCAAATAGAAGTCTTACTATTTCTAAATTCTGTTTTTGGAAGTTCTAAAGAATCAGGAAGATATTCTTTGGATTCATCTATCACAGTCTCTTTAATAGAGAGTATTTCCAAAACTTCTTCACCTAACCTATATTGTCTTACCTTATCTCACAATTGTTCTATTAATCTATCCTCATTAGAAACATAAGTTCTAGCTGTAAATCAACCAATTTTATTTCCCTCATCTTCTTGGTCTATTTGAAGACTAATTAAATCGTCTTCAAATTCATCAAAGTCACCCATCAGTAACCACTCCATTTCCAATTAACTTATGTAATAAGTCACATAAACAGGAATATCAAATAAAAAAACAAAGTTAACACTCCTGTGATGGCCAATACAAAGCAAGTTTCCTTAAATACTTTTTTACTGCTACTTCACTGTATCCTATGAAAATTTTTAATAAATTCCTCTAAAAAAGAAACTGACTTATTCTTAAAGTTTCTATAGTGCATCTTAAATCAAGAGTATTCCTCTTGATTAACTATTGATCCCTGATTGTTAGTTTCTAAATTCATTATTTTTAGCTTTATTTAATTATTTAAATATATAAATCAGACAAGCTTTTAAGCTTGTTTTTAAATTCATCGCAGAATTAGTTTAGTGATAAAACACAACCTTGCCAAGGTTGAGTCGTGAGTTTGATTCTCATATTCTGCTCCATTTATATTTGATTATTTAATATACTTTCATTTTTAAATTATTAAAAAAGAAAAACTTTATCTTGAATAAGTTCATTAGAAAATATTTAGAAAATTATTTAGGAATTTGCAAAAATTTATTGATGGGCAAGGCTATTGTTATTGAAACTGATACTTTAATAGCGTTAGCTGCTCTCGATAGTAAAGTTCTTTACCAAATAAAGAATAGACCCTTAAAAAAAAACTAATTTCTTTTGTTGGTAAGATTGAACAATTACCTCACAAGATTCCGACTGACTTAAAGCTTCTTTTAGAAAGATTCTGGCCTGGACCCTTAACAATAATATATAAGGGTTGGGCTTACAGAATGCCAGATAATCCAGTTCTCCTACAACTGTCTGAACATTTAGGGCCCTTATATTCAACTAGTGCCAATATCTCTGGAGAGCAACCAATCAAAGATTTACAAGAAGCCAAAAAAGTCTTTAGAGAACATAAGGATAAATTTATGATTGTCAAATCTGGTTGTATAAGCTCAGGAGTTTTTTCAACTATTTATGACTATGACAATAAAGAAATAATCAGAGAGGGAGAAATCCCTCGCTGAAAAATCTTTAACTAAGTAGAAAAGAACCTTTGTTTATTTATTTCTACTCTAGCAGTTTTACTTCCTACTTTAGAAACAGAATGGTACACATCTTCTAAATCCAAACTAATCTTTTTAATTTCTAACAAGATAATGTTCTTGGCAGAACATTCTCTTTGAAATAGTAGGAAATTCATTTGTCCATCAAAAGTACAAAAGATCACATTTTTTAAAAGGTTAACTGAATGTGATGTTGCATATTTAGGTAAGAACTTTAGACAAACTTCATTATCTGAAGTCACAATGGTGTATTTATTTTTACTTTCCAACAATAAATTGTCCATAGAGCCTGAATAATAAGTTTTTCCTTCTACTAACAAAGTACAAGAATTAAAGTAATTAACCAAATCTGCAAGCTCATGTGAAAACAAAATAACTGCTCTTTCAGGTGTTTTGAATTTAACTAGCAAATCCAAAAATTCAATTCTCTCAGTGTGTTGAAGACCTAATAAAGGTTGATCTAGAACTAATATATTAGGGTCAAATATTAAAGAAATTAATAGTTGAACCTTTCTAATTTCTAATAGTTTTAAGTCAATAATGCAAGTTTTTCTTTTATTCTCTAACCCAAAAGTTTTTAACTTAAGTGACAAATAATTTCTAATAGTACTTTCTTCAACTCCCATTAGTTGTAACTTAGTGTTAATTACTTCTTCTAAGGTACTAAACAAGTCAAACTCATGTTCATAACCTATAAATCCACATACTTTATTTATTCTCAAAATATCACCCTTGTAGTTTTGTGAGTTAAATAGTATCTCTCCTTCATATTCCTCTTTACCAGCAATACAGTTAAACAACGTTGTTTTTCCCGAAGAATAAGACCCTACTATTATGTGTAAATCACCAAAATAAACTTTTAGTGAAACATTTACTAAGGAAGCAATGTTTTTGTTTCCATAGTATTTAGTTAAGTGATTTATCTCTAAAGCTGGAAAGCTATATTCAAATACTCCACTTTTTGATAACTTCTTAAAGAAATTAAAGGAGTTATCACTTACATCTAATAATTCCTCTAATTTAATATCTGAAGTTTGTTGAGTTCTATCAAAAACACTAAAGATATTTTGATTCAAATAATCACTTAATCTCTTAGATTTCTCCTCAATCTCTTTATGTTCCTTTCTTAAATTAAGTAATTCCTCTAATTTAAGACCTTTTTTCTTCTTTTCTTCTATAAGACTCATTAATTAGGTAACTCTACTAACTTTTCATTAATAAACTCAAACAAACTCCTAATAAGAGAATAATTCATTCTAGTAGGACCTATTACAGATAAACTTCTAGTCTTATCTTTAGTATTTAAGACTGTAGTTGTTGCTACAGAGACTCCGTCTATTGCATTATCCAAATTAATTAAAGTCTTTCCTGTTTTAAAGTAATTGGTATTTAATTGAGAGAATGTAGAGTAACTCTCTAATATATTAAATATTTTTTCTAAACTAATTTGATTATTTCTAACCTCCGGTTGGGAAATTATAGAATTCTTGTTGTAAATCCTATACAAGGATTGTTGTTTATTAACTACACCTGAACAAATTTTTGCAATAATTTTTTCGTAAACAAACTCATATTTATGAACACTGATTCTTATCTTTGGTAATAACTTAACAGTTTCACTATCTATATTAGAAACAGTACAACCTACTAAATTCTCATTTAGTAATTTAACACAGATACTTAAATCCTCTCTTTCTTTAAAGTTATCTATCATTATCTTGTCCTTATAAATCTCTCCCGAAGAAGTTATTGCATATATAACAAACTCTTTTTCAGATAGTTCAACTAAATCTAATCTCTTAAGTATCTCCTTACTTAAGTGATTACTTCCTGAAAGAATAATAGGTAAGTTAAGGAAATTAGAAATAATCTCTGCACTCTTATTAAGAGTTACATCTATTGATTCATTTCTATTTGCAAATAACTCTATTAACTTATACTTGATATCTTCATTTACATTTTTTAAGTTATCCATTAAATGACAAATATACATCTTGTAACCCTCTTTAGTTGGTATTCTTCCTGAGGATTGATGTTCTTTTCTTAAAAATCCTCTACGTTCTAAGAACATCATCTCATTTCTTATAGTTCCAGAAGATCAACCCAAAAACTTCTTGGACTTAATATTTAAGCTACTAATAGCTTCTTTTTCACTTATATAAAACTCAACTACTGTTCTTAATATTTCCCTTTGTCTTTCATTCAGTAAATCCTGATTATCATCAGATAGTAACTCTACTGAACTGGAAGATTCAACTATAGAGTTAGACATATTAAGCAATATTCAAAAGAGTTCTTCTAGAACTACTGTATATTAACTCTTCTCTATTAACAACAAATAATCTTTTTATTCTTGAAGCTATTTGAACTCAAGGTAAAAACTTCAAACTCATAAAGATAATGAATAAATCTATTGGAACATTCAAAGCTATCATAAATAGACTAAATAGATTTAAAAGATAATGTCAAAATAGACTTTTTATAACAATAAAAGCATCTTTCTTTTGGTTTATCTTATTGTTCTTTAGGTAGTTTCTATAGTAGTTGTGTGTTCTTTGATAAATATTTAGACAATAGAAAACTACAAAAGATATTCAGAAGAAAAATGCAAATATTATTCCCTCAAATATGAAATTATTTTCAAAGTTAAATTTCTTGATTAATTCTTTATAAACTGCAAAAAGAAGAATACCACAATATATTAGGAGAGTTACTCCAAAAGCTAATACATTACCTAATGTTTTTAGTAACTCTTTCTTGACTTTTAAAAACCTTTTGTTTTCATATATTCCATAAGAAAGTGAAAATTTATTTCACTTTTTCATAACTCTCCTGTATTTAATAAATAGTCTTATCTTTTCTATGGTGAATATAAATATTGCACCATAGACATAAGTTCTATAATCAGTAAAGATAGTTACAAACTTACTAAAAGTTTTTTTACTATTGTTTATCAAAAAATCATTCAATAACTCTGAAAAGTATTCAAAAATTCTGAATGGTACAAAAAAACTGAATACATAGTTAAATAAAAGTTTTTGAACTTTTGAAGATGCAAGAATTGCTATTACTAATGAGGAGATTATTAAAAATATCTGAATACATAATTTAGAGTTTTTTTCATTTTTAAAAAAACTATTGAAATCTGTTTGATAATTAAATAACTGAGTATTTATTAATTTCATAACTTGTAAATTAACTGTATTTCAGTGGCAATATTATCTGTTTAAAATTTATACCTTCATTTTTTCCAAATAAGATTATTGGCTTATAAGACTCAGAGATATTAAAGATTATCTCTTCATCAGATATATTCTTTATTAACTGCTTTAGAAATAGACTATTAAGAGAGAAATAAATATTCTCTCCCTTATGTTTGATTATTTTTATTTCTTCTCTTGTAAATCCTCTAGAAGAATCTCTGTACTCTAGTACTAAATTGTCTTCTAATATTTTGTAAGAAGTTATATGTAAGTTTTGTTCAGATAATAATAGATTTCTATCAATAGCTGAGATTAATAAGTTTTTATTAACAGTAAAACTTAATTGCTCTTCTTGGTTAAAAAGATTAGATAAATTGGGATAATTTGAAGAGTTTAATTTTGTTCTAAAAATTAAACCTTCTGAATTTATTAGTAAGATATCACCTTTTATATAAAAATTAAGTCTTTTAGATTCAAATTTATCTTTAAACAAAAGTATTATGCAACTTAATATTTCTGTGTGTAAGTTAAATTGGAATTCTTCTTCCAATATGTTTATAAAACTGAAAGAAGCGAAAAGTATTCTAAAAGAATCAGTTACTAAAACATTTATTTCATTAGAGGATTGATTTTTTTTGAAATTAATAATGTTGTAGATTGCATTTTTTTGTAGACTACTTCCTAAGTTTTTATAAAAATCTTTAAATCTGTTATTTATTAAATTCAGGAATTCAAATTCTAAAGTTATTTTTTTTGAGTCTTCAGGAATAACTAGATTTTCTTCAAATAAAGATTTTTTAGGTAGAGAAATTAAGTTACATTCAAATTTTTCTGAACTAACTTTTATTAGTGAGTTTTCAATTCTTTGAAATTCTATTTCTGTTTGATGTTTTAAGTTTTCTAATAAAGATAAAAGAGTTTTAGAACTTAAAACAATTTCACCTTGTTTTTTGTATTTGATTTCATCTTCATTAAGAATTAGTTTTGATTCAGTGTAACTGTTATTAGAGTAAAGAATTAATTTTTTATCTTTGCATTTAATAAGTATTTCTTCTTCTTTAAGAAGTAAATTGGTATTTATATTTGAGTAAATAAATTCTCTTATCTTTAGATTTATCTTGTTATTAATAAAAAAATACATAAATTAATAAATAATTATTTTTTTATTTATTATTTGTTATTTCATTTATTAATTAATAAATAAATTAATTCATTATACGTGTACGTTTAAATTTTTGTTAGATAATCAAAGTAATTTTTAAAAGTTTCACTCTCCTTTTTATTTTTTATTTTTTTCAAAGAATAGTGAATAGAAGATTTACTTCTAGAAAGTATTAAAGAGATATCCTTAATAGAAAAATTGAATTTTTCTTTTAATATGTGAATTATTTGATCTCTTTCAAAAACTTCTTTTTTAGTTTTTGATTTACTTTTAATTACATCTAGAATAAATCTTTTTTTGTCACAAAGAGCTTTTAGTTGTGAATTTTGTTCATAATTAATTAGACTTTTTTTCTCAGATTTATTGAATAAGTTATTAAATATATTGTTTAGTTCTTCTTTATCTAATATATTTGTTTGATAAGAATAACCATCTAAGAATATTAAGAACTTAAATAATTTATTAATTAATTCTTTTAGATTATTACCTAAAAGATAAGAGAGAAACTCAATAGCTGATTCAGTTATTTTTAAATCAGGATGATGTCTTTTAAGTAACTCTTTAGTTAATTGGAGAACAAAACTTTGACTTGGTGGAGGTAATACCAATAAGTTATTAGTAATTGTTTTCTTAGATTCAAATTTTTCGGTACCAATAATAAATATGTTTTTATTCCCTAATTCTTTTCTAGAAATTTCTATTTTTTGTAATAGCTTGTATGAGTCTGAGTTTTTGTTTATTGACTCTAAGTTGTCAAAAACAATTAATTTGAAGTCACTAAAGTAATTAATAAAAACTTTTTTATTAGTTTTGAATCTGAATAGTTTTTCAGAAAAAGTCTCTAGATTTAGGTACACATATTCAGTTTCCCTCAATAGTTCTCTTACTAGATAACTTTTTCCTGAACCTTTAGAACCTATTAGTAATATGGAATTTGTAGTAGAGTTTTCTAAAAACTCTTTTAACTTGTTAATTACTAAATAGTTATCTTTGTTCTCAATATAGAAGTCAAACTTAGATTGAGTCTTAAATTCTTTGAGATCACTTTCTAATTGATTTTTAAATGCAATCTCTGCCTCATCTTCCAA